>CAYWTL010000180.1:0-1505 GCA_964460245.1 uncultured Syntrophaceae bacterium | reverse complement strand
TCGCGGCCTTTCGGGAAATGCTCCGGAAAATTCCGCCGGACACCGCCCTCGACTTTTCCGGCATGGCGGAGCCCTGGCTGAATCCCGATTGCACGGAAATGCTGCTCCATGCCCACGAACGCGGCTACAAGATCGCGGCCTTCACCACCATCACCGGGATGACGGAAACGGATGTGGAAAGGATCCGGTCCATTCCCTTCCGCCGTTTTGTCCTCCATCTGCCCGACGTGGAGCGATATTCGAAGATCGAAGTCGACGACGGGTATCTCAGGATGCTGGCGAAGATCACCGAAAGCGCCATTCGGAACTGCGAGTTCATGACCATGGGAACGCTGCCCCGGGAAATCGCAGCGGTCATCGGCAGGCGCATTCGCAGGACCCGAATGATGTCCCGAGCGGGAAACCTCGGGAATGTACCCGCGCCGGAGCGACTGGCCGGCCCGATCCGCTGCCGCTCCTGCGGCGATTCCCTGAACCACAACATCCTGCTTCCGAACGGTGACGTCATCCTGTGCTGCATGGATTACGGATTGCAGCATGTGCTCGGCAACCTGCTCTCCTCGGATTACCGCGAGCTGTTCGAAAGCGGGGGCTTCCAGCGGGTACGGACCGGACTGGATGACGATTCCTTCGATATTCTGTGCCGCTATTGCGAAAATGCCTCATCCCTCGAGGAGTATGAGCGGCCGGAAAAGAAAAGAAGGTTCCGGAACCTCAGAAGCCTGCTGAAGAGCATCATGCCGCCGGAAAATCGCCCGCGGCCCTGACACCGGCCCCGAGCGTCAGCAGTTCCCCTGCCGGCCGGTCACCTCCGCCCAGATCCTGCTCAGCAGTCCGGGGCGCATCTTCCGCCAGTACTGGTGCACCGTCGACAGGTCCACCTTTTCGATGTCTTCCAGGGCGAAAAAAACGGCGATGTAGCGCTCGAGAAGATTGCCCTGCAGCCGGTGCTTCCGCATCGTGTCAAAAGCGTCGAGCCTGCCGCTTTCGATAACGGGGCAGATGAATGTCATCATTTTTTCGAAGAGCCATACGGGCGTGACGAAGCAATCGCACATGTTCAGGTAGCCGCACTTCTTCAGATCCGCGAAGGTGCGGCGGGTCCCGAAAAATGCGTTGTAATCCTTCAGGATTCTGTCGATGCAGTTGATTCCGTCTCCCGAGAGCGTGTCCGGTTTCCCTTCGTCCATGATGATCCGCTGGTCGTAAATCTTCTGAACGTCGTGGCTTTCCAGGGAGATGTGCACATCCTTTCGGCCCGCGATCGCCGCTTCAATCAGCGCCGTGAGATCGGTCCTGCTGCCCGGAAGGACGCGCCGCTCCATCTCGGCTTCCAGACGGAGCGCCTCCAGTTCCTTGCTGTCCTTGTGGCTGCCGTTGCCGATCAGCCGATGCTCCTTGTCGTAATGATGGACGCCGATGTAATCGAGCCCCTCGTAAAGCCGGTTCCTGTAGATGCAGTACAGGCCGGTCAGTTCGGCGTAGTGGGGCAGATCGAGGCTGAC
>CAYWTL010000179.1:0-1513 GCA_964460245.1 uncultured Syntrophaceae bacterium | reverse complement strand
GCCGAATGGTGTTATAGACGGCTGACCCGGAGGCATCGATCATGGCAGCCGTTTGTGAACCTCAGGTTTTTTTGTTTTTAAGCCAGATCCTGGGGACGGGCATCATTGATTCCGATGGCCGTCCGGTGGGCAAAATCGTTGACCTGGTGGCCAACCTGGCCGAGCCCTATCCGCCCGTGACCGGCGTTCTATTCAAATCCGGGGGCGGCAAAACCCCGTCCCTCATCGCATGGCATCAGATCAACGAGACCGGAAACCGGTTTCAGGCGAACCTGCTGCTGCCGGAGGACTTCCGGGAACCGGCCCTGAGCGACGACGAGCTCCTGCTGAAGGAGACCCTCCTGGACAAGCAGATCGTGGACACCAACGGGGCCAAGGTCCGGCGGGTCAACGACCTGCAGTTTTTGAAGGCGCGCAAGGGGCTGCACCTGGTTCATGTGGACGTCGGCTTCCGGGGGTTGATGCGGCGGGTTGGAATGGAGCGGTTCATGGATGCCCTGTTGCGCGGGCTTTTCGACTATTCCCTGACCGACCAGTTCATCTCCTGGAAGTTCGTCCAGCCCCTGGCATCTCCCGACCTGCTGCGGCTCAAGATCACGCAGAACCGTCTGGCCCAGTTGCACCCGGCGGACCTCGCGGACATCATCGAGGAGCTGGACATCAATCAGCGGACCGCGGTCTTCCAATCTCTCGACGTGGAGACCGCCGCCGAAACCCTGGAGGAAACGGACCCGAAAATCCAGGTCAGCCTGATCGAGGACCTCGACGCCGCGGAGGCGTCCGACATCATCGAGGAGATGTCCCCCAGCGAAGCGGCGGACCTGCTGCAGGACCTTCCCGAGGATACCGCGCAGGACATCCTCAAGGAGATGGAGCAGGAGAGCGCGGAAGACATTATCGAGCTGATGGCCCACCCCGAGGAAACGGCCGGCGGCCTGATGACCACCGCCTTTTTGAGCTTTGTTCCGTCCGTCACGACCGGTGAGGCCATTCAAGCGATTCGCGACGGCGCGGAGGAGATGGACCTCATCTACTATGTTTACGTCATCGACGAAGAAAGACGACTGCTGGGCGTGATCAGTCTGCGCGACCTGCTGTTGGCGGCGCCCGAAACACGGCTGGCGGAGATCATGGACACCCGTGTGGTCGCCGTCCCCTTGGATGAGGAGAAGGACAAGATCGCGAGCCATTTCGCGAAATACGGCATGATGGCCATTCCTGTTGTGGACGAGGACAACCGGCTCGAAGGGACCATCATCTTCAAGAATCTGCTTGAAATCATCGCCCCGCACCTGGGGCAGTGAACGCGTCGGACTGCGGGATCTCCGGCATACGGCGCAGGGGCGCCCGGACCCGCGGCGTTTGAAACCAACGGCAAGTATCGACAGAATATGGACGAAGACGGCGGAAATCAATGCCCGGACAACTCGAAGGAAAAACCTGGCGGGCCGCCCTGCTGCGCCTTCAGCAGAGGGGCTTCTGGAAGTCGATGGCGCTTTTCTTCGCCCTTATC
>CAYWTL010000178.1:0-1632 GCA_964460245.1 uncultured Syntrophaceae bacterium | reverse complement strand
GACTTCCGGATCGTCCTTGAGCCAGTGCTTCAGATTGCCCAGAAGGCTGGCCGCGTACGGGCTGCTGCTGCCGTCGGAAAGGAAATAGTTCACCCACAGGCCATCCTTTCGCCGACCGACAAGGCCCGCTTCCTCCAGAATCTTGAGATGCTTGGAGACGGTCGGCTGCGCGATGCCCAGGAGTGCCTGCATCTCGCAGACACACAGGACGCGCTGTTGGAGAACCTTGACGAGTTTCACGCGATTGGGATCGGAGAGCGCTTTGAACACACGGATGAAATCCTTCATGCGAACCTCCCGGTATATTCTCTTTCAAAAATATTATTTTTTTGCATGCCTGTCCACGTGAAAAAAGCACTTTGCGACTAACAATTTTACGACACCTCACCGGGGCGCCTGTTTCGTTGGTCAGGTACCGCCAAAAAGCGGAATGGCGCCCCGCAGTGTAGCCTCTCCGTGAAAACCGACGATCACCCTGTCTCCTTCCACAATCACAGGAACCTTCTGTTCGCCGCCGGAATAGACCAGCATTTCCTCCAATCTCTCAGTCTCTGCAGCTACATTGATATAGATGGCCCTGTCTCCGTAAGCTTCCCGAGCCTGATTGCAGAAGGGTCAAGTGTCTGTTCCATAAATGATGATTTTTTGTGTCATAAATGCCTCTCAGAGAATGAAGTTTCCGAAAAACCATCCCACCAGCGTTCCAAGGATGATAATTGTGATGACGTAAACCACGGCTTTTTTTACCCCGAATACGCGGCCGATGGCAATCCAGTTCGGCAAGCTCAGGCCGGGACCCGTGAGCAGGAGCGTCAGGGCGGGACCCTTGCCCATGCCGAGCTTCATCAGCGTGTCCACGAAGGGCGCCTCCGTCATGGTTGCGAAATAACTGATGGCGCCGATCATGGTGGCCAGAAAAGAGGCGGTAATTCCGTTTCCGCCCAGCCAGGAGCGGATCCATTCCTCGGGCAGGAGCTTGCCGATGACCCCGACGAGGAATACCCCCAGCAGCAGCAGGGGGAAGATGATCTTGATGAACCACCAGCTTTCCCGAAGCCACGAGGAGATTTCATCCCGCGAAAGGGCCTTCCAGGCGAATGCCGCCAGGACGAGGGTGGCGATTCCCCAGATGATGACCTTCGTCAGATAGGCGCCCGTCTGGCCGATGTAATTGGGAAGAAGGAGAGACAGCAGGATCAGGAACAGGAGGATCAGGTGGGGGCGGGCAACAATACCCTTTGGCGCGTCGTCCCCCTGAAAGGCTGCGACCGTCTCCCTTTTTTCCCTTCCGAAGAAGACCGTCATCACATAGCCCACGATAAAGGCCATGAGCAGGGCGGCCGCGACGCGGGCGGCGACCATTTCGTATCCCAGGATGTTTCCGGTGTAGATCAGCGAAAGAATGTTTGCCGAGGGTGCGACCCAGAGGATGATAAAAGCAACCCCCACGGCGGCGCCGCTGTAGAACAAACCGCTGGACACGGGGATGACCGTGCAAGAGCAGGCCGCCACGAAAAAGCTGGCGATGCTGGCCAGGGAAAAGGATTTCCATTTGTTGGCCTTCTCCCCCAGAACGGTCAGGATGGCCTGCTGGTTGATGAAGGCCACCATGGCCCCGGCCAGCAGGAAGGC
>CAYWTL010000177.1:0-1658 GCA_964460245.1 uncultured Syntrophaceae bacterium | reverse complement strand
CGCCGATATAGAGATCCGGTTTGACCTGGGCGCCGGAAAGGCCGATGCAGGACTCCTCCGGAAGCCAGTGCATCTCTTCGGAAAGTGGCCGCGTGCAGCCGATCTCGCCGCCCAGGACGGCCGCAAGTTCGCGGGCCATTTCCAGGTCTTCCTTCTTTTCAAAACCTCTTCCCACGGAGACGACGACGTGCGCCTCGCCGATGTCCCGCGCTTCCCGCGCCTTCACCTTCCTTTCCAGAACTTTAATCCTCGATGGCGGCGGCGCCGAAAGTTCCCGTGTATTTCCGCTCCGGCCATCCTTCGCGGCGGCCGGCTCAAAGGTTCCGGGTGGGATGGCGGCCATGACGGGCCGGGATGAGCAGGTCAGCGTCTGGACCGCGGCGCCGCCGTAGGCGAAACGCTCCATTACCACAACCTTCCGGTCCGGTTCATATTTCAGGGCCGTGCAATTGCTGCAAAGGCCCGTCTTCAGGCGGGTCGCGACACGAGCCGCCAGTTCCTTTCCCCGTGCCGTGGCTGCAAAGAGAACCACGTCCGGGTCGCTCTTTTTCGCCTCCTCGACGAGTACGGGCAGGAAGGCTTCCAGGGACTGGTCCTCGGCGAGCGCGGGCAGCAGCAGGACCTCATCCGCACCGCGTGAAATACAATCGCCGGCCCCTGCGGAATCACCCAGGAGAAAGGCGGACAGGAGCGTTTCCATGTCGGCGGCGAGCCGGCGGCCCGCGCTCAAAAGTTCCAGGGTTTGCTCCCGGTTGTCGGCAAAAATCCATATTCCGGCCATTTTCAATCCCCCTTTACCGGATCGCGCCTTTCTTCCGCAACGCGTCGACAAAACGCGCCACTTCCGCGTCGTCCGCGCCGAATTTTTCACAGGTCCGATCCATCCGCGCCCCCGCAAATCCGATCGTCTGCAAACGAGCCTCCCCGATGGGTGGAAGGTCTTCTTTCCGGACGGTTGCCACGGGTTTCCGGGATGCCGTCAGGGTGTCCTTGACGCCCGGTATCCGCGGGGAATTGATTTCCGGCAGAACGGTGACCAGCGCCGGCAGAGGAGCGGAGGTGATTTCCGTGTATTGCTCGACTTTACGCTCCGCGCTCAGGGTTCCCCCGGCCATGCCGAGCTTCTGGACGAAGGTGACGCAGGGAATTTCCAGATGCTCGGCAAGACGCGCCCCGACCTGCTGGGCGTACAGGTCGCCGGATCCCTCTCCGCAGACAATCAGGTCAAAGTCCGGAATGCGGGATCGGATCACCGCCGCCAGGATTTCGGCGGTTTGCGAGGGTTCGAGGTGCTCGAAAGACGCGTCCGCGACGAAGATCGCCTCGTCGGACCCGCGGGAGAGGGCATCCTTGACGCCCTTCGTCGCTCCCGGCGGCCCGACGGTCAGCGCAACCACCTTTCCCCCGTGAGTCTCCCGCAGGCGGACGGCCTCTTCAATGGCATTGCGGTCATATTCGCTGATCTTGAAGTCCACCGACGAGAAGTCCAGATCCCCCGATGAGCCCTTCCGGATATAGGCTTCGTCGATGACCCATTTGAAGCAGGCGATGACGGTGGGCATGGCGGGCTCCTTTCCGTCCGGTCAGCGGAGAACGTTTCCGGAGATGACCATCCGCTGGGCCTCCGAGGTCCCCTCGTAGATTTCCGTGATCTTGGC
>CAYWTL010000176.1:0-1743 GCA_964460245.1 uncultured Syntrophaceae bacterium | reverse complement strand
CGCGGCGTTAATTCCGATGAATGTTATATCAGATTTGAATAAATTATTATTATCCCAAGGCGACGTTTAACCGGTAGGAAAACACCGGGACACGTGTTCATCCCCTGCCCCTCGCCCCCTGCCCCCCCGGGGGGGCACGATTGTATTTAATCAACCAGAATTCCCCAGAAAAATCGTGTAAAAATCCCCATGAATCCGATGGGGATTTTTTTGTTACTTTTGCTTCATCAACGCGTATTTCATGCGATGACTTTCACCTTCAAAAATCAGCAGATGCCCATGATGAGCAAGCCTGTCAATCATAGCCGCCGCCATCTGGTCATCCGTGAGCATTGTGCCCCACTTTGAAAATTCAAGGTTCGTGGTAATGATCATACTCCTTCGTTCGTAACTGTCGGAAATGATCCTGAATAATAATTGGGACCCCTGCCTGTCCAGCGGCACATACCCCCACTCATCAAGAATTATCAGTTCCGCTTTCAATATACTTTTCAGTAACCGTTCGAGGGTTCCGTTTCTTGATGCCTCCGACAGGCGAACCACCAATTCCGCGACAGAGAAGAAGCGGACCGGAATACCCAGGGAGCACGCACGCACCCCCAACGCGACGGCAAGATGTGTTTTTCCGGTTCCGACCTTTCCATACATCACAATATTCCGCTTATCGCGGACAAAAGACGCTTCCGTGAGATCCTTCCGGCTGAGCGTTCCCGGCAGCTTGATCGTTCCCCACTCATACCCTTCGACTGTTTTATACACCGGAAAGGCGGCTTCCTTGAGCAACCGGGTCTTTCGAGAGTCCTCCCTGTTTTCCAGTTCCTTTTGCAGGACCAGGTGCAGGAAGTTCTCCTGCTTCACCGTCGCTTCCTCCTCGCAGAGACGAACCGCCGTCTGGCTGAAGGAAACCCTGCGGCAGAAATTCGAAATCTCTTCGCGTACGGCGTTCCTCCGTTTCATGAGAGCCTCCCCGTGCTGATCAGCTCAGCATCGTATGAAGTGAGGTCAGGCCCCGCCTCGGGTGCGTTGTCCAGACCCACGTTTATTATCCTGGCGGCGATCGCCGAGGCGCTGTATCCGTCCAGCGTGTCCCGGTGTACCGCCTCTGTCATGGCCGCTATCACCGTGTCGAAATCGAACTGGACGCTCAGGTCGCGGAAAACCCTGAACGCCTGTTTCAACCCCGCCTCGTCCATGCCGTCCAGACGCTCACGGAGCGTTTCCGGCACCACCCGACGTATCGGGCTGTTCCTCCAGGCCCTCGGACGCTTGAACAACCGGGCGGCCGTGGTGCTCCAGTCCGTGCTGTCCGTGCGTTCCTTTCCGTACATGCGCGCATGGCTGCTTATCCTTTCTCCTGATCCGTCCAGGACTTCCACCCGATGCGCGCCGATGGCAACCACAACATCATGTCCGGCCATCTCCGGCGCGGATGAATACCAGTGCTTCCCCTCCAGACAGAATTTCCCGTACGCGTCCGTTTTCACCCTCTCAAATCTGACGGCGCGAAACGCCTTCACCGGCAACGGTGAAAGGGCCGCGCGATCTTCCTCGAAAAGCTCGGCGATGGTTTTTTGCTTCTTGTAATGGACCCGCCGCCAATCCTTCTCGCATCGCTCAAGAATCTCCGCATTGTAGCGCTCGATGTCATCGAACACCGGTGCAGGCACCAGAAAATTCCGCCGAATATAGCCGACCTTGTTCTCCACGTTCCCCTTCTCGTGCCCGGAGTTGGGATTGCAGAAC
>CAYWTL010000175.1:0-1757 GCA_964460245.1 uncultured Syntrophaceae bacterium | reverse complement strand
CCTTCATCGGCGTCACGCTGGGCAAGATCGCGGCCATCGAGGCCCTGACCTCGGGAAAGCTTCGCGTCGTCGGCGATCCGCGGGTCCTGATGACGATCCTTCCCAAGGTCTTTGTCCAGTACAAGGCGCCGGAGAAAAAATCGGCAGTCACCGCGAAAGACATCATCGCAACCATCGAGGAGCGCTTCCGCCCGGACAAGGCGGCCGGGGTCGAAATGAAGATCGGCTACGACCTGACCGGCGAGGGCGGCGGCCAGTGGACAATCGCCATTCGGGACGGCAAGTGCACCGTGAAGGAAGGGCTCGCCAAGGACCTGACCGTCAAGATGACGATGCCGGCCGAGACCTATGTCGGCATGATGCTCGGAACGATCTCCGGCGAGACGGCCTTCACCTCGGGGCAGGTCAAGATCGACGGAGACATGATGGCGGCCGCGGCGACATCGCGCTTCTTCAGCAAATTCGTCGATCCCAACGCCGGAGCCGGCGAGGCGGAGGAGCTCATCACGATCAAGGTCATCAATTCCATCGATTGCCGCTTTGCAACCGGGCCCATTTACGGCATGTGGTTCAAGGGGCTCAAGGAAAGGAAATTCCTCGCCAATGTGTGCCCGAAATGCCGCCGGACCCAGATCACCCCTCGCGAGATCTGCGCCTTCTGCCGCGTTCGGTGCAACGAATGGGTGGAACTGGGTCCGAAGGGCACGATCACGGCCGCCGACATCGTCTACTTCGCCAGCCCCGATCCACTGACGGGCGCGGTCCGCGAAACCCCTTATGCGATGTGCTGGATTCTGCTGGACAACGCGAGCGCCCAGGAAGCGTTCTGCTTCGACATCAAGCGGGAAGACCTGGCCAAGCTGAAGGTCGGCGACCGGGTTCGTCCGGCCTGGGCGAAGGAGACCAAGGGCACCTTCACGGATCTGCTCTACTTCGAACTGGATCAATAGAGAGGAGAAACGTCATGACCACAATGACCTGCAAAAAGGAAGATACGACCCACTGCTTCGTCTTTGAGGGCAAGATGGCCCTGCCCAACCAGTATTTTGTGGGGAGACTGGGCTCGAAGTTCATCATCGCGCTGAGGGACAAGAAGAAAGTCATGGGGCTCAAATGTCCCAAATGCGAGAAGACCTTCGTTCCGCCCCGGGAATACTGCCACTTCTGCCAGACCAAGATCGACGAGAACTGGGTCGAACTGGGTTCCGAGGGCGAACTCGTCAACTATACCATCGTGCGCTACCCGGGCAGGCACCTGCCCAGGAAGGTTCCGTACATCCTGGGGCAGATCAAACTCAAGGGAGCGGATACCCCCCTGACACACATCGTCGAAGGCGTCGATTTCAAGGACGTCCACGTCGGCATGAAGGTCAAGGCGGTGTTCGCGGAAAAGACGACCCATACCCTGCTGGATCTGGATCATTTTGAACCGGCATAGGGAATTCAGGACGGTAAAAGGCGGATCGCCTTTACGAATCAAATCAAGAGAAGGAGGACGTTATGGCAAAGGATAGCAATCCCGTGATTATCTGTGCGGCGCTGACCGGCGCGGCGACCATGAAGAACAACAATCCCAGCGTGCCCTACACGCTTCAGGAGTTCGCCGAAGAGGCCTACAAGTGCCGTCAGGCGGGGGCCGCCATGGTCCATGTCCATGCCCGTACGGACGACGGCCAGCCGACCCACGAGATCGACCGGATCCAGGCGGTCTATGACGCCATCAAGCAGAAGAATCCGGACCTGCTCATCTGCCTCAG
>CAYWTL010000174.1:0-1818 GCA_964460245.1 uncultured Syntrophaceae bacterium | reverse complement strand
TGCTCTGCAGGAACTGCGACTCCGCCTGGCAGTGCGCCGGGACGCGATTCGAGCGCGTGCCCTTCTCCGTGACGGCCGCTTCCACGCGGAAACCGGTTCTTTACCTGCCCTTCTGGAGGATGTCACCCCGCGTGGAAGGCCTTCCGCTTCGCTCCTACGCGGACCTGGTCCGGCTGGCCAACCTGCCCAAGGCCATCGGCGACGGCTTCGAAGAGAAACCGGTTTTTTTCTGGGCGCCCGCCTTCAAACTGAGCCCGGCCCTGTTTCTGCGCTGGTCCCGCCGGATGACCGCCTTTCAGCCGGAGGGAAAGGCGGTGGAATCCCTTGCCGGCGCTTCGTTCCAGCCGGCGACGCTGGCCGGTCAGGAAGCCGTGGAAAGCATGAAAATCACACTGGCCGGCCTCGCCGTGGACAAGCGCCGGGTGCATCCGCAACTGACGGAAATTCGAATGTCTGCCGACGAGATCCTGCTGGTCTATCAGCCCTTCATCATCGGCCACCGCGAACTGGTTCACGAAACCATGGGATCCGCGATCGACCGAACGGCCCTGCGGTTCGGCGCATACCTATAGGAATTTTTACAGAATCTTTTTGACAAAATGATCTTTAAGGAATAATATTAAGAAATTAGCTTGAACCAATCCTTCCGAAAGGGGCGTGACTATGACCCGGCACAGCAAATCCACGTTTTTTCTGTTATCGTTCCTGTGGTTCATCCTCCTGATCCCCGCCCACACCGTCGCCCAGGACTGGGGAACGATTCTGTCGGCCCGGTCCAAAACCAACATCCGGGCCGAGCGGTCTTTGAGCTCCGAAATCCGGGGAACGCTCGCGGCCGGGGAATCCGTCAAGGCCGATTTCCTGAAAAACGGCTGGTATGCCGTATTCCGCCCCGATGAAAAAATCCGCGACGAAGCCCGAGCGCGAGGTTACGTTCGCAGCCTCCGCCTGACGGCGCCGGCAGCCGTCCCGAAGAAAGGGGATGCGGAACCCGCTGCAGAAAGAAACCTTCTCCCGGTCGGGGATTCGTCGGCGGCCTCCCTGGTCGTGAAAAACATCACCTTCAAAAAGGAAGCAGGCGGTCGTGAAAGGGTACTGATCGAATTCAACCGCTTCAACGCACCCCGAATCTTCGGCATCGACGGGGCCAATCCGAGGGTCGTCATCGATGTCGCGAACGTCTCGTCCGCGGGGAGGGGCCTTGCCCGGATCCGCACCGGCGGGAAGCTGGTCAGACAGATCCGCTCCGCGCTGGACCGGACAACCCATGTCATGCGGATTGTCATCGACGTGGAACCGAACCTCGGCTACGACGTGGATCAAATCTATTACAAGGCGGAGAACGTCTACGCCATCGAAATTTCGGAGGCGATGAAAAAGCCGACCGCTGCAAACCCCGTGAAGACGGCGCCCTGACAAGCGGTCACGGCCTCAGGGTTTCAGGACCAGCTTCTGCTCCCCCCGGGGAACGTACCATCTGATGAAATTGTGGGCGATGCCCAGCGGCGCCGGTTCGATCCCCCGGAAACGCGCATGGATGATCGGCAGGGCGTCGGCAACGTACAGAAACAGGTATGGTTGTTCCTCCGCAAGGATTTCCTGGATCCGGTCGTAGCATTTTTTCCGCTGCCGCTGATCGAAGGTTTCCCTCCCCTTCTCGAGCAGTTCGTCCACCTCTCGGTTCCGGTAAGACACGAAGTTGAGTTCATCCGGCCCGGTCTTGCTCGAATGCCAGACATCGTAGATGTCCGGATCCATGGGAATCGTCCAGGCCAGGATGGTCGCGTCGAAGCGCCGCTTGTTGATGAAGTCGTTGAC
>CAYWTL010000173.1:0-1831 GCA_964460245.1 uncultured Syntrophaceae bacterium | reverse complement strand
ATCGGCGTCGTCATTCCCCCCAGTGTTCCCATGGTTCTCTATGCGGTCATCGCCGGGGAGTCCGTGGCCAAGCTCTTCATGGGCGGTTTCATTCCGGGCAGCCTGATGGGCGTCGGCCTGATTTCCTATGCCGTCTGGTATTCGCACAGGCATCGCTATCCGGCCAGCGAGAAGCTGCCGGGCCGGGTCGTCGCCGGGCGCTTTTTCGATTCCCTCTGGGGGCTCGCCACACCGGTGATTATTCTGGGCGGAATTTTTGCGGGCTATTTCACTCCTTCGGAAGCGGCCGCCATTGCCGTGGATTATACGCTGCTCATCGCCTGGCTGGTTTACCGGTCTCTGACCTTCAGAAGATTCTATGAACTGGTGGTGGGCGCGGGGGTCACCTCCGCTCTGATCATGTTCATCATCGGAACCGCAAAAATTTTCGGTTGGGGGCTGGCCTTCTACGAAATCCCCGAAGCCGTCGCCCGATCCATGATGGCCATTGCCGGAAACAGCGTTCCGCTGATCTATCTGATGATCGACGTCATTGTGCTCATCGCCGGCTGTTTCATGGAAACCGCATCTGCGCTGATCATCCTGACGCCCATCTTTCTTCCCCTCATTGCCGCCGTCGGCGGAGACGCCGTCCATTTCGGGGTCATCATGACCATAGGCCTGGCCATCGGTATGGCCACCCCGCCCATGGCCATCAACATCTTCGTGGCCAGCGCGATCAGCGGCCGCACCCTGGAGCAGATCAGCAGGGCCATCTGGCCGATGGTCGTTGTGCTCGTTGCCGTGCTTCTGGTTTGCACCTATTTCCCCTGGTCGGTCATGGCCCTGCCGAAAATCTTCATGGGCGTGCAATAATCCACGGGATATGCGCGCATGCCGGAAAACCGCTGTTTCTCTTTTCCGAATCCGGTCTGCTTCCGTAATGCGGACAATCTCGAGACACACGGTCTGGGGCTGATTCAATACCGAAAGGACAATTGAGCCGTGAGGATGGAAACAGGCAAAGAAGGCGGGCGGGTCGCTTGAATCGGCTGGTGTCACACCGCTGGAGGCCGGCGGCGGCCTTGATCCTGCTGGCGGTCATCTGGGGCTACAACTGGGTCGTAATGAAGAAGTCCCTGGTTTACATGGGGCCCTTCGACTTCAATGCGTTCCGCATGTTGCTGGGCGGCATCCTTCTCATCTTCATCATGCGCTGCCGGGGCATGCCCATTCGTCCCAAAGCCGTGCCTATCACCATCCTGCTGGGTCTGACGCAGACGGCAGCGGGAACGGGTCTGATCCTCTGGGCACTGGTAAGCGGCGGCGCGGGCAAGACTTCGATCCTGGTGTACACCATGCCGTTCTGGATCCTGATCTTCGCCTGGCCGGTCCTCTCGGAAAAAATCCGCGGCGTGGACTGGATCCCGGTCGCGGCGGCCTTTGCCGGCATGGTCCTGCTGCTGGAGCCCTGGTCGCTGAAGAGCACGCTTTTCAGCGAAATCCTGGCGGTCGTGGCGGGGATGTGCTGGGCGGTCGGCGCCGTCATCATCAAGGTCATGCAGAAAAAGCCGGATTTCGATTTCGTCTCGGCCACGGCATGGCAGTTCATCTACGGCTCCGTGCCGCTGGTGGCGATTGCGCTTCTCGTCCCGCAGCCGCCCGTGCAGTGGAGCCGTTACCTGATCCTGGCCCTCCTCTACAACACCGTTCTGGTCTGTTCCTTTGCCTTTCTGCTCTGGACCTACATCATGAAAAAGCTTCCGGCCGGGGTGGCCGGTATGGGCACCCTGGCTGTCCCCGTGATCGGAGTCGGCGCATCCCTCATCGAACTCGGCGAACGGCCCGATCC
>CAYWTL010000172.1:0-1880 GCA_964460245.1 uncultured Syntrophaceae bacterium | reverse complement strand
TCGCGATTTCAAAGTCCCGACCTGTTGAATTGAAAGCCACCGCCACGGAATCCTTGTAGTTGAGGCCGAGCTTCCAGCTCACCAGGTACACGACGGCGAACATGATCCAGAAAAAGAGCGTCATGGGAATGGCCATGTGAACGATCAGCATGGGGTTTTCAAGAATAAGGTCCCCCTTGAGCGCGAACATGACGATCAGGGTAAAAAGAAGGCCGATGATCGAAAGGGAATCCAGATAAGTCTTGAAATGCTTGAAGCCCTCCTCGCCCAGCTTGCCCACGGCAATCCGCCGGGTCATAAAACCGGCCACGAGAGGAAGACCAAGATAGAGGAGCACACTCTCCCCGACGACGAAGACATCAAAGGAAACGTCTCCCAGGAGCAATTTCGCGTACACCGGGATAAGGAGCATCTGGCAGATGGAATTGATGGCGACAAGAACAATGGCCAGGGCATTGTTTCCCAGGGAGAGAAAGGTGAAGACGATGACCATGGCGATGCACGGCGCAAGCCCGTACAGGACAAGGCCGACATACAGATCGGGATAGGCGGACAGAAAAATCTTTGCCAAAAGAAGCATGAAGAACGGGGCGACCAGGTAATTGAAAAACAGAACGATGATTAATTGCTTTGGAGAGGTGGCCGCCTTGCCCAGATCCTCGATCTTGACGTTTGTCATGGCCGGGTAGATCATGAAAAACAGGCCGATCACCACCCCCAGGGCAAGACTGTTGGCTATGGTGAACTGATAGGTCCCTGAAAAGATCGCCTTGATGGCGTCAATGGGCGGCGTCAGGGCAAAGTTCGAGATGCCGTACCACTTGCCGATGGCGATGCCTACGGCCATACTGACAATTACAAAAACGGGTAAAAATCGAAAATCCTGTACTTTCTCCAGATACTTCCTCATGGGTGGGAATGCTCCTTGACTGAGTTTTGGTAGTTCTACTTTTCCGACTATTTGCCGATCCAGGCTTTCACGTCTTCTTTCTTCGGGATCTTCCCGACGGATTTGATCTCTCCGTCAATGACTACCGAGGGCGTGCCGAACACGCCGTAGGACGAGATCTTTTTGAAATCCGTCACATGCTCGATGCTCGCATCAAGTCCTGCCTCTGCGACGGCTTCTTTAACGATCTTCTCCACCTGATGGCATTTTGCACATCCCGGCCCCAGAATTTTGATGTCCATACTGTCACTCCTTTCTTTTGGCTGTCAGCGCTTCATTGAGCCATTCTCTTATTTGATTCCTGTGCGGCGTCTGGCCCACGCAGACCACCCGGCCGTTGATCATAAGCGCGGGCGCTCCCATGACCCCGCTGCGGGCGATTTCCTGAATGTCGGATACGTGGATCAATTCCGCCGGCAGCTTCATTTCCGCCAGGACCTCCCGGACATCAATCTCCATCTGACTGCAGCGGGAACAGCCCGGACCGAGCACGGCAACGCGCAGGCCTTCCTTCGGCTGCTCATTAACGGACTGCCCCAGGTATTTTCTGAATTCTCGAACGAGCGCGCTGGCGTAGAGAGGCCTGGCTTTTTGAGGAATGTAATTGTTCGCCTCGATTCGGCGGATGATCGCTTCTCCAATTTCCGCATCCGAACGTTCGGCAAACGGGCCGGCCATGTTTTCCATGACCTGTTCCAATCCGACGATTCCGACCAAGCGGTTGTCGATCCGGATCTGTTGAATGCTGTCTTCCGGCATGGCGTTACCCGCACATCACGATTGCCTGGATCTCTTCATGGCAATCGATCAAATCGATCAAGGCTTCCTGCATATTTCCTCTCGCTGAACACGGGTCACTTTCTCCATCAGCGTGGAGACTTCCGGATCGTCCTTGAGCCAGTGCTTCAGATTGCCCAGAAGGCTGGCCGCG
>CAYWTL010000171.1:0-1891 GCA_964460245.1 uncultured Syntrophaceae bacterium | reverse complement strand
TTGTCAAGCCCGGGAAAGGGCAGGCCCTCTATCGCTGCAAACTGAAGAACATGATTACCGGGAACCAGTTCGAACGGACGTTCCGCTCCGTCGATACCTTCGAGCCCGCCGACCTGCAGGAAAAGAAAATGCAGTATCTCTATCCGGAAGGCGGGAAGTACTGTTTTATGGACAACGTCAGCTACGAGCAGGTCTTCCTGACGGAAGAGCAGATCGGCGACGCTAAAAATTTCCTGATCGACAACATCGAGGCTTCCATCCTCCTGTTCGAAGACCGACCGCTGGGGATCAGCCTTCCCAACTTTGTGGACCTTGTCGTGACCGAGGCGGAACCCTGGGCCAAGGGAGACTCTGTGACGGGCAACACCAAGCCGGTCACCTTGCAGACGGGCTACCGCATCCTGGTGCCGACCTTCATCGAACAGGACGAAAAGATCCGGGTGGACACCCGTACCGGAGAGTATCTGACCCGCGTCAAGTCGTGATGGATACCGGGGCGGAGGCCTGGAAGCTCGCCGGAAAGCGCGACGCCCTTCGGTCGAGAGCCCGGATGATTCAGGCGCTTCGGGAGTTTTTTCAAGAGCGGGACTACCTCGAAGTCGAAACTCCCCTCCGCATCCCCGCACCGGCCCCCGAAGAGCATATCGACGCGCCGCCCAGCGGCGACTGGTTCCTGCAAACCTCACCCGAACTTTGCATGAAGCGCCTGGTCGCGGCCGGTTATTCCAGAATCTTTCAAATCTCAAAGTGCTTTCGAGAGGCGGAACGAGGCGATCTTCATCTCCCTGAATTCACGCTGCTCGAATGGTACTGTCAGGGGATCGACTACCGCGACCTGATGCCGGAATGCGAGGACCTTGTCCTCCGCGTGGCCGGCGCACTCGAAAAAAGAGATCCCATTCTGTTCCGCGGGAGGCGGATCTCCCTGCAGAAGCCCTGGCCGCGGATGTCCGTTTCGGAGGCCTTTGCGCGCCATGCCACGCTGTCCCTGCCGGAAGCCCTTCAAGCCGACCGCTTCGACGAAATTATGGCCTGTGAGATCGAACCCCGCCTGGGCGTCGATCGCCCTGTTTTTCTCTATGATTATCCCGTTGCCCTCGGGGCGCTCGCCCGGGCTAAGGAGGGGAATGCCGCACTGGCCGAACGGTTCGAGCTCTACCTGGGCGGGTTGGAACTGGCCAACGCCTTCTCCGAGCTGACCGATGAAGGGGAGCAGCGCCGCCGCTTCGATAAGGCAAGGCAGTACCGTCGCACGTCGGGGAAAAGGGATTATCCGCTGCCGGAGGCTTTCCTGAATGCCCTGCCGGCGATGCCGGACGCCGCCGGGATCGCCCTCGGCGTGGACCGTCTGGCCATGCTTTTGACCGATGCCGCGACCATCGATCAGGTCGTGGCCTTCACGCCGGAGATGCTCTGAAGGAATAAACCGCCCGCGGCCCCGGCGGCGGATCCCCCATCATGGAGCAGATCGCCATAACCTCGGAGTACGACATCAGGGCGCGGAAAAAGATGGTCAAGGCCCTGGCGGGGATCAAGAGCTGAGGAAAACAAGCACCCTTCGAAGCGTGAGTTGCCGTCTCCGGCGGCTGGCTCTGTCCCTCCCGTTCTCCCGAAGTAGGCGGAGGGGATGCCCGCCGTCGTCAGCACGGCCTGCGTCGGGCTCCTGCAGGCGGCCAACTATCCCCTTGTCATGTACCCCAACCTGACCAACGGCACCGTCGCGCTGATCGAAATCTACGGAACCGAGGAACAGAAGCGGAAATACATGTACAGGATGTACGCCGGCGAATTCGGAGGCACCATGTGCCTGACCGAACCGGGAGCCGGGAGCGATGTCGGCGCCCTCAAGACCACGGCCCGGAGATTGCCGGACGCCCG
The DNA here is from genome assembly GCA_964460245.1 of uncultured Syntrophaceae bacterium. GTDB lineage: Bacteria > Desulfobacterota > Syntrophia > Syntrophales > Fen-1087 > JAXDBM01. The sequence continues at coordinate 13 of CAYWTL010000171.1, read as the reverse complement.
GTACAGCATCACC
>CAYWTL010000170.1:0-1904 GCA_964460245.1 uncultured Syntrophaceae bacterium | reverse complement strand
CGAGTTCCGCAATCTCGCTTTTAAAATCATCCTTTTCGCCCATCTCCTTCTGGATGGCCCGCATCTGCTCGTTCAGATAATAGTCCTTCTGGGTCTTCTCCATCTGCTTTTTGACGCGCCGCTTGATCTTTTCCTCGACCTGAAGGATCTCGATCTCGCCCAGCATCAGTTCATAAATGGTCTCGAGACGGGCATTGACATTGAGGATCTCCAGGATCCGCTGCTTGTCCTCCAGCTTGATCCCGATGTGGGAAACAATGACATCCGCCAGCTTCGAAGCGCCTTCGATGGAGGCAATCGTTCCCACCATTTCGATATGAACCTTCTTGCTCAGCTTCACATAGGTTTCAAAGGCTTCCCGGACGCTGCGCATCAGGGCTTCCGTCTTGACGTAATCCTGGTCTTCGATCTCTTCCTGTTCTTCGACGTTGACGATGAAAAAATCGGCATTGGGAAGATATTCCCGGATGATGCCCCGCTGTTTGCCTTCCACCAGAACCTTGACGGTTCCGTCCGGCAGCCGGAGGAGCTGAATGATGATGCCGAGCGTCCCGATCCTGTAGATGTCCTCTTCAAGAGGCTCGTCTTTCTGCGCATGCTTCTGCGCAACCATGAAGATTCCCTTCTCGTATTTCATGGCGGATTCGAGCGCGACGATGGATTTCTCGCGGCCCACGAACAGCGGCACGATCATATGGGGAAAGACGACCACGTCCCTCAGGGGCAGCAGAGGAACGGATATGATCTTTTCCCCTTTTTCCTTGTTTTTCATGAAATCAAACATATCTATCCTGTATGCTAAGCGGTTTCCGACTGCTTTTCAAAGAGCAGGATCGGATGTTCACGGTTCAAGACAACATCCTCGTTGATCACGCACTCCCGCACGTCGCTGCGGGACGGAATATCGTACATGATCTCCAGCATCGTGTTTTCCATGATGGCGCGCAATCCGCGCGCGCCGGCTTTTCGTTCGGCGGACAGCTTCGCGATGGCCCGCAGCGCCCCGTCCGTGAACTTCAGCCGGACCTTCTCCAGTTCAAACAGCTTCGCGTACTGCTTCGTGATGGCGTCTTTCGGCTCCACCAGGATCCGAATCAGATCATCCTGGTTCAGTTCGTTCAAGGTGGCAATCACCGGCAGCCTTCCGATGAATTCAGGGATCATCCCGAATTTCAGCAGGTCCTCCGGCTGCACCTCGGCCAGGAGTTCCCCCACTTTTTTCTCCTTCTTGCTCTTGATGTCCGCGCCGAACCCCATCTTGTTGACGCCGATGCGTTTGGCGATGATATCCTCCAGGTCGTTGAATGCACCGCCGCAGATGAAAAGGATATTGGTCGTGTCCACCTGGATGAACTCCTGCTGCGGATGTTTCCTCCCGCCCTTCGGAGGAATGTTCGCCAGCGTTCCCTCGATGATCTTCAGCAGGGCCTGCTGAACCCCCTCGCCGGAAACATCCCGGGTGATGGAGGGGTTTCCGGATTTCTTTGCAATCTTGTCGATCTCGTCGATGTAGACGATCCCCTTGGATGCCCTCGCGACATCATAGTCTGCGTTCTGCAGCAGACTCAAAATGATGTTTTCGACATCTTCGCCCACATAACCGGCTTCGGTCAGTGTGGTGGCATCGGCGATGGTGAAGGGAACGTTCAGAAGCTTGGCCAGCGTCTTTGCCAGCAGGGTTTTGCCGGAACCCGTGGGGCCGATCAGCAGGACATTGCTCTTCTGGATGTCGACGCCCTGAAGATCCGCGTTCGAGAACAGGCGCTTGTAATGATTGTAAACGGCCACGGACAGAATCTTTTTGGTCCTCTCCTGTCCGATCACGTACTGATCCAGAAACTTCTTGATGGCCTTCGGTTCGGGAATTCCCTTGTTGGCATCTTCCTTCGGCTTCGCCTCCGCTT
>CAYWTL010000169.1:0-1905 GCA_964460245.1 uncultured Syntrophaceae bacterium | reverse complement strand
CTGATCTTTAACACTTTTTGGGGAACTCTCCTTTGGGAACCCGCACAAATGTTGCATCGCTCTTTGAAAAACAGAAAACCGTAGTGCCACGCAAGTTGCAAATAAAGCTTGACAATAGAAGGTTATTTGTGAGATTATAGGGTGTCCTTCAAGGAAGCCCTTATGTTCGCACGAATCAAGAAGTCAGGCCGCAACGAATACCTCCAGCTCGTCGAAAACCGCCGGGAAGGGGGGAAAATCAGCCAGCGGGTCATTGCCACCATCGGCCGAATGGATAAGCTTCGCGCCGGCGGTGATATCGAAACGATCATTCGATCCCTGTCCAGATTCTCCGAGAAAATTCTTCTGATTCTGTCGGTCAGGGCGAATACCGATGTTCAAGCCACGGCAAAGAAGATCGGACCCGCCATCATCTTTGAGCGGCTTTGGCAGGAGATGGGGATCGACAGGATTCTTCGTCGCCTTTTGAAAGATCGGAAGTTCGAGTTTGATGTGGAGCGGGCGATCTTCCTGACGGTGCTTCATCGGCTGTTCGTTTCCGGTTCCGACCGGCACTGTGATCAGTGGCGCAGGGATCAACGCATCGACGGCATTGAATCGCTGTCCCTGCATCACCTGTATCGCGCCATGGTCTTTCTCGGGGAGGAGACAGCGGATCAGCGAGACCGAACCTCCTTTGCTCCCCGCTGCATCAAGGACGTCATTGAAGAAGAACTCTTTCAGAACAACAGCGACCTGTTCACGGGCGTGGACTTGTTCTTTTTTGACACCACCTCGATCTATTTTGAGGGCGAAGGCGGCCAGGCCCTCGGTCAGAAGGGCCACAGCAAGGATCACCGTCCCGACCGGAACCAGATGGTCGTGGGGACGCTCATCAATGATCGTGGCCGTCCGGTGTGCTGCGAGATCTGGCCGGGCAACACGGCGGATGTGAAGACCCTGCTTCCCGTGGCGGACCGGCTCCGGAAACGGTTTTCCGTGGATCGGTTCTGCCTGGTGGCGGACCGGGGGATGATCAGCAGCGAGACCGTGAAGGCGCTGGATGAGAGGAGCATCCCCTACATCCTGGGGAGCCGCATGAGAAAGAGCACGGAAGTCCGCGACGAGGTCCTCTCCCGGGCTGGCCGATACCAGGAAGTCCACCGCGAGGGGGTCAAAGAATCATCGCCCCTGAAGGTCAAGGAGGTTTGGGTGGATGATCGCCGGTACATCGTCTGTCTGAACGAGAAACAGGCCCGGAAGGATCAGCAGGATCGCGTCCTGATCATCGAGTCCCTGAAGTCACAGCTCAAAAAGGGTCCCAAGGCCCTCGTGGGCAACCGGGGGTACCGGAAATACCTCAAGGTGGCGAGCGATCATGTCGCCATCGACGAAGGGAAGATCGAAGAGGAAGCCCGCTATGACGGCAAGTGGGTTCTGCGGACCAATACGGACCTGCCCGCCGACAGGGTCGCCCTCAAGTACAAGGAGCTCTGGCAGGTGGAACAGGCATTCCGGGACATGAAATCGGTTCTGGAGACCCGGCCGGTTTTTCATCAGACCGATGGGACGATCCGGGGTCATGTCTTCTGCAGTTTCCTGGCGCTGGTTCTGAGAAAGGAGCTGGACAGCCGCCTGGAAAAGGCAGGCCACTGTTTTGAATGGTCCGCAATCAAGCAGGACCTGGAAGCCCTCCAGGAGATTACGATCCTGGAACAGAACAAAACCTTGGCCGTCCGCACCGAATGCATCGGGACATGCGGCAAGATCTTTCAGTCGGTCGGCGCCGCCATCCCTCCTACGATCCGGGAAGCATCATGACGCTTATTGGAGTATCAAAGAGCAAAATGTAGTGCCAAGACTTTTTCCGGGATGTCTATGTGCTTAATATATCAAAATATCTTTTTTGCAACTGTTAAAGATCAG
>CAYWTL010000168.1:0-1943 GCA_964460245.1 uncultured Syntrophaceae bacterium | reverse complement strand
CCGTAGAAGATCTGTTCCCACGGGCCGAAGTCCAGCCTCCCCTCCGTGACGGCGACGATGACTTCCCGCCCCATGACCTGCCTCTTCAGGTGGGCGTCGCCGTTGTCCTCGCCCGTGCGGTTGTGCCGGTACCGGGAGACCGGCTCGTGGGGGGCAAGTTTTTCCAGCCACTCTTCGTAATCCCGATGCAGGCCGGACTCGTCGTCATTGATGAAAACGGAAGCGGTGATGTGCATTGCGTTCACCAGAACCAGGCCTTCCGATACGCCGCTTTCCTGCAGGCACTGCTCAACCTGCCGCGTGATGTTGACAAACCCTCTTCGAAAGGGGACATTGAACCAGAGTTCCTTTCGGTATGATTTCATAGGCAGGTCATCTCCTTATTCCGAGGGATGCCTCATCGGCATTCCGCATGCAACCGTTGTGTTCGGGGGCGGTTCTCGCGATCGTGGCGACGGGCGGCGGGGCCGAATGCTGTTTCATCCCTTCGGAAAGGTGACGTCGATTCCGGCCTTCATGGCGAGTTTGTAGGATTCCCTTTTCAGGTAGATGCCCAGCGCAAAGACGGCGATGGACCCGGCCAGCAGCCCCACCGTTCCGTACAGCATTCCGCCCGGTTCGAGGCGCGTGTAGATATAGAAAATTGCCGGTATGCAGATCATCGTCAGGAAGAGGCCCGCGTGGTAGAGGCGGTCGCCCGCCATCCAGTATCTGGATGCCCGGGGGGATTTCCTCAGCATCTGTTCGTAGAGGGCGTAGTCGGGTGAATCTTTCCGGATCGAACGGGGGGGCATGTTCGAAAGCTCCTTTTCCCTGAGGGTGCACCGGTCGCGCCGACAAGCGGTTCCGGACCTCTGCGCCTTCCCGGCGGCCCGTCAGTGCGGCTGCATCCGGACCTGGCGGGTCACCTGATGGGCTTCACCCAGCCTGCGGGCAAGCGTCATGAAATGGTCCGGCATGGGGACCTCCCTCTCGAGGATCAGGATGCCGAGATCTCTGGCCCTGGCGAGAACCGCCTCGTTCTCGCAGCCTTCCCGGCTGTCGCAGAGGAACTGAACGCGCAGGGCGTCGGTGATGGGGATCCGCATTTCCGGAAATTCGGCGGCGATCCTACCGATTTCCTCATCGATCAGGGCCGCGTGGGATTTCGCGAACGACAGGAAGGGCTCTTCCCGGTTGGGCGTGCCGAACAGGCCGTTGATGACGGCGCCGGCCAGCCGGCCGACCTCGGCCCGCTCCCAGGAAGGATGCCGCTCTTCCAGTCCGCTCCTCAGCATCTTGAAGAGGACCATCTTGATGATGTGAATCCCGTCCATCAGGACGGGGATCAGCTGCCGCTCGTCACGCATCGGTTGCCCTTCCGGACCGGCCGGCTTCGCCTCGGGGCTATTCGTAGATCTTTTCATCGGCGGCATCCGCCTCCTGAGCGTCGCGCTCGAAATCGCGGGCCATGCGGCCGGCCTTCGTCTTGAAAAATTCCCGGTACCACTCATGGGCCGTGATCATGGACATGACCTCGCTCGTACCCGTCCAGATCGAAGCAAGCCGCACATCGCGGAAAATCCGCTCGATGGGAAAGACGTTGGTGTACCCGATGCCGCCCACGACCTGCATCGCGTTGTGGACCGCTTTCTGGCAGGATTCGGTGATGAACTTTTTCGATTCGGAGACCATGCGGCGGATGCGGTGCATGTCGACGCCCTCGTCCACGGCGCGGGCCGTCACATAGGCCATGGCGCGGGCGGCGTCCAGCAGCATGACGGCCTCGGCGATCTGAAAGCTCACCCCCTCGAACTGGGCGATGATCTGGCCGAAGGCCTTTCGGCGCGACGTGTAGTTCGTGGCGATGTCGAGGGCCGGACGGGCGGCGCCGATGGTCATGGCCGCGGTGCCGAGGCGCTCCGGGATCATCATCGTGTTGAAGACCGCATAGGCGCCGTTGA
>CAYWTL010000167.1:0-1963 GCA_964460245.1 uncultured Syntrophaceae bacterium | reverse complement strand
GCATAGTCAACATAAAAGTCGCCGTATTCCATCCACCGCTCGCGCGGCCACCGCAACACTCCACACCAATGGGCCTGGTCCTGAATCCGCTCATCCCGGGCGCTCAAGCCCCAGTAGGAGCCGGCGGCCTTTTCCGGGTCTTCACGAAAATATTCCTTCACTCGGGAAAAGATTTTTCGCATTCCGGCCGTCGATTCCCCTCCGCCTTCCATCACGCCTTTCACCCCCTCATAAATACGCGGCTTTTATACCATTCCGCACCCTTCCGCTCAAGTGTTTATCGTCGCGAAATTCTCTTGACCGGCGACGGCCTTTTTAGTATGTGACGGCGGCCCTGGTTCGACCTCGCCCGTCCATATGACAGCAGTCTTTGTCAAAAAATAAAAGAAAGAGAGATCAGGAGGTGGGAAATGAAGAAAAAGGTCAGTTCACTGGTCAAGAATGTTTCCAAGCTGCGGGTCGAAGCGTCCGGAAAAGCGGCTGAGGAACCATTCGCCTGGTGGGGTCCTTCACCCGATGATGCCCGCAAGGCCATGGTGGCCAAGCCCAAGGGGCTTCATGACAAAAGGACCAATCTCAAAAGCGCGGTCCGCAAATATCTGCGCGACGGCGTCAACATCGGCATCGGAGGCTTCGTCAACACCCGCGTGCCCGTGGCGATCGTCCATGAAATCATCCGGCACGGCGCGCGAAACCTGACCCTGTCCTTCCAGTCCAACTCGATCTGCGCGGAACTGCTGGCGGGCGCCATGTTGCTCGATCCCGACCGCATTTCCATCAAGCGGGTGGAGCTGGCCTGGTGGGGCTATGAAGTCATCGGCATCGCGCCGCTGCTCCGGCATCTCACGTCCAAAGGCATGATCCAGCTCGACGACTACACCAATTACGGCATGTCGGCGCGGTTCAAGGCTGCCGCCATGGGCATTCCCTTCGTCCCCACACGGGATCACGGCGGATCGGACATGGAGCAGGTCAACCGGGGGACCATGGTGGTCTGTCCTTTCAGCGGCAAGAATATCTACCTCGTGCCGGCCTGTCATCCCGACATCGGCATCGTCCATGTGACCGCCGCGGACATGTACGGAAACTCCCGCATCTTCGGCGCGCACTGCACCTGCCCGGAGATTGCCATGGCGGCGGTCAACACGATCGTCACCACCGAGCAGATCATCCCCAGCGAGAACATCCGGACCTATCCGAATCTGACGGAGATCCCCTACGCCACCGTCGACACGCTGATCGAGCAGCCCTACGGCGCCTATCCGGGGGCCTCTTACGGCCACTACTGGTTCGACATGGATCACATCAAGATGTTCCGGAGCATCTGCGACGGCTTCCGGAAGACCGGGAAGAAGGATGAACTTCGAAAATATTACGATGAGTATATTTTCGGTTGCGAGACCTTCGACGATTTTCTGGAAAAGATATCCTACAAACAATTGCGAAAACTCAGAGCCCTGGATGGCGGCCAGCCCATCCTCCTGTCTTAACGGCAAACAAACAAACACAAGGAGGTTCATACCATGCCTGAATATACGCCTTTCGAGATGATCGCCTATACGGGATCGCGCGTTTTGGAAGACGAGAAGATCGTTTTTGTCGGGACGGGTCTGCCGATCATCGCGTCCATGCACGCCCAGTTGACCCACGCCCCGAACCTGGGAATCATTTTCGAGGCCGGCCCGCTCACGCCCATTCTGGAGATGGGCATGCCCCTGTCCGTGGGCGACACCCGGGCCTGCCGCAAGGCCTGCTTTCTGAAGGGCCTGAGCGCCGTATTCGAGCTCACCCAGCGGGGCTATTCCGACTATGCCTTCATCGGTGGCGCGCAGATCGACCCGTACGGGAACGTCTGCTCCACCTACGAGGGGGGCACCTACTACAAGCCGGAAACGAGGTTTCCCGGCAGCGGCGGCGCCGGCGCCATGGCGGCCAATTGCGAAAAATCGATCATCATCATGGC
>CAYWTL010000166.1:0-1974 GCA_964460245.1 uncultured Syntrophaceae bacterium | reverse complement strand
AAAGCAACGGCATGGCCTTCGTCCGGCTGAAGGACTGGCACCTCCGCAACCGGGACAATCTCAAGGTGAAGGCCGTTTCCCAGAGGGCCATGAGAGCTTTTGCGGGCATCCGCAATGCAAGAATATTCGCCTTCCCGCCGCCGGCCGTCACGGAACTGGGCATGGCCAAGGGTTTCGATTTCATGCTCCTGGACCGGGGAGGACTCGGCCACCAGGCCCTGATGAATGCCCAGTACGAATTGCTCGGCCTGGCGTCAAAAGATCCGAGGGTGGCCGCCCTTCGACCCAACAGCATGGATGACGTGCCCCAGTACCGGATCGACGTGGACTGGGACAAGGCCGGCGCCCTGGGAGTCCCCATCACCTCCATCCACAGGACAATCGCCGCGGCGTTCGGCAGTTCCTATGCAAACGATTTCATCAAGGGCGGACGTGTCAAACGGGTCTACGTCCAGGCCGACGCCCCTTACCGCATGCTGCCCAAGGACCTCGAAAAGCTCTATGTCCGGAACACGGCGGGGAAGATGGTTCCCTTCTCCTCTTTCGCCACCGGCCGCTGGACCACAGGCCCCACGAGCCTGGCGCGCTTCAACGGGTTTGCGGCCATTAACTTCTGGGGAGAACCGGCGCCGGGAAAAAGCTCGGGCGAGGCCATGAAGGCCATGGAAGAGCTTACGGAAAAGCTGTCGAAGGGGTTCGGCTTCGACTGGACGGGCCTCTCTTACCAGGAGCGGATGGCGAGTTCCCAGGCGCCGCTCTTGTACGCCTTTTCCGTTTTCGTAATCTTTCTCTGTCTGGCTGCGCTTTACGAGAGTTGGACCGTGCCCATCTCGATCCTGCTGGTCCTCCCCTTGGGCGTGATCGGCGGCATCATCGCCACGAGCATGCGCGGGCTGACCAACGACGTTTATTTCCAGATCGGCCTTCTGACCACGTTGGGCCTGACCACGAAGAACGCCATCCTGATCGTCCAGTTCGCCAAGAGCGGTCTGGAAAGGGGGATGAATCTCATTGACGCCACGCTGGAGGGCGCCAAACTGCGTTTCCGGCCGATCGTGATGACTTCCCTGGCCTTCGGCTTCGGAGTTCTGCCCCTGGCGATCAGTACCGGCGCCGGGGCAGGCGCCCAGAACGCCATCGGCACCGGCGTGCTGGGCGGGATGGTGACCGCCACGGTCCTGGTGCTGATCTTTTCACCCCTGTTCTATGTACTGATCGAAAAATTCATGGGCAAACAGACCCGAAAGGAAGCCGGGACCCGTGCCTTCCGCGGATGGATGGAAGCGTTCACCACCGGATCCAAAAAGCATCCACCGGACGAGCCGGGCAGTGAAAGAACATCAGGGGACGGATGAAATGAACAAAAATCTTTTCCTTTTATGGTGCATGCTCTTCACCCTTCTGGTCGGCTGCGCGCTCGCCCCCAGATATGAGCGACCTGCCGCGCCGGTCCCCACGGAGTGGCCGACCGGTGCGGCTTACAGCGAACCGAAGGCAGGTGCGTCCGTTCCGGCTGACGCTGAACGGCCATGGCGGGAGTTCATCGCCGATCCTCATTTGCAAAAGATCATCGAGACCGCCCTAGACAAAAACCGCGACCTCCGCATCGCGGTCCTGAACGTCGAGCGGGCGCGCGCGTATTACGGCATACAGCGGGCCGAACTGCTGCCGTCCGTCAATGCCGTCGGGAGCGGAAGCAAGGAGCGCGTTCCAGCCGACCTTTCGAGAAACGGGGCGGTGACGACATCGGAAAGATATAGTGTCAATCTCGGCATTATTTCCTGGGAGATCGACTTCTTCGGACGCATTCGCAGCATGAAAGACCGGGCGCTGGAAGAATATCTGGCCACGGCCCAGGCCCGCCGCAGCGCACAGATCATGCTGGTCTCCGCCGTGGCTGAGGCTTACTTTGCACTGGCGGCGGACCGGGAGAACCTCAAACTGGTCCATTCAACCCTGGAGACGCAGGAAGCC
>CAYWTL010000165.1:0-1994 GCA_964460245.1 uncultured Syntrophaceae bacterium | reverse complement strand
GATGCGCGAGCTGTCCCCGCTCGGCCCCGCCCTCTCCGCGGAAGTCCGGGGCTTCCGCTACCGGATCGCGCTGGCCGGGATCGCCGATGCGGACAGCCTGCCCGCCATCGAGCGGGGAATCGAGCGTTTTCTTCAGTCGAAGGCGTTCACCGTTCAACGGGAAGCGAAGGGGAAAACCGTCGTCCGGGACATCCGCCCCTTCGTCACGGAGCTGCGCCTCGACCGGGAGGCCCGTGAAATCGTCCTTTCCGCAGGCTTCGGGCCGCAGGGAACGGTCCGGCTGCAGGACATCCTGACGGCGGTCTGCGGGATCGGCGGAGAGCAGGCGCGGACGGCAAGGATTCTGAAGACCGGGACCCTCTTCGGCGCCGCGAAAAATTTTTCACAAACCTATTGACAAACGGGCCGGACTTTCTGTATAAGTGCCGTTCAAAAAATTTTTCTCAAGGATTTGCGTTATGTATGCGGTCATCAAGACAGGCGGGAAGCAGCACCGGGTCGCTGAGGGGGACATGCTGTCCGTCGAGACGATAGCGGGGACACGGGGGGACGCGGTGGTCTTCGACCAGGTCCTGATGGTGGCCCGGGAGGGCGACATTCGCGTGGGCGAGCCGCTCGTGGAAGGCGCCAGGGTGGTCGGGGAGATCGTGGCCCAGGTCCGGGGCCCCAAGCTCACGGTCTTCAAGAAGAAGCGGCGCAAGGGCTACGCGAAGAAGACGGGGCACCGCCAGCCGCTGACCCGCATGCGCATCAAGGAAATATCGGTCTGAGCGGAGGACAGGATGGCACACAAGAAGGGACAGGGAAGCTCCCGGAACGGGCGGGACAGCAACTCGCAGCGCCGGGGCGTGAAGGTGTTCGGCGGACAGTCGATCCATGCCGGCTCGATCATCATCCGCCAGGTGGGCACGAAGATCCACCCGGGCAACAACGTGGGGCTGGGCAAGGACTACACGATTTACGCGAAGATCGACGGCATCGTGAAATACGAGCGCCTGGACAAGACGAGAAAAAAGGTCAGTGTCTACACGGCACAGGCCTGATCAAGAACTTCAAGAACGCAAGGAGGGATGCCGGGAAGATGGACGAGCGCGAAACGGGAGTGGTCAAGTGGTTCAACGACAAGAAGGGTTACGGGTTCATATCCCGCGAATCGGGGAAGGATATTTTTGTCCATTACTCCGCGATCGCAAGCGACGGGTTCCGCAGCCTGAAAGAGGGCGACCGCGTCGAGTTCAGCGTCAAGAGCGACGACAAGGGCCAGGCCGCCGCGGACGTGCGGAAGCTCTGATCCCCGCTGCCGAAGCACGGATCGGCCCCACGAACATTCGATCAAAAGGCACTTTCACGGAAGTGCCTTTTCTTTTTTGGCGCATTCACGGGGGTCGCCTGAAGGCGCCCTTCTTTCCGGACCGTTCCCGGACGGGCAGATTTTCCCCGCGGGCTTTATGAAATTCATCGACGAAGCCAAAATCTATGTCAAGGCGGGCGGCGGCGGCCAGGGCTGCGTCAGCTTCCGGCGGGAGAAATTCGTGCCCCGGGGCGGGCCGGACGGCGGCGACGGCGGCAAGGGCGGAGACGTGATCGTCCGGGCCGTGAACAGCCGCCGGACCCTGCTGGACCTGAAGTACCAGCAGCACCAGGTTGCCCAGCGGGGCCGCCCCGGCGAGGGCAACAACCGCACCGGCCGCGGCACGGAGGACGTCGTGGTCGCCGTCCCGGTCGGCACGATCGTGAAGGACGCCGACACCGGCGAGGTCCTGGCGGACCTGACCCGGGACGGGCAGTCCTTCATCGCCGCTCGCGGCGGCATCGGCGGCAAGGGAAACGCCCATTTCGCCACCGCCACCCACCGGGCGCCGCGCTTCGCCCAGGAAGGCATGCCCGGGGAGGAGCGCCGGATCCTGCTGGAGCTGAAACTGCTGGCCGACGTCGGCATCATCGGCATGCCCAACGTGGGAAAGTCGACCTTCATCGCGAGGGTCTCCGCGGCC
>CAYWTL010000164.1:0-2011 GCA_964460245.1 uncultured Syntrophaceae bacterium | reverse complement strand
GAAAGCGGGGTTTTTTTATTGGTTTCATCGCGATGCGTGAATATCAATCAGGATGACGTTGAATCAACTTGTCTGGACCCGGGAATGGGGAAATGTCGAAGAATAATGAACAGGAGATTCGTCTCTTGAAGCCGCACCTGGCGCTGATTCACCCGGGACCCAATAAAAACCGCTTCGGGAAAAAGCGGAGGCGCAAGTCCTCCATCGCCCCTTTGACCCTGCCGCTTCTGGCCGGGCTGGCCGGGGAGGATTTCCGGGTAACCATTCATGATGAGGACATCGAAGATCTTCCCGATCATATCGATGCCGACTTTATCGGCATCACGGCCATCACCCCCCAGGCATACCGGGCCTACGAGATTGCCGACTCTTTCAGAAATCGCGGTATTCCGGTGATTCTGGGCGGCCTTCATCCATCTTTTCTTCCCGATGAGGCCGGGGCGCATGCCGATGCCGTCGTGATCGGCGAGGCGGAAACCGTTTGGCCGGAGTTGGCGGCAGACATGCTGGCGGGGACCCTGAAACGCCGCTACACTGCAACCGTGAGACACGACCTCAAAGGGCTTCCCATGTCCAGGCAGAACCTTCTCAAGGAAGGGGCCTATTCCTTCCCCAACACCATCATGGCATCCCGGGGCTGCCCCTTCGACTGCGATTATTGCTCTGTAACCCAATACTGGGGCAAAACCTACCGTTTTCGTCCCGTGGCCGAAGTCATTGCAGAGCTTTCCACCATGCCGCACCATCATGTGGTTTTTGTGGATGACAATATCTGCGGCAATCCCGCATACGCCCGGGAACTTTTCCGGGCCATGATCCCGCTGAAAAAGAACTGGATCAGCCAGGGGAGCATCACGATGGCCAAAAATCCCGATCTGCTCGACCTGGCGGCGGCCAGCGGGCTTTCGTGGCTTTTTATCGGCATCGAATCCGTCAACCTGAAGAATCTTCGGGATGCGGGCAAGAAGATCAACAAGGTGGATGAATATGCCGCCTCGATCCGCACCTTCCGCGACCGGGGGATGAACGTTCTTTGCTCTTTCATGCTCGGAATGGATCATGACGATCAAGACACCTTCCGCGACACCCTCTCCTTTTGTGAAGAGAACCGGGTCTCCGGGGCCAATTTTTACATCTATACCCCGATGCCCGGCACGCGAATCTTCGCGAAAATGGAGGCCGAAGGCAGATTGTTGCACAAGAACTGGGCAAGATACGACGCCAATCACGTCGTTTTCCAGCCCGTCAATATGTCGCCGGAAGAACTCCTGCAGGGTTTTTTGTGGCTGTACGATTCCTTCTATTCCATGTCCTCGATCTGGAAGCGGCTGGACATGTCCCAACCTTCCATGTTTCAGACGATTGCCCTCAACATTGGCCGTATGGCCAGACGCAAGATCTTCCTCGCCGGGTGTCTCGGCTGAGGGCGGGCTCCCTTTTCCTCGCGGGAAACCATGCGATCGAACAGCGTGCAGACGAATTGATGCTGCGCATCAAACTATTGTCTTGACTTTATGCGATCAACAGAGGAAGGTGTAATCGAAATCGCATAGCGAGGCTGAGGGGGTTCATCTCTCCGACACCTCTACCCCACATAGGGGCTAAACAAAACACTGAAACCCTGTCTATTCCGATTAGATGGGGTTTTTGTTTTATAGATCGAGGAAAATGAAGCAGTGCTTGAATGGCAAGCGCGTTTTTCAAAAGGAAGGAAGAGACTATGAATATACACATCATCGAGCCCGTCAATCATTTCGTCAAGCTGGACGATAACGTATGGGAAAGCGGCGGCTGGAAGCTGGCCGAAGACAGGGCTAAGAAACTTGTCGGGGGTGAAATCTATTTTCATAAAAAGCGGACGGAACCTTCCTTTTATGGGGGGACTGTGCTCGGGTACAGAGTTGAGCAAGAAGGGCAGGACAGCGGAAAAATCATTTTCAAACTTCAATACAGGAAGGAATGCAGAAATGTCAGAACAGAATCATCCGGGTGGTCCAACAAGATAAAGATC
>CAYWTL010000163.1:0-2019 GCA_964460245.1 uncultured Syntrophaceae bacterium | reverse complement strand
TTTGGATGTCGCGGTACATTTGAGTCGCCCATGAGCCCCCTTCCTTTGGCTTACCAGATGCCTGATTATAGAGCCGATCCAGAGAGAACGTTCTGAGGATATGCTCCGCTGTGTCACGGATCGGCCGCGGATGCAGAGGGTCCGGGAAAAAACTCTGCCCGGACAGGGTCTCATACAGCAGCTTCGGCTCCGGCCGGAATCCTTGGAATAGCCTCAAAGGAGCCGCTTTACCCACGTCCCGGGCCAGATCACCAGCCCCTTTCGTCCCGCTGACAACCTTCCTGGCCTGCTCGACGGGGTTGCTCATCCCGAACCATGAAAGGGCATCAGACAATGCGCCCTGGAATCGGAGGGTCATGATGGAGCCGTCGGCCCGCCGTCCCAGGATCATGTGGAGCTGTTCCCGTCCCGTTTCTTGCAGTTCATCTTCCTCATCGGGGAAGAACGCCGCGTTCCAGAGCATGACCAAGCCCATGAGGGCGGAGGCTTTGACGGCGAGCTTCGTCGTCTTCCAGGCCAAGACTCCGCCCATGGCGCCGATACCACCGCCACCTTCATGCTTCAGGTTTCTGAAGAGACGCACGTACCGGGGCGCGTTGATCTCAAGCCAGGAGTAGAAAGGGATCATCCGCTCCCGGATATATTGCCCGGCATGGCTGATATTTCCGTAATCACCGATCAGTTCCCTCGCCAGCTTCGCGGCTTTGTCCTCCCGGCTTTCGATGGCGTCAACCTCCTCTTTCCGTGAAGCTCCGTAGACGATCTCCCCCCTTCCCAACCGGTCCAGGAAGTACCGGTTCGCCGCGAGCCTCAGGATGTTTTCACGCAACGTTGATAGTCTCTTGCTCATCGACCACCAGCGGGAGAGGGCGTTTTTGCTCTTGCCGTCAAAGAAGTCCACGAGGCCCTTGACGGATTTGACGTCGCTCAGCTCGGGTATGTCTATCGCCGTCATCCCGGACCCGACAACACCTCGCTTGGTCAGTCCGGACAGCTCATCCATCAAGGTATCGGACGCCTTCCCCTGGGAGACCGCCCAGAGGTCTTTGAACGCCTGCATGAAATATCCGGTGATGATCTTCGGATCATAGGCCATGGCGATGTCGAGATCGCCCGACATGTTGTTGATGTTGTATTTGATCACCCGGAAGGGGTTCATGAGAATCCATTGCTTCCATGTCGTCAGCATTCCCTTCGACATCTTTGCCGGGAGCGAATCCGACATGGTGGGCCGAAACTCGTTGAGGGTCTTAGAAATCCCCTCCTTCACAACCCATTCCTCACTGCGGCCCTTAGCCAGGACCTGCCGCACGGCTTCCGGAAGGTTCTTGCGACCGGCCAGCACCTGCGCCAGAGCCTGGTCCGCGATGCTGTTCGTGAAGTAGAATGCGCTCCCGGCTTCCGGCTTGTGGACCACATATCCCTCGGGGATCAAGTCGTGATACCTGACCCAATCCTTGCCGACAACCTGCTTGATGAAGGCGTTCCGTGCGGCTATCGCCTTGAAAATCATGGCCGCTGGTATAGAGCCCGGCCCTCCGTGGTTGATCAGATAATTCAGCAGGGCGAACATCCGGGGGTGGGGCGCGGGGTCGAATTCGATCTCATCCTCCTTTGCCGCCCGGCGCTGCTCTTCCTGGTCAACGATGTGCTCGATGACATCGTCGAACTCCATCGGCAAGGCGGGCATGTCGTTCTCGGTCATGAACAGCTTCGCGAGTTTCTGGAAGCCCATCGCGATTTTCACCCTAAAGGGCAGAAGCGGATCGTCCAGGGGGTTCGTGACAGCCTTTTGCCTGAAGATCCCCATGTTCCTGTCCCTGGCTTCAGCCTCCAACCCCGGCTTGATGTCGGCCAGCTGTTCGATCTCCTTCAGAGTCTTGACCGTCTCGATCTGTGTCAACGCCTGGGAAATGATCTCGAACTCGGATTCGACATACTCGGTGTTGTAATCGAGCTGGGACCCTTTCCGCCCAATCTGCCAGCCCTTCCGGTGGGTGCGAACGTCTTTAGAAGACA
>CAYWTL010000162.1:0-2067 GCA_964460245.1 uncultured Syntrophaceae bacterium | reverse complement strand
ACAAAAAGCTGGATTTGCGGGGCGCCGGCACGTCGTAGAGCTTGCCGTCGATGCGAAACCGCACCTGGACGCTGTTCTGCTGGGGGCTGATGTGGATGTCGCTGGCCCCTTCCCGGACGGCCTGGGAGAAGAGGGTGTTGACGAGGCGGATGACCGGCGCTTCCGTGGCCAGGTCCTGCAGGGAAGCAACCTGAACGTCTTCCTGATCCCTGTCTTCCGTCCGCTGGGTGTCGATCTCGAGATTTTCCAGAGCTGTGCCGATCGTGGACTGGATCCCGTAGAGGGTACTGATCAACTGGTTGATTTCCCGTTCCGTGCCGATTACGGGCTCGACCTCGCAGTCGGTCAGCATTTCGATCGCGTCGAGCATGTTGATGTCCAGTGGGTCGGTGGTGATGATCGTCAGGAGCCTCCCCTTTTTTCGGATCGGCGCGATCTGGTGCTGCTGGGCCTGTTCGATGGGGATGAACTCGGCCAGGCCGGGGTCGACGGGATGTTTGTCGGGGTGGTATCGCTCGATGTTCAACTGCCTGCTGATGATTTCCGCCAGGTCGTTTTCGCTGACGAGCCCCTTGCGGACAAGGGCCTGGCCCAGCTTCAGATGGGGTTTGGGCTGGTCCTGGAGGGCCTGCCGGAGCGTCTCCTCCGTCAGCAGATTGGCCTCGATCAGCATTTCCCCCAGTCTTGTTTTCGCAGTCATCGATATCCGTTTCCGGAAATGGCTTCAGCGGGTGTAAAACACCGTGTCCCCGTCCATTCCCGACAGCACCCTGGCGCCGGAGGCGAGGTCCGCCGGGAGCAGGGCGATGCTCCGGTTTGCCGAGGCCTCGTCGGGGTGTCCGTCCTTCAGAAAAATCGAAAATACCACACCTTGGCGGGGATTCCAATAGGGAAGGAAGAGCAGCGAGGGCAGAACCGGCTGATAGGCCCTGTACAGCTCGTAGGTCTGCTCGAGATTCGGCGAGGCGGCAATCTGAATCCAGTGCCTTCCGGCCGGCAGCGGCCTGCCCGCAACGGGAAGCGCCGGAAGATGAACGGTCTCTCCCGCCTTCACCTTGCCGAGGTTCTGGATGTGCGGATTGGCGAGGGCCACGGACCGAAAGACCGCTTCGTCATACGTTCCGTACAGATCGGTCAGCATCCGCCAGATGGTTCTTCCGTCTTTCAGGACCAGTTTGCCCAGCAGAGCCGGTTGCGGCTGCGCGGGTGTTTCCGCCAGGGCCGCGACCGGCTTCGGCTCTTCCTGACGGGATGTTTCCGGCTGCCGGAGTGTGCCGGTCTGAACCGGCCGGCTGATTGCGAAGACGAGTGCGGCGATGAGCGCGGTCGCGACTGCCGGAACCCATCCATACCGCCAGGCGCCGGCCGGCCTGCCCGCGGACGCCATCCGGCGGGCGCAGGTGCGGACCAGAAGCCAACCCGCCCGGGTCCGGTTCTGGATGATCAGCGACAGGATGACCTGGTGGCAGAGGGTGATGATCTTTCGCGGGTAACCGCCCGTCGCGCGGTACACGGCCCGCAGTCCGGCGCCGGAAAACAGCTCCGGGGCGCTCCCGGGTTCGCCGGCCCGGGCAATGCGAAAACGGATCATCTCCCGGGTTTCCTGAAAATTCAGGGGTTCCAGAATGTAGAGCAGGTTCACCCGGTCCGCGAAATTTTCGATCCGGTCCAGCGTCCGGCGGAACTCCTTCTGGGCGAAGATGACGATCTGCAGGAGCTTGTTTTCGTTGGTTTCATAATTGAGGAACTCCCGCAGGATCTCCAGACAGAAGTCGGGCATATTCTGCCCTTCGTCGATGATGAGCGCGACGATCTTCTTTTCGTTGACTCCCCGGTTGAGAAGATAGTCCTTGATGTTTTCCTTGAGCTGCCACTCGCTGGTTTCCGCTTCGGCGGCGGGTTTTCTTTTTTGCCCGGCCTGGATGCCGAAGCCGAGGGCCACCGCCGTCAGGAATTCCATTGGGGACGAGAAGGCCGGGTCCATCAGCAGGTGCGTTTCCACGGCATTCGACGCCGTGTCCGCTTCCGCGAAGGCGGTGATCAGGCGGCGGCACAGCGTGGTCTTGC
>CAYWTL010000161.1:0-2072 GCA_964460245.1 uncultured Syntrophaceae bacterium | reverse complement strand
GGAACATTCTCTGTTCATCGGTAAATGTGAAATCCATGCCCAATACTCCTCGTGTCGGTTGTCAGGCAAACGCGAAAAAAGCTCCGATCAATATTCGCTGGTTGCCGGTTCGTTCTTTTATCGTCTTCCGGATTCTTCCGCATTTGCCGATTGTCTCGGCCGTCCCGTTCTCGCTTCGAATGACGGAATGCAGCGGCTACCGTTTCCTCGTCTTCAGGATTTCCCGGGCTTCGTCCGGAGAGGCGGGCTCATAGTCGTATTCCCGCATGATCCGCACCATCTTCTCCACCAGCTCGGCATTACTCTTGCAGAGGACGCCCTTGGACAGATAGAGGTTGTCCTCCATCCCGACCCGTGCGTTCCCGCCCAGGAACATGGCCGCGGTGCACATGGGAAATTCCATCCGGCCGGCGCTCAAAACCGACCAGTTGTACTTCCCCGTCCCGAGGATGCGCTCGGCGGCCTGGTGAAGGCTCATCAGATCATAGACCGTGCCGCCGATGCCGCCGAGAATTCCGGTCACGAACTGAAGGAAAACCGGCTCCTCGAGAACACCGACGTTCAGGAGATACTTCACATTGTAGATCTGGCCGACATCGTAGATCTCGAGCTCCGGCTTGGTCCCGTGATCGCGCATGATCCGGCACATCCCCTCCATGGCCTTGAATGTATTGGCAAAGACGAAATCGTGGGAGGACTCGATGTACGGCTTCTCCCAGTCGAATTTCGCCTCGTCGAGCATGCGGGCCATGGGGAACAGGCCGAAGTTGACGCTTCCTGCGTTCATCGACGCCAGATCGGGCTTGAAGGCCGGTACGACCGCGACCCGTTGCTCCACCGTCATGCCGATGCCGCCGCCCGTCGTCAGGCAGAGCATGACATTCGATTTCGCGCGGATCATCTCGACGATCTCGCGAAAAATATTCAGGTCCGGCGACGGTCTCCCATCCTTCGGGTCGCGGGCATGGATATGAACGGAAGCCGCCCCGGCATTGGCCGCGTCAATGGCCTGTTGCGCGATGTCTTTCGGCTTCCAGGGGAAATGGGGAGACAGGCTGGGTGTATGAATCGCGCCGGTGACGGCGCAACTGATGATCCGCTTGTTCGTTTTGGACACGTTCTTGTTCTCCTTCCGATTCACACGAATTCATGCTGCATGAGCAATCGTTCCGGAACAGTCTTCCTACCTGAGGATCTGGCCGGCGATGATGACGCGCTGGATCTGGTTGGTGCCCTCGTAGATCTGGGTGATCTTCGCGTCCCGCATCATCCGCTCCACCGGATATTCGCGGACATATCCGTATCCGCCGAAGATCTGAACGGCGTCCGTGGTCACTTTCATCGCCACGTCCGAGGCGTACCACTTCGCCATGGAGGCGATCTTCGGCTGCTCCGGCGATTCCGGCTCGGTGTCGATCATCGAAGCCGCCCGGTAGACCATGGTGCGCGCCGTCTCCACGGAAAGGGCCATCTCCGCCAGCATCCACTGCATCCCCTGGAACGACGCCAGCGGCTTGCCGAACTGAACCCGCTCCTTCGCGTATTTGATCGATGCCTCGAGCGCCCCCTGGGCAATCCCCAGGGCCTGACCGCCCACGGCCGGCCGCGTGTAGTTGAACGTCGTCATCAAAGTCCGGAACCCGCCCCCTTCCGGGCCCAGCAGGCGGTCCGCCGGGACAAACACGTTCTCGAACACCAGTTCCCGCGTGTCCGATCCGTGGAGGCCCATCTTATGCTCCTTCTTCCCCACGGTGAATCCCTGCATGCCCTTTTCCAGAATGAACATGCTGATGCCCTTGTTCCCCTTCTCACGGTCCGTGTAGGCCAGGACCGTCACGATCTCCGCCTCGCCCCCGTTGGTGATGAAGATCTTGGCGCCGTCCAGAACATAGCCGCCGTCCACCTTGCGCGCCGTCGTCTTCATCCCCGACACGTCGGAACCGGCTCCCGGCTCGGTGATGCCGCAGGCGCCGAGGCACGCTCCCGAAGCCAGGCGGTAGAGGTAATTCTTCTTCTGCTCCTCGGTGCCGGCCAGAAGCAGGGGATCGCTCGCCAGCGCCTGGGTCGTCAGG
>CAYWTL010000160.1:0-2139 GCA_964460245.1 uncultured Syntrophaceae bacterium | reverse complement strand
CGTGGGCGATGTGAACGGCCGTTCCGGTGAACTCGGCAATCAGGATGTCGCGGGAAACCATCGCCTCCTCCGCTACGGAGGGACTTCCCCTCAGGCCCAGTTCGGTGGAAACGAACCCCTCGTTCATGACGCCGCCCGCCGACAAGCCGGTATCCTCGCAATGGGAGATGACGGCCATTCCCAGCGAGCCGGCATATTCCATCGCCCGCCGCATCAGCGCGCCGTTCATCACCGGCCTGCCGTCATCGGAGCAGGCAACGGCCCCGGCGTCCTTCAGGTCCCAGAATTCCGAGAGAAAGACGCCTTCCGATTTCCGGCTGATGGCCGCGACGGGATACACGCGGACCCGGTTGCTTTCCGCGGCCCGGCGAATGATGAACTCGGTGACGGACCGGGTGTCGTTCACGGGGTCCGTGTTGGGCATGCAGGCCACCGCCGTGAAGCCTCCGGCGGCCGCCGCGGCGCCGCCCGTCCGGATCGTCTCCTTGTACTCGTATCCGGGCTCCCGCAGGTGGGTGTGCATGTCGACCAGTCCGGGCACGACCGCATTCCCGCGGAGGTCGAGGATCTTCAGGGTCGAGTGGGCGTCCGCCTCCGCTCCGTCTTTGCGGATATTCTTTGCCACCCTGACGATTTTCCCGTCCTCAATCAGCAGGTCCATCGTTTCGTCGATGTTTTGCGAAGGGTCGATGATCCTTCCGCCACGCAGCAGTATCCTCATGATCGGGCCACCTCGCGCAAAGCCGCAATCCGAATGAACGATGCCGGTCCCGTCACGATCGGCCTCCGGTCAGAAGGTAGAGGAGGGCCATTCGGACGGCCACGCCGTTCGCCACCTGTTCCAGGATGACCGATTCGGGACCGTCGGCGATTTCGGGGTCAATTTCAATCCCCCGGTTGATCGGGCCCGGATGCATGACCAGCGCGTCATCCTTGGCCAGTCGGAGATTCCTTCGGTTCAGGCAAAAGCACCGGGCGTATTCCCGAAGCGAGGGGAAAAGGTTCTGCCGCTCGCGCTCCGTCTGGATCCGAAGCATCATGACGACATCCGCGCCCCGGACGGCCTCTTCGATCTGCCGGTGGACCGACACCCCCATCCGCTCGACGTGCCGCGGCAGCATGGTGGCCGGTCCGGCGACGGCCACCTGGGCGCCCATTCGGGTCAGCCCGTAAATGTTGGAGCGGGCCACGCGGCTGTGGGCGATATCGCCGACGATGGCAACCTTCAGTCCGGCAATCCGTCCCTTTCTGGCCTGGATGGTCATCATGTCGAGAAGGGCCTGGGTGGGGTGCTCGTGCGACCCGTCGCCCGCATTGATGACGGACTGCTTCACCCGCTTCGCCAGCATGTGCGGCGCGCCGGAAGCGCTGTGCCGGATCACGATCACGTCCGGATTCATGGCCTCCAGGTTCTTGGCCGTGTCGATGAGGGTCTCCCCCTTGACCACGCTGCTGGTGGTGGCCGAGATGTTGATCGTGTCGGCGCTGAGCCGCTTCCCGGCGATTTCGAAGGACGTTCGGGTCCGGGTGCTGGGCTCCATGAACAGGTTGATGACGGTCTTGCCCCGCAGCGTGGGGACCTTCTTGATCTCCCGCGTGGATACCTCGATGAAGGACTCCGCCGTATCGAGAATCAGGTTGATTTCATCGATGGAAAGGTCCTGCATCCCCAGCAGGTCTTTTTTGTTGAGTCTCATCGCTGTGTCTCGACCCCGATCCGGTCGGGAAAAGGTGCGTGCGCTTTTACGACGCGATGACGACCTCGTCCTGTCCCGTCTTTTCCGTCAGATTCACCGAGACATCCTCCCAAAGCGAGGACGGCAGGTTTTTGCCCACAAAATCGGCCCGAATGGGCAGTTCCCGGTGGCCCCGGTCCACGAGCACGGCAAGCTGGATGAGCTTGGGGCGGCCGAAGTCGATCAGCGCATCCATCGCCGCGCGAATGGTCCTTCCCGTGAAAAGGACGTCATCCACGAGGACGACCTTCCGGTCATCCAGCGAAAAGGGGATGTCCGTTTTTCCGAGCCTCGGCTTCCTGTTGCTCTTCAGGAGGTCATCCCGATAGAGCGTGATGTCCAGCACCCCCGTCGGCACCTCCGCCCCCTCGATGGCGCCGATTTTCCGCTTCAGCCGCTCCGC
>CAYWTL010000159.1:0-2164 GCA_964460245.1 uncultured Syntrophaceae bacterium | reverse complement strand
CCCATCCCGGCGACCGGGCGGAGCTGGTCGAGCAGGCGAAGCGGGCGAACCTTCTATACGCGGACCAGATCTACCTTCGGGAGGCGGCGGCGCTTTACCCCGAGCATCTGGCCTGCGCGCACACCTTCAAGGGCGGTCTGCGCGTCCGTTTCCGGGCGATCCGGCCTTCGGACGAGGAGGGGATGCGGCGGCTCTTCTACCGCTTTTCCGACCAGGCCGTCTACTACCGCTATTTCAGCTCCATTCAGGCGATGCCCCACGAAAAGATGCAGGAATACGTCAACGTGGATTACCGGCGGACCCTGTCCATCGTGGGAACGATCGAGGAGGCGGGCATCGAAAAAATCATCGCCGAAGGGCGGTATGTGCAGCAGCGGAGCAGTGACTTCGCCGACACGGCCTTCGTCGTCGACGAGGGGCATCAGGGGTTGGGCATCGCCACGTTCATGCTGAATCTGCTCATCCGGACCGCCGGGGATCACGGGATCGCCGGCTTCGCCGCCGACATCCTGGCCGACAACAAGGCCATGTTTCGCGTTTATGAGAAAACCGGCCTGCCCATGAAGGCCAGCATGGAATACGGGGTCTATCATCTGACGATCCCCTTTACCGGAAGGAACGCGAACGCCGCCCCGGCCGAAACCGCCGGAACCGACCGGTGACGGGATCGGCCGGCGCCGGAGGAACACCCGAGGACACGCATGTTTCTTTTCAAGAAAATCATCACCCCGCTGTTCTATCCGCTGACTCTCTGCCTGATCCTGATGGCAGCAGGCCTTTTCCTGCTCTGGTTTACGCGACGGCAGCGGGGGGGCAGGATCCTGGTCACCCTCGGCGTCGTCATGCTGGCCGCCGTCACTTCGGCGCCGGTGTCCGAGCGGATCCTGGGTCCCATGGAGCGCTCCTTTCCTCCTTTCCGGGCATTTCAGGACAGCGCGCAATGGATCGTCGTCCTTGGCGGCGGCCACACCTCCGACCCGGCATTGCCCGTCACTTGCCAGATATCCCCGGAGTCGCTGCAACGCCTGACGGAAGCGATCCGAATTTACCGGAGCCGGCCGGGGGCAAAGCTGATCCTGTCTGGTGGAGGAGCTTTCGATCCCGCCTCCGAAGCGGAAATCTTTTACCAAACGGCCCGGGCGATCGGAATCCCTTCCCGGGACCTGGTCCTGTCCGCGCGGGCGAGAGACACGGAAGAGGAGGCCCGCTGCATTCGGGAAATGGTCGGGAATGATCCGCTTATCCTGGTGACCTCGGCATCCCACATGCCCCGGGCGGTCGCCCTGTTCCGAAGACAGGGCATGAACCCGATCCCGGCGCCGGCGGCGCATCTGGTGAAGCGGGGCCCCGGGGCGGTTCCGGAGGACTTCTATCCTTCCGCGGTGGCGCTTCTGCGCGTGCAGACGGCCATCCACGAGCACCTCGGCATGTCCTGGCTGAAACTCTCGGGCAGACTGTAAATGGGCCTTGAATTGAAATCGCCGTCATGTTACGGGTGGCGGACAGTCAAGAAACAAACCCAAATCCGAATCGGGAGATCGTCATGAAGCATCTTTTCAGATTAACGATCGGTCTGGCTCTCCTGCTGATCGCTGCCGGCCCGGTCTGCGCCAAGGACAAGAAAACCGTTGCGGTGCTTCCCTTCAGCGTTCACAGCGCCGAGAACATCGATTACGTCCGGCAGGGCATTCGGGACATGCTCTCCTCCCGGATCTCGGCAAGCGACAAAATCGAGGTCCTGGACAGGGAAGCCGTTTTCGAGGCCTTGAAAAGATCGGAGGGAAAAGAGCTGACACTGCCGGCCGTCCAGAGCCTCGGCAAAAAAATGAACGTCGATTACGTGGTCTGGGGCAGCATCACGAAGATCGGCAGCAGTTTCAGCATCGACGGAAAACTCATCGACATTGCCGCCAACAAGTCGCCCGTCGGGATTTTCACGCAGTCCCAGGGCATGGACGAGCTGATTCCCAAAGTCACCGAATTTGCGCAGCGCATCGACGCCCACATTCTCGGAATCGCACCCCCGGTCCCCGCCTCGCCGGCCCTTGCAACCGCTGCGCCCGCCGGCGCTTCGGACCCCAAGCAGCCGGCTTCCCGGGAAGAGCAGATCATTGCGGGGATGAAGACCGGAAAGAGGACGACCTTCACGGCCCTGATCAACCCG
>CAYWTL010000158.1:0-2181 GCA_964460245.1 uncultured Syntrophaceae bacterium | reverse complement strand
GCCATGACCCTGAACCTGCGGGAGCCGGCCGGCCGGGATGTCTTTCTCAAAATGGCGCCCGGAGCGGATGTTCTGCTGGAAACGCTTCGGCCCGGCGGCATGGCGAGGATGGGACTGGCCTATGAAGATCTGAAACAGATCAACCCGCGGCTGATCTATTGTTCTCTGACCGGCTTCGGCCAGGACGGCCCCTATCGCGATCACGCAACCCACGACATCAACGTGCTGGGCATCTCCGGGATCCTGGATCTGCTGGCGGAGCGGGACGAAAAACCGGTCGTTCCGGGCGTGCAGTTCGCCGGGGCCGGCGGCGGCAGCCAGAACGCCGCCATCGGCATCCTGGCCGCGCTGTTTAGAAGGGAGCGGACCGGCAAGGGTCAGTACATTGACGCTGCCCTGCTGGACGGGGTTACGCCCTTCCTGGGTCTGGTGATGTCCGCTTACCTGGCCACCGGCGAATTGCCGAAGGGGGGTGAAACCCTCGTCGGGGGCGGTTGCGCTTTTTACAACATCTATGAGACGGCGGATCGCCGGTACATCGCGCTCGGCTGCCTGGAGGAGAAGTTCTGGCAGGAGTTTTGCCGGGCGATCGGCCGGGAAGATCTCGCGGCGGACCAGTATGCGGCCGGTCCCCGCCGGGACGAGGTCGTCGCCGAAGTCCGGAGAATCATGCTTCGAAAGACCCGCCGGGAGTGGCTGGAACTCCTGTCCCGCTATGAGACCTGCGCCTCGCCCGTCAATTCGCTTGCGGAGGCGGTGGAGGACCCCCAGATCCGGCACCGGGGTCTTTGGTTCCGGGCATGCCATCCCGTCGACGGGGAAATCGGACAGCAGCGGTTTCCCGTCAAATTCGACACGGATCAGCCGGAATGGCGGATGCACCCGCCTTCAGTGGGCGAGCACACCCGTGAAATTCTCCTCGGAATGGGCTATGATGATGCGGCGCAGGAGGATCTGGCCCGGCGCGGTATCATCTGACCGAACGCCGGACAGCCCGGTTCTGCACCGAAACAACGGACCGGCCGTTGTCGCATTCGAACAAGACCGGCGATTCCGGTAGAAGGAGTGGATTGCCCATGGACCACATCAAAAGGATGTTCGACCCGCAAACCGTGGCGCTGATCGGCGCGAGCGAAAGGGAAGGCTCGCCGGGCCGGGCCATCATCGAAAACCTGCTCGCCTGCCGGGACCGGAAAATCTACATCGTCAACCCGAATCGGAAAACTGTTTTGGGCCGGGACTGCTATGCCCGCGTCGCGGAAGTGCCGGAGCACATCGATCTCGCCGTCATCGTGACCGCCGCGGATACGGTGCCCCGCCTAGTGGAAGAATGCGGGCAGGCCGGAGCGGACGGGGTGATCATCATTTCCGAAGGATTCCGGGAAGCGGGCGAGGAGGGGCGCAAACTGGAGGACGAGCTGGTCCGGGTCCGCCGGAAATACCGGATGCGGATCCTCGGGCCGAACTGCATGGGCATCATCCGTCCGAACGCCGGTTTCTGCGCGACCCATCTCAGCGGCGTGCCCGACGCGGGTAAGGTCGCCCTGTTGACCCAGAGCAACGCCTTCGGAAAGGCGCTGTTCGACTGGGGCGTGAAGGCGCACATCGGCTTCAGCATGCTGGCATCCCTCGGCTCGGCCATCGACATCGATTTCGGCGATCTCATCGACTATCTCGGCAACGATCCCCACACGCGCAGCATCATGATCTATATGGAAGAGAGCGTCGGCGACGCGAGAAAATTCGTCAGCGCCGCCCGCGGCTTTGCCCGCAACAAGCCGCTGGTGCTCCTGAAGCCGCCCATCATCGGCGACGGTCCGTCCGCGAAAATCACCCATACCGACATCCTGGCCGGGCCGGAAGACGTTTTTGACGCCGTGATGCGCCGTGTCGGCGTGGTCCGGGTCCGGGAATCCCAGGATCTGCTCAACGTCGCCGGCGTCCTCGATTCCAGAAATCTTCCCCGGGGGGCGCGCCTGGCCATCATCAGCAACGCATCCGGCGCGGGAATCCTGGCGGCGAACCGTCTGCTCCGTTCCGGAGGAAAGATCGCGGAACTTTCGGACGACACCCTGCGAACCCTCAAAGGGATTCTGCCGGCCTACTGGCAGCCGGGCAATCCCGTCGATCTGCTGCGATCGGCCGATGCGGAACGGTACGGGATCGCGATGCAGGCCTGCC
>CAYWTL010000157.1:0-2318 GCA_964460245.1 uncultured Syntrophaceae bacterium | reverse complement strand
GGTTTTTAACCCCCTTTCCCTTTCTTTCCTTCTTTCGAGGCTACATTAATCCCGAAGAAGGTTTGAAACAATCGGAGGAACCCTGATTATCGAATGGGAAAAGAGAGACAAAGAACATCAGCCGATCGGATATCGAGAATCGGTGTTTGTCCGATGGAAAGGGGCAAGCGAAAGACAATCCGGCCGGTCGCAGCGAGATCTGGGGAAGACAGTAATGTGGACGGGGTGGAAAAAATCAAGGAGGCAGGGAAAACCCTGCCTCCCATTTAAAAAAAATGAATGGTGTGTTACTTTTTTGCCGCGGCTGCTGCAGTCGGTTCGTCCTCTTTCATGCCCATGAGCTTCTTGGCAATCTTCTTTTTCTTGTCGAAGTCCGTCAGAACCGTGAACATGAACCGCTGGGTCTGTGGAGCGCCGGCGCCGTGCCAGGTGCCCGCTCCGTGAAGGCCCGCTGACCAGTGCTGGAGGAACTTGGCGACTTTGAGGCGTTTCTCGGCGGGGGCCGCGGCGCCGAAAACCTTCTTCAGTGTCGGGCCGACCTCCGGGTCTTTCAGATCCTTGAGCCTCGGCATCGTCACGACCAGACCGCCGCCGATATCCCCCGCATTCTTGATGATTTCCCAGAACCCGTGGGCGATGTTGAGCTTGGCCGCATTCCCGAAGAGATCGTCGGGCAGGTAAACGCCGGAGCCCTTCGGCTCTTCACGGCCGCGCATGGCCGCCGCAATGGCGCAGGCATGTGAAGTTTCGCTGAGGCGCACCATGTCGATGATCTTCTCCTGGATGTGGGGCACCTTCTCCACGCCGATGTACTCGGCGGCCAGCATCGTCCCGCCGATGATGGCGTCGGCAAAGCCGACCTTGCAGGCCCCGCCGCAGTTCATGCGGTGGGCCTTGGCGAACCGGGAAACGAGCCGGCCGGCGTACTTGGCCTCGCCGCACATGAACACGCGCTCCCAGGGGATGAAGACATTGTCGAAGACCATCGTCGAGGTCTCGCGTTGACCGTAAACGGGGTTTCCCAGTTCCTCGATCTCGTCGCCGAACATCTCGCGTTCGGCGGAATAGGCGTTGTACTGGCAGATGTAGGACAGTCCGGGGACGCTGTTCTGAACGGCAAACGCCAGCGCGCAGCCCGCTTCGTCGTCCTTGAGACCGCCGCCGGGAAGGACGAGCGTCTCGTGGGAGCCGATGGCGCCGCTCTGGCTCACCTTGTAGCCCCTTACCACGATCCCGTCGTCGCGCTTTTCCACCAAGTGCAGGAAGACGTCCGGTTCGTCCTGCTGGGTGGGCCGCTTCTTACGATCGCCCTTGGCATCGGTGATGGCGCCCGAGACGGCCAGGTCGTTCTTCTGGGCGTAGGCCAGCCATTTGTTGAAGCGCTCATTGTAGTTTGTGCCCTGTGCCTTGTCCATTTCCCAGGTCGTAGAAGCCAGGGCGTTGAGGGCGTCGCAGCCGACGCAGCGGTAGTTGCAGGTGCCTACGGTCTGGCTGGTCAGAAGGGCCATCTCCTGGCGCATGTCGAGATCGTGAATGTTGCGAGCCACATTGAGGTTGCGGTTGACGGGTTCGCCCGTCAGATGGGATTTGGCGACCATGACCTCCTTGGCTTCCGGCTGCTCGGCCAATTCATAGATGGCCGCATTGGCCATGACCATGGATTTCGTGACGGGATTGTCGAGCAGGTTCTTGACCCACTTCCCGCCGATGTAGACCCTGGGATTCAGCTTCCTGATGCTGTCCAGATACTGCTGTGATGTGATCAAAGCCATAAAACTACCCTCCTTTTTTGGTTTTATGATCGGACTTGACCCCTATGGTGAAAGCCGCATCGACCCCTTCGTACGGATAGGCGCCGACATTCTGCAAAGCGATGTCCATGATTTCAATCAGTTTCGGCCTGGTGTGATTGCCGGACAGCGTTAGTGACAGGGTCCTGCCTTTTACCGCGGCATCGGCAATCAGACCCCTTTGATGGAAACCGGCCAGGGTCTTCTTGCGAAGGCAGCAGTCCACGAACGTGACAAACGTGCCTCCCAGGCCCTGATAAGTGCCCACGACCTTTTCCCCGATTTTTACGGCGATGCCTTCGAATGCCGCGTCGTACTCTTTAGAAGCCAATGTTGTTCCTCCCTCTTTTCATCTGTCGCCTGTCATCACAGGGTCTTTCCGCAGGCGGCGACTCTGCTGGCGCAAGGCAGCGGATGCCGCTGATGAAGATCTTTCGCATTGCCCGCCTTCAACCCAGTTTCCGTGCCAGATTCTGGGCCGCAATGTGGATGGCGTCCCAGGCGCCCCCGAAGGGCGGCGCATAGGGA
>CAYWTL010000156.1:0-2349 GCA_964460245.1 uncultured Syntrophaceae bacterium | reverse complement strand
ACACGAGGAGTATTGGGCATGGATTTCACATTTACCGATGAACAGAGAATGTTCCGGGAAACGGTCTACCGTTTTGCCAAGGAGGAAATTGCGCCGCTTTGCGAGGAGGCGGATCTGAAGGGGGAGTTCGAGATGGAGGTCTTCCGGAAGATGGCGGGCATGGGACTCCTCGGGCTTCCCTATCCGGAGGAGTACGGCGGATCGGGCGCGGATTTTGTGACTTGTTGTTTGGCGGGGGAGGCCATGGGGCACGCCGGCGTGGACGGCGGTCACACTTTGGCCTGGGGGGCGCACACGTATCTTTGCGGCGCGGACATCATGCAGCACGGCACCGACGGGCAGAAGCGCAAGTATCTTCCGAGACTTGCGAGTGCCGAGTGGATTGGCTGCATGGGGCTCACCGAGCCCGGTTGCGGGTCCGACGCCGGCGCCCTGACGACCACCGCGGTGAGGAAGGGGGACAAGTACATTTTGAACGGTTCGAAGACGTTCATCACGAACGCTCCCCTGGCCGACGTCTTCGTGATTTTTGCCACCGTGGACAAGGCGAAGCGGCACAAGGGGATTACGGCCTTCATTGTGGAGCGGGGCTATCCGGGCATTTCCACGGGGAACCCCATGCACAAGATGGGATGCAGATGCTCCACGACCTCCGAGGTTTACCTGGAGGACTGCGAGGTGCCCGTCGAGAACTGTCTGGGGGGCGAGGGCAACGGCTGGAATATTGCCTTGGCTGGCGTGGAGTGGGACCGGAGCACGCTGTTGTCCCCCTTTGTGGGCGGCATGATGTTCATGATCGAGAACTGCGCCCGTTACGCCAACCAGCGTTTTGCTTTCGGCAGGCCCATTCGGGAGTTCCAGTCCATTCAGAACCGGATTGCCGACATGCGGGTCACCCTCGAGGCCTCCAAACTGGCCGTTTACCGGGTGGCGGCTTCCAAGGACAACGGCGTGGCCCTGAACCCGCTTCTGGCGGCCGTGAACAAGATGTATGTCGGCGACCGGGGGTTCGAGATGTCCTCCGCCGCCGTGGACCTTTTCGGGGGCTACGGTTACATTCATGAATACCCCGTGGAGCGGGGTTTGCGGGACGCGAAGCTCGGCCAGTTGGGGGGCGGCACGTCCGATATCATGCGGATGATCGTTGCCCGGGTCATGATGATGTAAGGAAAGGAACAAACGGCCATGATGAACTATGAACTGACAGCGGAACAAGAAAATACCAAGAAGGTGATGGGGGCCTTCTGCCGGGAGGAGATTGCGCCGACGGCCGCCCTCTTCGATCAGAGTCCGAGGGACAAGGTGGCCGAGATGATGAAGGCCAATTTGCGGAAGCTGGCCGGCGCCGGTTATTCGGGCCTTGCGCTGGGCGACGACATGGTCGGTTTTGCCGTTGCCGCGGAGGCGCTGGCCAAGGCCTGTCCGTCCACGTTTCTGGCCGCGATGTCCGGTGCGACGGCATTCGGGGCGCCCCTGAAGATGTTCGGCACTCCGGATCAGCGCAGCCGGTATCTGCCGGCGGTCGTTCGGGGCGACTGCATCGGGGGCCTGGCATGCGTCGAGTCCGATGCGGGCTCCGATTTGAGCGGCATCAAAACCGTTGCGGAAAAGAAGGGCGACGGGTGGGTGCTTCAAGGTTCGAAATACCTGGTGACCAATGCGCCGATCGCCGATGCCCTGCTGGTGCTGGCCTGGACCGATCGCGGCGCGGGCCTGGAGAGGGGGCTCAGCTTCTTCATTCTGGAGAAGGGGACCCGTGGCGTGGCGGTCGGTCAACCCGTGGAGACCATGGGTCTGCGCGGCGCCCTGATCTCCGGGGTGGTTTTGGAGCGGTGCGAGCTGGGTTCCGGCGCCTTGCTTGGCGGCGAGGCGGGCCGGGGATACGAGCAGTTCGTCAAGGTGTCGGAGCGCATCAAGCTGGCGTTGGCGGCCATGTCCGTGGGGTTGGGCGTGGCCTGCATGGAGGATGCGACGAAGTACGCCAAGACCCGGACCGCCTTTGCGAAGCCGATCGGTCTCTTCGAGGGGGTCGGCGCCAAGCTGGCGATCATGTTCACGTACAACGATCTGGGCCGAATGCTGACCGGCCGGGCGGCCTGGGCCATGGAACGGCAGGATCCGGAGGCCCCGGTACTCGTTTCCTGCGCCAAGCTTTTCACCAGCGAGGCGGTGAACGAGATTGCCGACCTGGCCATGCAGATTCACGCCGGTCACGGCTATGTGAGGGGAGCGACGGTGGAGCGCCTGTACCGGGACGCCCGGTATGCGGCCATCGCCCACGGCACCTCGGAGATGCAGCGCGCTTTCATCGCCGGGGACAGCCTGGACAAATTCAAGGCGGCATAGCCG
>CAYWTL010000155.1:0-2364 GCA_964460245.1 uncultured Syntrophaceae bacterium | reverse complement strand
CGGCCCTGATCGAATCGCGCAAGCCCGCGCAGAAGACCGGGAGGCTGTCCTTCAACCTGACCGGCGCCCTGGACGCGGCCGCCGCGGGAATCGTGCCGGAGCTCAAACCCCGCAATCCGGGGCTCCTCATGGGACTCAGCACCGAAATCCTGACTCCTCCACTGGCCGATGCGCTGCATGTGCCCGGACAGACCGGATTGCTCGTCCTGGAAGTCACCCCGGGAATGCCCGCCGCGACGGCAGGGATCTTTCCCGGAGACATCATCGTTTCCATAGACGGCCAGCCGATTCTGGATGCCCCGGGCTTCACTTCCTTTCTCCTGACGCATCCCTGGGGCTCCCAGTCGGTCCTGAAGGTCCTCCGCAAAGGCAGCGAGCGCACGATCCTCGTGCAGATCGCCGGACAACCAAGGTAGCTTGCATCGTCTGGAATCTGGAATCTGTAATCTGGAATTCCGAAGGTCTCGTGCAACTTTTTTCGCCCGGCTGGATCATCGGGAGGAAGTGGGATACATTTAAAGGCAGGAGGGGGATCTCATGCGCCGACACCTGGAATCGAAACGCCGGCTTGTCCTGCATGCCGTAACCGGGACGATGCTGCTTGCCTGCGTCCTGGCGCCTTTCGCTTTTGCTCAACGAACGACGATGAAGCCGGGCTGGAATCTGTTTTCGCCGCAGCAGGATGTCGAACTGGGGCAACAGGTCGCCCAGGACGCCGAGAAAAAACTTGCGATGTTGAACAACCGGCAGGTGGACGACTACCTGAACCGCCTCGGGAAAAAGCTCGCGGCCCATGCCCCGGGCGAGAAATACCCCTATCAGTTCAAGTGCGTCAACGATCCTTCCATTAACGCATTCGCGCTTCCCGGCGGCTTCCTCTACGTCAACCGGGGAACCATCGAGGCCGCCGAAAACGAGGCGGAACTCGCCGGCGTGATCGGCCATGAAATCGGGCATGTCGCGATGCGCCACGGGACGAACCAGGCGAGCAAATCCTACCTGGCGCAGGCGCCGCTGGCCCTGCTGGGGGCCTTCGCGGGGAGCAACTCGGTCCCCGCCATCCTGGCGCAGATCGGCACGAGTTTTGCCGCCAATTCGATCCTTCTGAAATATTCCCGCGACGACGAGCGCCAATCGGACCTGCTGGGAGCCCAGATCCTGTATGACGCCGGCTACGACCCGCGCTACGTCGCGCAGTTCTTCGAAAAGCTGGAAACGGGAAACCGCGGGACGGACTTTTTCAGCAGCCATCCCAGCCCGGACAACCGCATACGAAATATCAACAACGAAATATCGAAACTCGGGCCCGTCCCGGGCAACACCGTCAACGACACGCGCGAATTTCAGAGCATCCAGCGGCTGCTGCGGTCGCTGCCGGCCGCTCCGCAGCCCGGGGAAACCCTGGGCCAGCCCCCGGGCGACGGCCAGTTCCGCCGGCCTTCGCGGCCTTCCGGCCGGCTTCAGATGTATGACGGCGAGGTGCTCAGCCTGCGCCACCCGGACAACTGGCGGGCCTACGAATCGGGCCTGGGCTTCGCGGTGGCTCCCGAGGGCGGCATCGTCGGGAGCGGCAACGGATATTCGGTCGCATACGGCGCCATCATGGAAGTCCATATCCCCGATTCCGGCAGCAGATCGCGTCTGACGCTCGCGGAAGCGACCGATCAGTGGATCGCAAACCTTCGCCGCTCGAATCCGAACATGCGCATGTCGAGAGACCGGGGCCAAATCACGGTCGGCGGCAAGCCGGCACTGTCCAGGATCCTGACCAACGATTCCCCGATGGGAGGCCGCGAAACCGACTGGGTGATCACGGTCCTGCACCCGGAGGGACTGGTGTCCCTGGTTTTCGCGGTTCCGGAAGGCGAGTTCTCCGCGTACGAGCCCGTATTTCAAAAGATGCTGGATTCGATCAGCTTCTGATGCTATTTAGCGCGGGAGGATCGACCCGGCGCCGTCGGGAGCGGGTCGATCCCCGATCTCGCATCTCGCATCGGCGATCAATCAAAAGGCGAGCCACAGGAGCGGGCTCAGGCCGGCGAGAGCCAGTGCGGCGAGGAGCGCCAGGCTTTCGAGTCCCGCGCGGCGATTGCCGAAGCTGAGAGCGTAAATCCCCTTCGCCACGTTGTTGCTGGACACGGCCACGAGAATCGCCCCGGCGCGTCCGGCGAGCTGCGTGGGTATGTCGGCCGCCTGCGTCATGCTCAGGATGAACGGGTCCACGTCGGCGAACCCGATGACGGCTCCCAGGATGTAGGCTCCCCGGTTCCCCAGATAGGAAAACGCCAGCCGCGTCAGGACCAGGATCACCAGGAAGAGCGCCGCAAAAAAGAACGCCGAACGCAGTTCGAGCGGGTTTTCCTG
>CAYWTL010000154.1:0-2386 GCA_964460245.1 uncultured Syntrophaceae bacterium | reverse complement strand
CCGCCGGCGCAGTGACCATGAACATCGGCCTGTTCATCAACACGATCATCAGCTTTCTGATTGTGGCATTCAGCGTGTTTCTGGTCATCAAGCCGATCAATGCGATGAAGAAGAAGGAAGAGGCGGCGCCGGACAAGAAGGATTGCCCCTTCTGCTGCTCATCCATCCCCCTCCAGGCGATCCGCTGCCCCCAGTGCACCACCGAATTGAAGAAGGCCTGAGGCATCAGATCTCCACGGCGGCGCGGAAATGCAGGGCGACGGGATTGAAGGCAAACCGCGCAAAATCCGTCGGCGTTTCTATCTCGCACGGCCGCGTCCGAAGATCGAACCGAGCACGCCGCGGATGATCTGCCGGCCGATCTGGCTCCCGATGGCATGCGCGGCGCTCTTGGCGGCCGCGCTGATCATCCTCCCGGTTTCGGATTGCGCCTCCTTCCTGCCGACGGGGGCGGAAGCTTCCTTCTCCGCCTGCGCCTGCGCGGTCTTCTCCTTGAGCTTTTCGTATGCGCTTTCGCGGTCCACGGTCTTTTCATAATGGCCGTAAAGCACGGATTCCCGGATCAGCTTCGCAAGCTCGTCCGATGTGAGCGTCCCCAGTCTGCTGCGCGGAGGGAAAATCCAGGCCTTCTCGACCATGCCCGGCACGCCCTTCTCATCCTGCATGGAGACCAGCGCCTCTCCCACCGCGAGCTCGAGTATGGCCTTCGTGGTATCGAGCTTCGGATTTGCCCGGAAGGTCTCGGCCGCCACCTTCACGGCTTTCTGATCCCGGGGCGTATAGGCCCGGAGGGCATGCTGGATGCGGTTGCCGAGCTGCCCCAGCACGACATCCGGAATGTCGATCGGGTTCTGGGTCACGAAATAGACCCCGACGCCCTTGGAGCGGATGAGACGGATGACCTGCTCGATCTTGTCCTCCAGAGCCGCCGGAACGCCCTCGAAGAGCAGATGGGCCTCGTCGAAAAAGAAAACCAGTTTGGGCTTCGGAAGGTCCCCCACCTCGGGCAGCTGCTCGTAGAGCTCGGAGAGAAGCCAGAGGAGGAAGGTCGCGTAAAGGTTGGGCGACTGCATCAGACGGTCGGAGGTGATGATGTTGATGACGCCCTTCCCGCCCGCATCGGTCTGCATCAGGTCGTTGATGTCCAGAGCCGGCTCGCCGAAGAAGCGGTCTCCTCCCTGTTCCTCCAGGATGAGAAGGTTTCTCTGGATCGCGCCGATGCTGGCCTTGGAGATGTTCCCGTACTCGGTCTTGAACCGGCCGGCATTGTCGCCCACGAACTGGAGCATGGCCCGCAGGTCCTTCATGTCGAGAAGCAGGAGCCCGTTGTCGTCGGCAATCTTGAAGATGGCGTTCAGCACCCCGCCCTGCGTCTCGTTGAGGTTCAGAATCCGGCTCAGGAGCAGGGGGCCCATTTCCGAGATGGTGGCGCGAAGCGGATGCCCCTTCTCCCCGAAGACGTCCCAGAAGACGACGGGATAGCCTTCATATTTGAAATCCTTCAAGCCCAGTTCCGCGATCCGCTCGGCGATCTTCGGGTTGTCGCCGCCCGGCCGGCTGATGGTGCCCAGGTCGCCCTTGACATCGGCGAGAAAGACGGGAACGCCGATGGCGCTGAACTGTTCGGCCAGAACGCGAAGCGAGACGGTCTTGCCGGTTCCCGTGGCGCCCGCGATCAGGCCGTGCCGATTGGCCATCCTGGGCAGCAGGGAGATCACGCCCTCGCCTTTTGCGACGGGTAGACCGGATGCTGCTGTTGTCATGCTGTCCTCCAAAGCGCGCTCCCGCTTCCCCCGCTGGGAACCCGGCGGACCGGCACAGAAAAACCCGCCCGCGGCGGATCGCGCCGGCGCGGCCTGCAAGCGGGAACGCCCTGATTTAATCGTCGCTGTATTGTAAGAAATCGTCCGAAAATGTCAAGGCGAACCTTACAGCGCCGGCCGGGGGCGGCAGGCGGCCCAAATGCGGAAAAGCCGATCATGGGAAAGATGAAGATGCCCGGGACGGCATTCCCGGGGAGAAAATAAAAAAGAGGGAAGAAGACACTGATTATTGCTTCTCCCCTCTTTCAACAGGACGGATGAAATCTTGCCGGTTATCCGAGCGCCTTGAGGATCGGGTTGGCGTACAGAATCACCAGCGAAATGACGAGCGCGTAAATGGCGATGGATTCGGTCATGGCCAGACCGACCATCATGGTCAGCATGACCTTGCCCTGCGCTTCCGGATTGCGGCCGACGGCCACGCTGCCTCCGCTGGTTGCCTGGCCCATCCCCATGCCGGCCCCGATGGCGCCCAGCCCCATGGCCAAACCGGCGGCGATCACGCTGCAACCCAGTACGATGGCTTTGGTATAGTCGACTGAGCCTGCGGCGGCTGCCTCAGC
>CAYWTL010000153.1:0-2417 GCA_964460245.1 uncultured Syntrophaceae bacterium | reverse complement strand
TCATCGCCCAGGACGTGATCAAGATCAGCCACCGCGACTCCGTGGACGACATCGTCATGAAGGGCAAGGACCTGGAGCGGATCGTCCTGGCGCGGGCCGTGCGCCTGCACCTGGAGAACCGGATCCTGGTGCACGGGTCCAGGACGGTCGTGTTCGAGTGAAAGGCGAGGGCTTCGTCCACCTCTGCCAGCCCGGCGCCGGCAAATCCTGCGGCGCCTGCTGCGGCCTCTACAACTACGCGGACAGCACCCGCGCCTCCCTTACGGCCCGCCTGCGGGCGCGGACGGAACTTTTTCGCGAGACGGTCCGCGGCGAGGGCGACCTGGCGGTTTTCTCCGCGCGAATCCGGGAGCGGGAGGACCCGGCGAAGCGCTACGAGGTGATCTACTGCTGCGAGTACCTGGGCTTCCTCGACGCGGAGGAGAAGCGCGTGGGGTGCCTGCTCCACCCCCTGCAGAACGGCGGGGACGACCTGCGGGACGCGTCCTTTTACGGGCGGGAGCTCTGCGACGGCCACTTCTGCCCCAGCTACCACTACATCTCCCGGGAGGAGAAACTGGCCCTGCTGCACGCCCTGGACGACTGGTACCTCTACGGCCTCTGCGTGACGGACATCGATCTGGTGAAGGAGTACTTCCGCCTGCTCGGCAACGCCGTCTTCGAGACGCCCGCGCCGGAACGGTTTCGGAAGGGCGCATTGCGCGATGCCGCCCGGCGGTTCTTCTCCTTCAAGCTCGACTGGCCGTTCCGGTCCGAGGCGGTCAACCGGCTGGGGAAGTACTACTTCGACGGGTCCCAGTACATGATCCACCACATCGACTACGAGAGGCTGGGGTGCGACCGGTCGCGGTTCGACCGGATCTTCCTGAGCCTCTCCTCGGAATTTCGCAGCCTGTCGGAGATCCGCGAGGCGGAGACCCTCGTCCGGCGAAGCATCGACGAATCCGCGGCGGCCTATGCGAAGGACGCTGCCGGGAATTTCGCCGAGAATTTCGGTTGACAGGCCCGCGGCGGTTGGGTACTAAAGAACGCATTCGGGCCACGCGGCCGCGCAAGCGGCTTTGAAACCGCGGCGGGCCCGATCGCAGAAAACGGAAGGGATGAAAGCCATGGAGAAGGAGATCCTCTTTTCGAAGGAGGCCATTGCCGGGCGCGTCCGGGAACTGGCCGCCGAGATCTCCCGCGACTGCGCCGGGCGGGAGCTGGTCGTGATCGGCATCCTCAAGGGCGCCTTCGTCTTCATGGCGGACCTGATCCGCCAGCTCCGGGTTCCCTGCATGGTCGATTTCACGCAGCTTGCCAGCTACGGCAGCGGGACGGTCAGCTCCGGGAGCATCGTCATCAAGAAGGACATCGGGATCGGGATCGAGGGGAAGGACGTCCTCGTCGTCGAGGACATCGTGGACACGGGCCTCACCCTGGACTTCCTCGTCAAAGCCCTGCGGGAGCGGCGCCCCCGCACCCTGAAGGTGTGCGTGTTCCTGGACAAGCGGATGCGCCGGAAGGTCCCATTCACCGCCGACTACACCGGCTTCGCCATCGACGACGGCTTCGTCGTCGGCTATGGCCTGGACTGCAACGAGCAGGACCGCTCCCTGCCCGAGGTTTACGTGATCAAGGAATAGGGGCGCAAGAGGGACGGCATGATCATCCAGTGCGAGCAGTGCGAGACGAAATTCCGGTTCGACGTGTCCCGGATACCCCCGGCGGGGATCTGGGTCCGCTGCAGCCGCTGCCGCCACGAGTTTTTCCAGCACCATCCGCTGGCGGAGCCCCCCGCTGAGGAGGAGGTGCTGATCCCGGACATTCGGGCGGACGGGCACAGGCCCATTCCGGAGGTGCTGCCCGACATCGCGTCGCTGACGGTGGACAAACCGGCCGGGATTGAGGCAGGGGAAGCGGAAGAGAAGGAAAAGCCCGCGGAGAAGGAGACGTCCCGGACCTTCCTGACGGTCCTCTATCTCCTGATCGCCCTGATCCTGCTGGCGAGCTTGGGCGTCTGGGTCCTTCCGGACGTCCGGCAGAAGGCCATGCAGATGCTGGCGCCCTACGTCCCGGCCATTGAAGGCAGGAGCGGCGCGGACCTGTCCGGGAAGAAATCCGGCCTGGAGGGCATCGGGATCCAGTCCGTCCGCCAGCGCTTCGTGAACAACGCGATCGCCGGGGGCATGCGCGTCATCCAGGGGGATGTGGTCAACGGTTCGGACATCCCCATGACCCGGATTCAGGTGAAGGCCGAACTGGCCGACGCGTCCGATGCCGTAATCGCCCAGGGCCAGTCCTACACGGGCAACCTGCTGACGGACGATGAGCTGGCGGCGATGCCCGACGAGGCGATTCGGCAGAAGCTCTCCTACGCCCCGGGCAGCCCCGTCTCCAACGACCGCGTCCCGCCCGGCGGGCAGATCCCCTTCATG
>CAYWTL010000152.1:0-2466 GCA_964460245.1 uncultured Syntrophaceae bacterium | reverse complement strand
GATCGCCGTCCACCCGGACCCAGACGTGTTCTCGGCTGTAAAGCAGATCATCGGGAAAAACTTTCATATTTACCTGTCCTGAATCATATTTCCAGTATTTGCATTGCCTTGGGAATTCCCGAAAGGACGGCGGGCTCGCCGTCCCGGACCAGTGCCAGGTCCTCGATGCGGACTCCCCAGGAGCCTGGGATGTACACGCCCGGTTCCACCGTGACCACCATGCCGGCATCGAGAACGTCCTCCGATGTCGCCGCAATCCTCGGGAACTCGTGGACATCCAGCCCGACGCCGTGTCCGGTCCCGTGGGAAAAGTACCCGCCAAAGCCCTCAGCCTCGATGCGGGACCGGGCGATCCGGTCGATTTCGCGGCAGCTCACACCGGCCCGGACGGCCTTCAGGGCTTCTGCCTGGGCCTCCCGGACGACCCCGTAGACCTCTTGCTGCCTGGTGTCGGCCCGGCCGACAAAGACCGTGCAGGTCTCGTCGGAATGATACCCGTCCAGTACGGCCCCGTAGTCGATCGTCAGGGCGTCGCCCCTTTGAATCTCCCGCATCCCCGGCCGTGCATGGGGCCGCGCAGAATTGCGGCCGGAGGCGACGATTGTGGGGAAGGCGACGGCCTCTGCGCCCTCGCGGGTCATGGCAGCTTCCAGATCGACGGCGATGTCCCGCTCCCGCATGCCGGGCCGAATCCGCTTAAGGACCGAGGCGAGCGCCCGGCTGGCGATTGCGGCCGCCGTCGAGATTCTGTTCAGCTCCTCCTCCGTCTTGACGGCTCGGATCGAACGGAACGTTTCCGGCAGGGGCCGGAGCGACGTTTTTTTCAGGCGGTCCGCGAGCTTCATGTGTGTTTCGACGGTCATGGCCGCTGCCTCGAAGCCGACCGTGAGCGTTCGGCCGTTCTCAAGGACGCCCGCGAGCCCATCGATCTTTTCCCGGTACTCCAGGACTTCCAGGCCGGTCGTCTCCTCGCGGGCCTGGGTGGTGTAACGGCCGTCGACCAGAAGTGTCCGCCGGTCCCGGCCGATGAACAGCGCACCGTCGCTCCCCGAGAACCCGGACAGATAACGGATGTTTTTCAGGTCCAGGACCAGGAGCGCATCGGCGGAAAAATCGGAAAGCCGGTCGATCATGCGCTCGATCCGGCCGTCTCGCCCCCCGAAAGGGGGCAATGCCGAAGTTTGTTCTGTCATGAATAAGTTCTTGTCTTTACGATGTTTTCAGACGATCGACGGCCTGCCCGCCGGAATTTTGCGAACGCTAACACAGCGCCTGAGGCCTGTCAAGGAGGAAATCCGGGAAGTTGAGGCATCGAAGAGATGACGACCGTTTCTTGAATTTGAACGATGAAGGAATGAGTGATGACCGGCAGCCCGGGGCTCTTGTGTCCTGTCCTCGACTGCCAGTGATTTTATCGACAGATATTGTTTTCTGCCTTACATTAACGCTGTTTCTTCAGCGGCCCTCGAAAGGCAACAGCGCTTTCACTATTCTTCCTCATATGTACCAATCCCGATCCGGGCCTCCGCTGCCGCTCCGTTTGACAGCCTCGCCTTGATCACGACAAAAATTACTGTCTGTCCGTTACCCGTGTTCTCGGACACATATCTCGAGTAGTCGACAACGGCCGTGCCGGTGCCGTCCGTGACCGCCGACAGCCTGGAGAGGCTGCCGGCGCCGCTGATGATTGTGAATGTCACGGTCTGGCCGCCAGCCCTTTGGAATCAATCGTAATTTTCGCTGTCAGAACGCTCCGTACCGTCTGGCCCTGCCGATTTATCGGGATTCTCCTTCAGTGTGGTTCCGTCTTCCTGTTCCACTGTTCGGGTGATCGCGACGACCGCAGTCGATCCGCCCGAACTGGCCTGGACGGTGTCGGTAACATCCATAACGGGAGAACTTCTCCCGGCTGTGTACGTTGCCGTGGCCTTCCCCGAGGCATCGGTGATGCCGTTCACGGTGACGAGGTAGCCGCCGCTGTTGTTGGCGACCAGGGAGAAGTTCACGATCTGGCCGCTGACGGGGACGCTTGATCCTCCTTCCGGATTTGTGGCCGTCACTGTTGCCGTGATCACGGAGTTCTGCCCCGCCGCCACGGAGGTCGGTGCCGCTTCAAGAGCGATCGTGTATCCGCTCTCCACGCCGGTCCTCGTGATGACGATCTGTCCCGAGTATCCCGCGATATGGGCCTGGACGGTGTCCTGGACGACCAGTCCTTTCTTGAGTTTGCCTGCCGTATAGACCGCTGACGCCACGCCTTCCGCGTTCGTGATGCCGCCGTTCATGGGGGTAATGGTGCCGCCGCTGTTATTCGAGATGATGACGAAGGTGACTGCCTGGCCGGGGTAATGATCGGTGATGTAAGCACCGGTACTGTCTTTCCGGATTACTGACACTGTTGCCGTGAGGATGGTGCTGTTTCCCTCGGCCACGGTCGTATCTGCGGCTGCCAGCGTGACTGACCCG
>CAYWTL010000151.1:0-2501 GCA_964460245.1 uncultured Syntrophaceae bacterium | reverse complement strand
CCCGACACGCGCGACCTGGGGATGGGAATACACGACCGACGGAACGGCCTCCTCCGGGCAGCGAACGGAGCCGTCGCCGAAGAGGAAGCTCGCGAGGGCCTTTCCCTGCTGAATGGCGCGGTGCGCGAGCATGATTCCTCCCGTCACGTCCCCGACGGCGAAGATGCCGGGAACATTCGTCATGCCGTTTCGGTCGGTCGGGATGCCCCCCGGGCCGTGCAGGATTCCGATCCGGTCGAGTTCTTCGGTGTCGAGACGGGGCATCCGGCCGGTGCAGACGAGGGCGTGTGAAGCGGTCAGATTCAGGTCGCGCCCCTCACCG
This sequence comes from uncultured Syntrophaceae bacterium, assembly GCA_964460245.1. Taxonomy (GTDB): domain Bacteria; phylum Desulfobacterota; class Syntrophia; order Syntrophales; family Fen-1087; genus JAXDBM01. The sequence continues at coordinate 2,179 of CAYWTL010000151.1, read as the reverse complement.
GCGGCTGTGAGCAGCACCCGGTCTTCGGTGTCACGGAGGGTCCGCACGCCGGACGAGGCATGGATCGTGACGCCCATGCGCGTCAGTTCCCGGCTCAACAGAGCGGATGCCTCTTCGTCCTCCGCCGGCAGGATCCGTTCCGTCATTTCGATCAGGGTGACCTGAACTCCCAGCTCGGCCAGCAGGGTGGCGAACTCCACGCCGATGACGCTCCCCCCCACGATCAGCACGCTGTCCGGCAGCGTGTCCAGTGCGAGAAATCCGTCGGACGTCAGAACGCGGCGGGAAGTGCCGATTCCGGGCGGGAGCAGAGGCGCCGATCCCCAGGCGATGACGGCATGACGGGTCGTCATCGCCCGGCGGTTCCCGTCGGCATCCGTCCATTCGATTTCCCGGGGGGACCGGATCGTTCCCGCACCGTGGATCAGGGTCACGCCGGCGTCCCGAAGGGACTGCTCCACGCCCAGCGCCGAAATGTGAACCATCTGCCGCTGGTGACGCTTGATGGCGGAAAAGTCAAAGGACGGTGGTCCGGCCTGAATGCCCAGACGCTTCAGTTTCCTGCAGCCGGCATACTGCCGGCTGCAGGCCAAAAGCGCCTTGGTGGGTATGCAGCCATGATGGGTGCAGGTGCCGCCCCAGAGATTCTGCTCCATAACCGCCACCCGGGCGCCGCGCCGGGCGGCGCCCTCCGCCATGGCATGACCGCCCGGTCCGCCCCCGATCACGATTACATCAAAGGGATCCGTCAAAACAAGAACCTCCACCACTGTTTTTCAGGCGTGGCGACAGCGGCATCGTCATGCCGCTGCTCCCGCTTGGGCGGCACGGTAGGAGCTGCGGACCAGCGGTCCGGATTCGACATGGCGGAAACCCATGGCGTAGGCCGCCTCTGCGAGCTCCTGAAATTCATCGGGATGGTAGTATTTCGCGACCGGCCAGTGAGCGCGGGTCGGCTGCTGGTACTGGCCGATGGTCAGCCGTTCGCACCGGACGGCGGCAAGGTCCGCCATCAGGCTCAGAATATCCGACCGATGTTCTCCGAAACCGACCATGAAGCCTGACTTTGAAACGATTCTCCCCCCCGCTTCCGCGTTCACCCGCCGCAGCAGCTCGAGAGAAGTTTGATAGTTGCCCTGTGGGCGAAGGGCGGCGAAATGCGAGGACGCCACCTCCAGATTGTGGTTGATCACCCGGGGAGATGCTGCCAGTACTTTCTCCAAGGACTCCCGGCTTCCCTGGAAATCGGGGATCAGAACCTCCGCTGCGCAGTCCGGGCAGCGACGGCGCAGTTCGGCGACACAGGCGGCGAAATGCGCCGCGCCCCCGTCGGCCAGATCATCCCGCGTAACGGACGTCAGGACAGCGTATTTCAAACCCAGCGCCCGGACCGCATCGGCCAGCCGTTCCGGTTCACCGGGGTCCGGCGGTGACGGCACGCCGTGCGAGACATGACAGTAGCGGCAGTTGCGCGTGCAGGTGTCGCCGAGGATCAGAAACGTCGCCGTTCCGTCGCCGAAGCATTCGCCGATGTTGGGGCAGCGCGCCTCCCTGCAGATGGTGCGGAGGTCCCGAGTCGCGAGGACGTTCCGGACATGTGCGAATTCGCGGCCGCCGGAGAGACGGACTTTCAGCCACGGCGGCTTTCTCAGGGCGGAAGAATTGTCGCTCATTCCGGATTCGAGCCTCGAGACCGTCAGAAATAGTACCAGATGGTGTCGTAGTCCGCGACATTCTCGCCGTCGCCGTCCAGCCTTTTCAGATAATCGTAGATGGCGACGTCCGTGTACAGGTAATCCAGAGCGGTGACCAGTCGGACCTCCCAGGAATAGAAGCGGTAGACCCGCCGGCCGTCCGGCAGGATCATCATGACCTCGTGATCCTGCCAGGCCTGCAACTGCGATTTTCCCAGTCGGGGTACGTTGAACACCGGCTCGTCCTTGCGGACCAGCCCGGGCTGGAGGCGCGCCTCCTCGCGTCGTTCCTGCTCGATCCGGGCCACCGGCACGCGGAAGTCGATCGTCTCCTCCTTGCCCTTGGTGTTGAAGTTGTAATAGGGATCGATCCCGGAGATCTTGAGCGTCCGGCGCAGCAGGGCCGTCTCGAACCGGCGGCTGTTGAAATAGGTGAAGACCTGCTGGTTGTAGACGTTCATCCCGAGGTTCTTGATCTTTCCGAC
>CAYWTL010000150.1:0-2511 GCA_964460245.1 uncultured Syntrophaceae bacterium | reverse complement strand
AACAGTGATGTGATCCTGATTATGGGAAGCAACCCCGCTTCCAATCACCCTGTTTCCTTCAAGTGGATTCAGGCGGCCATCGACAAGGGTGCGAAAGTGATCTGCGTGGACCCCCGGTTCACCCAGTCTGCGGCGAAGGCCCATCTTTACGCATCGCTCCGTTCGGGGACGGATATCGCGTTCCTGGGCGGCATGATCAAGTACATTATCGACAACAACCTGATCCAGGAAGCCTACGTGAAGAACTACACCAACGCCTCCTTCCTGGTCAACCCGGCCTTCAAGCTTCCCGGAGACAACAACGGCGTTTTCTCGGGCTTCGAGGGCGGCAAATACAGCAAGGAAACCTGGTCCTATCAGACAGGCCCCGACGGCGTCATCCTGAAGGACCCGACCCTGAAGGATCCCCACTGCGTCTATCAGCTCCTGAGAAAGCACTATGCCCGCTACACGCCCGAGATCGTGTCGAAAATCACCGGCACGCCCCAGGACAAGCTGATCGAGGTCTACAAACTCTACGCATCCACGGGCAAGCCCGACAAAGCCGGCGTCGAATTGTACGCCATGGGCTTCACGCAGCACACCGTGGGGACCCAGATCATCCGCACCATGTGCATGATCCAGCTTCTGCTGGGCAACATCGGCATCGCCGGCGGCGGCGTCGCGGCCATGCGCGGCGAATCCAACGTTCAGGGCTCCACGGACCACGGGCTCCTCTTCCACATCTGGCCGGGCTATCTTGGCGCCCCGACGGCGTCCCTCAAGTCGCTGAAGGAGTACAACGAGAAGAAAACCCCGACCACGAAGGAAAAGGACAGCCTGAACTGGTGGAAGAATTATGCGAAATACTCGACCAGCTTCCTTCGTGCCATGTACGGCATGAACGCGACGCCGGAAGAGGCGTACGCCATGATGCCCAAGCTGGACGACGGGGCCAACTATTCCTGGCTCATGATCTTCGACCAGATGTACAAGGGAAAGTTCACCGGCTTCTTTGCCTGGGGGATGAATCCCGCTTGCAGCGGCGCCCACTCCAACAAGGTCCGGGCCGCCTTGGGGAAACTGGACTGGATGGTCAACGTCAACCTCTTCGACAACGAGACGGGGTCCTTCTGGCGAGGCCCGGGCATGGATCCGGCCAAAATCAAGACCGAGGTCTTCATGCTGCCCTGTGCCGCCTCCATCGAGAAAGAGGGGAGCCTCGCCAACAGCAGCCGCCTGCAGCAATGGCGCTACAAGGCCGTCAATCCTCCCGGCGTTGCCCTGCCCGATGGCGACATCATGAGCGAGCTCTTCTTCAAGGTCAAAGAGCTGTACGAGAAGCACGGCGGCCCCCACAAGGAGGCCCTCGCCAGGATGCCCTGGCCCTACGGCCGGAAAACCGTGGACGGCCATTTCCACTACGACCCCCATGCCGTGGCCAAGGAGATCAACGGCTTCTTCCTGGTCGACAAGAAAGTCGAGAACCCGACCAAGAAGGGCGAGTTCCGGGAATTCAAGAAGGGCGAACCCGTTCCTACGTTCGCCTGGCTCCAGGATGACGGGTCCACGTCATCGGGCTGCTGGGTCTATTGCGGCTCCTACGGCACCGTCAACATGGCCGCCCGCCGGGGGACGAAAGACGTCGCCAGCGGCCTCGGCCTCTATCCGGAGTGGGCCTGGTCCTGGCCGGTCAACCGCCGGATCATCTACAACGGCGCCTCGGTGGATCCGAGCGGCAAGCCCTGGGATCCGAAGCGCGCGGTCATCACCTGGACCGGTGAGAAATGGGTGGGCGACGTCCCGGACGGCGCGGGCAATCCCGGTTCCGGGCGTCCGCCTTTCATCATGAAGCCGGACGGCGTGTCCAGCCTTTACGGGCCGGGCCTCGCGGACGGTCCCTTCCCCGAGCACTACGAGCCCCTCGAGTGCCCGGTGGAGAAAAACCTGCTGTCCCCCCAGAAGAACAACCCGACGATCCGGCGCTTCGACAAGGAAGGCGTCGGTTCCGACATGGATGTCTACTCCGGCGTCGGGAGCTGCGATCCCCGCTTCCCCTTCATCTGCAGCACCTACCGGGTAAGCGAGCACTGGCAGACCGGCGTGCTGACGCGGTGGTGCCCATGGCTCGCGGAAATGCAGCCCGGCATGTTCGTGGAGATCAGCACTGAACTGGCCAAAGAGAAGGGAATCGCCAACGGCGAAAAGGTCTTCGTGGAGTCGGCCCGGGGCAAGGTGGAATGCGTGGCGATCGTTACGCACCGTTTCAAGCCCTTCAACATCGACGGCAACATCATCCATGAGGTGGGCATCCCCTGGCATTTCGGGTGGATTACCACCAAGGACCGCCAATACAAACCGGGCGACAAGAAGGCGGAGGTTTTCACCTTCGGCGACGCCGCCAACCTGCTGACGCCGACCATCGGCGACGCAAACACCATGATCCCGGAAAGCAAGGCCTTCATGGTCAATGTGATCAAGAAGGGAAGGGGGTGAACCTAAATGGCTGAGAAAACGAAACTCATCGATCTG
>CAYWTL010000149.1:0-2559 GCA_964460245.1 uncultured Syntrophaceae bacterium | reverse complement strand
GGGCAGCCCCGTCTCCAACGACCGCGTCCCGCCCGGCGGGCAGATCCCCTTCATGATCGTCGTGGCCGCCGAGCCGCCCGGCGTGGCGAACGTGTACCTTTCCATCGCTGGCGCCGAACCGCTCCTGCAGTAGGCCGTCACGCTTTTCCCCGAAGCGCGTCGAAAATCCGCTCCTTCGAAACGGCCCCTTCCCGCAGGACGACCGGCGGGTCGGCCGTTACGTCCAGAAAGGTCGAACCCCTGCCGCCCGGCGCCGGCCCCCCGTCGATGACGGCGTCCGGATCTTCCCCCAGGCATTGAAGCACCTCCCGCGCCGAGACATTCTCCGCGGCCCCCGAGCGGTTGGCGCTGGTCGCCGTGATCGGCCCGTCCAGCGCCTCGGCAAGGCTCGCGGCGATGGGGTGGCTGGAGACCCGAATGCCGATCCGGCCGGTGCCGGCGGTCAGCCTCGGGATGACCTTTGGGGAGGCCTTGAAGACGAGCGTCAGCGGCCCCGGCCAGAAGGCCCGCATCAGGATCCGTGCGGCGCCGGGGATTTCCTGGACCAGGCCCGGCAGGTGGCGGTCGCTGCCGATGATGAGCGCGATGGGGTTTCCGAAGCCGCGCCCCTTGATTCGAAAGATTTTCGAGACGGCATCTTCGTTTGCCGCATCGGCCGCCAGGCCGTAGAAGGTTTCCGTGGGAAAGGCGATCACGCCGCCGGTCTTCAGGATGGTGGCGGCGCGGGCGATGAGAGGAGGCTCGGGCCCGCGGGGGTCGATTTCAAGCACTTCCGGCATTGAGGCGCTCGTGCTTCTTCTCGACATCGCGGGCCATCTTCCGGCAGTAGGCCTGAAGCTTCTTGCGCAGGTCGCCGTCCTGGAGGGACAGGATCCGGACGGCCATCAGCGCCGCGTTCTTCGCGCCGGCCTTCCCGATCGCCATCGTCGCGACGGGGATGCCGCCGGGCATCTGCACGGTGGACAGCAGCGCGTCCAGGCCCCGCAGCGAGGTGGCGTCGATGGGGACGCCGATGACGGGCAGGTGGGTCTGCGATGCGATGACCCCGGCCAGGTGCGCCGCCGCGCCGGCCCCCACGATGATGACGCGGACGCCCCGCTCCGCCGCCTTCTTCGCGAAGGAGGAGGTCCGCTCCGGCGAGCGGTGCGCCGAGGTCAGCACGACCTCGTGGGCGATGTCGAACTCCCGAAGGACCTGGATGGTCTCGTCCATGACCGGGTGGTCGGAATCGCTTCCCATGACCACGCTGACGGCCGCTTCCGGCTTTCTGCTCATTTTCTGTCTACCCCGATGTCAAAAAGCAATGTGCTGGATTTCCCGGGGCGTCGCCGCCGTCGCCACCTGGAAGGAAAGCTGCAGCGGCGCCCCCTCGTGGGTTCCGTTGTGCGCGGCCAGGGATTCCCGAAGGCGGGCCAGGGCCGTTTCGGCGACCGCGCCGTCCGCCTGCGGCAGGAGCGTCGCGAAGCGGTTCCCGGCGACGCGGGCAACGACGTCCTCCGCGCGGAAGGCCTTCAGCACGCGGGCCGCGCGGCGCAGCAGCTCGTTTCCCGCGGCGATGCCGTCGCGTTCGTTGACGGCGGCGAGATCGTCGACGTTCGTTGTGATGAGGCTGATCGGGAACTGGCGGCCGTGGCCCAGCCGGGCGAGCTCCTCCTCGAAGTAGGCCCGGTTGTACAGCCCCGTCAGGACGTCGCGGAAGCTCAGGTACCAGAGCCGCTCCTCCGTCTCCCGGTAGTCGCTGATGTCGATGGCCAGGCAGATGGTCCCGGCGATCTCCCCTTCCGCGTCGCGGTACGGGATCCGGTCGTTCTGGATCCACCGCCTGCCGCGCAGGGACGGGAAGATTTCGATGACGCCCCGCCGGGACTGGCCCGTCCGAATGACCTGGTCGTTGACCTCGTAGAACGGCGAGAGCTGCTCGGCCGGCACGTTGGGGAAAAGCTCGGTCAGGGTCTTCCCGACGACCTGCTCCATCGGCAGCCCGAGGGACTTGCAGAAGGCGCTGTTGGCCCGGATGAACCGGTGGTCCCGGTCCGTGTAGAAGACGCTCGTGGGGATGGAGTTCAGGACGATCTGCAGGTCGCTTCGCTTGCGCTGCAGCTCGATGTCGACGCGTTTGCGCATCGTGATGTTCCGGAGCATCCCGTGGATGGCGACCCCCCACTTGTAGGGGACGTACAGGACGAAGGTCTCGCACTCGATCTTCACGCCTTCTTTGGTCAGGCCGGTGAACTCGTACTGCTGGGCCGTGAATTCGCCGCGGGCGCCCTGGCGGAACCGGTCCCGGACGAAGCGGCGGCTCTCCGGCGCGACCAGGCTCATCGGGTCGAAGCCGGGGCTGCAGACCTCCTCCTGCGCGACGCCGAACAGGTCGGCGAACTTCCGGTTGACGAACTCGTACTTCCGGTCGAAGACGACGTAGATGGCCTCGTTCATGTGCTCCACCTGCGGGAAGTAGCCGCTCATCCGCTCGCCGAACTCCCGCTGGGCGAACCGGGCGTCCCGCTCCAGCGCCTCCAGCTCCAGCACGCGCTCCTGCAGCGCCTCCAGCTCCGCGAC
>CAYWTL010000148.1:0-2665 GCA_964460245.1 uncultured Syntrophaceae bacterium | reverse complement strand
ATGTGGCCGTCCTGAACGGTCTGATGAACGTGATCATCGCGGAGGAACTTTACGCGAGGGAATACGTGGAGAGCCGGACGGAAGGATTCAACGACCTGAAGAAGACCGTCGCGAAATATACGCCCGAACACGTCGAAACGATTTCCGGCATTCCCGCGGGCGATCTCCGCAGGGCAGCCCGAATGTACGCGCGGGCCGACCGTGCCGCCATTCTTTACGCCATGGGCATGACGCAGCACATTTCCGGAACGGACAATGTGAAATCCTGCGCCAACCTGGCAATGCTCTGCGGCAATGTGGGCATCGAGGGCGGCGGCGTCAATCCGCTGCGGGGACAGAACAATGTGCAGGGCGCCTGCGACATGGGGGCGCTGCCCAACGTTTTTCCAGCCTACCAGCAGGTGGCAAGCGATGAGGCCCGGGCCGCCTTTACAAAAGCCTGGGGCGGCACGGTCGCGTTGCCCGCGAAGCCGGGGCTCACGGTGGTCGAAATGATGAATGCCGCCCACGAGGGAAAGATCAAGGGACTGTATATCATGGGCGAAAACCCCATGCTCAGCGATCCGGACCTGTCCCATGTGAAGGAATCGTTGAAGCACTTGGACATCCTTGTGGTCCAGGACATTTTCCTTACGGAAACCGCGAGATTGGCCGATGTCGTGCTTCCCTCCGCCTGCTTCGCCGAAAAGGACGGGACCTTCACCAACACGGAACGACGCGTGCAACGGGTCCGTAAGGCCGTCGAAGCCCCCGGTCTGGCCAGGTCGGATTGGGAGATCATCACCGATCTGTCGGGACGGATGGGCTATCCCATGAATTACGCTTCGGCGGAAGAAATCATGAACGAGATCCGCCGGGTCACCCCGAGCTACGGCGGCATCACCTACGAGCGGATCGAAAAGGAAGGGCTTCAGTGGCCCTGCCCGAATGCCAGCCATCCGGGAACGAAATTCCTGCATCGGGACCGATTCAGCAGGGGCCAGGGACTTTTTCACGCCATCGAATACATCCCGCCCGCGGAGCTTCCCGACGATGCCTACCCGATGATCCTCACGACCGGCCGCGTCCTCTACCATTATCACACGGGCACGATGACCCGCATGGCCCAGGGCCCCTCGGAGCGATGCCCGGAAAGCCTCGTCGAAATCAACCCGACCGACGCCCGGCGGCTCAGCATCGAGGAGGGACAGTTCGTGAAAGTCACCTCCCGACGGGGAACCGTTTCGGCCAAGGCCCGGCTTACCGAGCGGTCCGCAAAGGGAACGATCTTTATGAACTTTCACTTCCACGAAGCGGCCGTCAACCTGCTGACCAACCCGGCTCTGGACCCCATCGGCAAGATCCCGGAATACAAGGTCTGCGCGGTCAAGGTGGAAGCGGCATAAAGCAGAAGGAAAACACTTTTGAAAGCAGAAAAGGCGTGCTTATGGCCCGCCTTTTCTGCTTGAATAACCGGAAACTTGGCGCCGGTCGCTACGCCTTGGCGCCCTTCGGAGCCGGGCGGGTGAAACTGATGGCAATGACAAAACCGGCGATCAGAAGCCCGGCCGCCACATACAGGGCCATGCCGGGAATCTTTGAGAAAACAAAGGGACCCACGACGCCCGCGCAGGCCCAAGCAGTCAGCATCATGCCGTAGACCTTGCCGATGTAGCCCGGTCCGAATGAATCCGCCGTAAACGGGGGCATCGTGGCGAAGCCACCGCCGTAGCAGGCAAGCAGGTAACAGGCAATCACGGTAAAGAGCATCACATTGCCGATCTGCGGCAGAACGACATACAGGGCGGCCTGGGAGATGAACATGACCATGAAGACCATCTTCCGGCCGATCTTGTCGGAGAGGGATGCCCAGAAAAGCCGACCCAGCCCGTTGAAAATGGAGGCGACGGCGAGGATCGTGCCGCCCTGCACGGCAAGTTCCGCCGGGCTGATGCCGGGCGTCGCGTTCTTGACGACCACCTGCGCCAGGGGAGACAACTGCGAGATGAGGCCGAGTCCCGCCGATACGTTCAGAAAGAGCATGCCCCAAAGCATCCACCACTGGGGTCTTTTGACGGCTTCATCGAAGGTGAAGGAATCGGCCGCGGACACCGACGTCGCCGGAGGCGTCCAACCGGAAGGCAGCCAACCGGCGGGAGGGTTTTTGTAGAATTGCGCCGCTCCCGTCACGACAATCAGAAAAATCACGCCCCAGATGTAAAACGTGTTGGCAACGCCCATGTCATTGACCATGCCGGGGGCGATCTTGCCCATGAAGAAAGCGCCTGCCCCGAATCCCATCACGGCGAGACCGGTGATCAGACCGCGTTTATCCGGAAACCAGCGGATCAGCGTGGCAATGGGGGTCACGTAGCCGAAGCCGTTGCCCAGACCGCCGATGATCCCGAATCCCAAGTAGAGAAGGAAGAGACTGCCGATCTGGTCCGCCAGACCCGCAATCAGCACGCCCGCTCCGAAGAGGATGCCGCCGATGGTGGCCACGAAACGGGGGCCTTTCTTGTCCACGAGCGTGCCGCCAAAAGCCGCGGACACGCCGATGACCGCCATGAGGATCATCATCGTGGCCGACACGGAAAAATCGCTCCAGCCGTGGGCCTTCATCAGCGGCAGCTTGAAGACCGACCAGGCGTAAACCGTGCCCAGACACAACTGCATGACGATCGCC
>CAYWTL010000147.1:0-2749 GCA_964460245.1 uncultured Syntrophaceae bacterium | reverse complement strand
AGCGGGTCCGGGAGCTGGAGCGGCAGGTGAACCCGGCCTGATTCGGGCCGGATACCCGGAAAGGAGATCAAGCGCTATGGATCAGCCCAAAATTCCCCTTGACCTGATACTGTCCAGCCTGGCCGAGGACGCGGAGAAGGCGCAGGCCCGGGCGACGAAGGCGTCGGAGGTGCTGCTCAGCGAGCTGTCGACGGACATCGCCGTGACGCCCTACGACGTCGTCTACGAGGAGGACCGCGTCAAGCTGAAGCACTACCGCCTCGAGGGGGAGGCGAAGCTGAAGACCCCGCTTCTGGTCGTCTACGCCCTGATCAACCGGGAGACGATGCTGGACTTGCAGCCGGACCGGAGCGTGGTCAAGAATTTCATTCGGGACGGCATCGACCTGTACATGATCGACTGGGGCTACCCCACGCGGAAGGACCGGTACCTCACCATCGACGACCACGTCAACGGCTACATCGATCACTGCGTCGATTTTATTCGGCGAAAGCACAACCTTCCCAAGATCAACCTGATGGGGATCTGCATGGGGGGATCGTTCTGCGTCATGTACTCCGCCCTTCACCCCGAGAAGATCAAGAACCTGATCACGACGGTGACGCCGACCAACTTCGACACGGACACGGGCCTGCTGCACATCTGGATGAAGTCCATCGATGCGGACCGGATGGTCGACACCTTCGGGAACATCCCGGCGGACCTGATGAACCTGGGCTTTCTGCTGCTGAACCCGGCCCGCCTGATGATCGACAAGTACGTCGGTTTCCTGGAGAATGTGGACAACAAGCCCTTCGTGGAGAACTTCGTCCGCATGGAGAAGTGGATCTTCGACAGCCCGGACGTCCCCGGGGAGACCTTCCGGCAGTTCATCAACGACTGCTACAAGAAGAACCTCCTCATTCAGAGCAAGCTGGAGCTGGGGGGCAAGCGGGTCGACCTCAAGCGGATCACCATGCCCGTCCTGAACTTCTACGGCATGTACGATCACCTGGTCCCGCCGGCCGCCTGCGAACTGTTGACCCGAAACGTGGGAAGCAAGGACACGGAGGACATCAACCTGGACACCGGACATATCGGCATCTACGTCAGCTCCAAGTGCCAGCGGGAGTTTGCCCCCAAGATCGCCCGGTGGCTGATGGAGCGGGACGAGCCGAAGGCGGAAGCGGCAGTGCGTCCGGCGGCCGGGAAAAAGCCGGCGGTAAAGGTGCGCAAGGCGCGGACCGTTCGAAAGAAAGCGGATGCCGTGGCGCCGGCCCCGCAGGAAAAGGCCGCCGAAAAGAAAGTTGCCGCCCGGGGGAAGCCGTCCCTGACGCAACTGATTTCAGAAACCATATAATACAGGAGAAACGTCATCATGCCAAAGCAAAGCGAATATTTCAGGGCCATTGCGAAAATCAGCCGGGCGCTGGGAACGGCCGCCGGACGGGATGAGATCCTCAAGCTGATCGTCCGGAGCGCCGTCGAGACCATGGAGGCCAAGGCGGCCTGCCTGTTCCTTCTGGACGAGGCGCAGGGGATGTATGTCCCGGTCGCCGAGAAGGGGCTTTCGAAGGGCTACACCCACGCCGGTTTGAAGCACGTGAAAACGCAGATCGCCGAGCTCATGAAGAAGGGCTACATCCATTACCGCGACGCCGCTTCCGACCCCCGGGCGGAAAACCGGGAGCAGAAGAAGGCCGAAGGGATTGTGTCCGTGCTGGTGGTTCCGGTCAAGGTGCAGGATCGGTTCATCGGCACCCTGGCCCTGTACACGGCCGAGGCGAGGGATTTTTCCAAGCCGGAGATCGAGTTCCTGACGGTGCTGGCCGAGCAGGGGGGCATGGCGATCGAGCACGCGCGCCTGGTCGAGGGGATGCGGAAGAACGCCCAGATCTTTCTGGACGTAGCCACCGACGTCATCTCCAGCCTGGACGTCAAGGAGATCCTTCAGACCCTGACCTGCAGCGTTGCCGAAGCCATGGGGGTCAAGGCGGTCTCGATCCGCCTGCTGGACGAGGCGGACAACACCCTGAAGCTCGTGGCCAGCTGCGGGCTGAGCGACAAGTACCTCAAGAAGGGGCCGATCTCCGCGGAGAAGAGCATTGCCGAGGCCCTGAAGGGAAAGCCGGTGGTGGTCCGGGACGCCTCAATGGACAAGGGCGTCCAGTACAAGGACGAGAAGAAGGAGGAGGGCATCGTCACCATCCTGAGCGTGCCCATTCAGTCAAAGGAGAAGGTGATCGGCGTGATGCGGCTCTACAGCGGCGTGCCCCGCGAGTTCACGGACGGCGAGATCACGGTGGTCACCGCCCTGGCCTACCAGGGGGGGATCGCCATTCAGAACGCCGGCATGTACCTGATGCTGAAGAGCGACATGAAGGAGCTGAAGGAAGAGATCTGGAGTCACCGCTGCTGGTTCTGAAACCAAAGAACAACAAGGAGGCATGAACGCATGGCAGGAAAGTCAATCGAGCAGATTCGGGTGGGCGACGCCGCCGAATTTTCGAAGACCGTAACCGAAACAGACGTTTATCTCTACGCCGGGATCACGGGGGATTTGAACCCCGCCCATCTCAACGAGGCCTACGCGAAGGGCACCTTCTTCAAGTCCCGGATCGCCCACGGCATGCTGACGGCGGGCTTCATCTCGAGCATTCTGGGGATGCAGCTTCCCGGGCCGGGAACGATCTACATGCGGCAGTCGCTGAGCTTTCTGGCGCCGGTCCGCTTCGGGGACACGATCACCGCCCGGGCGGAAGTGGTGGAA
>CAYWTL010000146.1:0-2809 GCA_964460245.1 uncultured Syntrophaceae bacterium | reverse complement strand
GCCGCACCAATCCGAAGGTCATAGGAGCCGGCCCACCGGCCTCCGGCTCAAGAGGGGAAGGAGGACGGCGCGCGGCCAGGGGGACAGCCGAAGGCGGTCGCACCGCCTCCCATTTGTCTTCGTGGCAGCCGGCACAGGAAAGCTGCTCGCCGGGATGAACGTAGGTGAGTGATCTCATCGTCTGCACGGCCATGCCCCTTTCGTCCAGCAACTGAAAGAGCAAAGCCTTATTGACCGGTGCTTCGCAATAGACACTGCCGTCTGCCTCGATGGGGACCGTGCCCAGGGAGGCGCGGCAGATTCCACCCTCACTCCAGCCCGTGAAGGGCTTCTCCACGTTCGGCGAGGTCCACGGCCGCGGAAAGAGTTGCACCAGGCGCATCCTCTTGATGTTCACGCCCGGCGGCCACGGGCGATCTGTGCGACGGACATCGGCCACCATGATCGTGGCCCGCGTGTGCTCCGGCAGGCCCGCCCGCTCTCCTTGAAAGGTGGCGGTGGGGATGACCGCAGGCAAGGGACGGGGTCGCAAGGGGCGTGCCGCCAAATAGTAGCCCCCGCCGGCCAGATTGCAGTCGCTCAGCAGTTCGCGATTGCCGAAGGCATCCAGTAGATAGAGCTTCATAGGCACCTTGGTGTACTCCTCCTGCAGGCCGCCGCGTCCGCCTTCGATCGGTCCCCACGGGACCAGATAGAACATCTCGCTCAGGGGCCAGGGATCAAAGTACGCGCAATCGTTTTTGATCCGCACAAACGAGATCCCCTGATAAAGACCGCGCTTCGAGTAACGGCCGCACTCACTGGGAAAAGGGAGGCCCTGGGGCACGATGACTTTCACCTGCGAGACCTGGTTGTCATCCCGTACTGTGGGATCGATCAGGATGGGGATCCCATAGGGCGGCGCATGGTGCGTGGAGGCGATGGCCATGTATTTTGGAGAGCCGGGCACGGCCCGCATGAAGTACTCCGCAAACGGCCGGTCCCCTCTTCCATCCCGGGGCTGGTCGCCGCAGATGGTCGGTTCCGGATAATTGCCGTGGGGCGAGCGCGGGTCGCGCCCGTCGGGGTTACACACCCACAGGTGATGCGCGGCGGAGAAGTCGCGGTCAATATAGTCCCAGCGCATGTAAATAAGCCGCCCATCGTTGTCCACACTCGGATACCGTTCGTTGGTCTCGTGGAAGCTGATCTGCACCTGATCCGTGCCGTCGGCTTTCATCGAGTGCATGACGGCCTGCGGGGTGGCAGGGCCGAAGTTGCAGCGGACCGTCAGTTTGACGCGAGTGGAGACGAACACGATCCGGCCGTTGGGCAGCCAGACCGGATCCAGGTCATCAAAACTGCCGTCCGTCAACTGGCTTAGATTCGAGCCATCCACGTTAACACTCACGATCTTCAAGGCCCGCGGCGATGGCTGGAGCCAGGCAAAAACCACTTTCCTGCCATCAAAAGAAAGGTCAAAGGACCGGACGATTTTGCTGACCTCCAGGATTCTTCGGCCCTGGAACGGGCCGTTTTCGAAACGCGAATTTTCCAGCAGATTGCGCACTGTGACGGGGCCGGTCTTGAGCCCTGACAGAATGTAGAGACCACCATCCTCGAGTACGGAACTCGCCCAAGCCTCCTGTACATGCCCGTAGCGGCTCGACCAGCGATTGAAGATCAACTGGTCGAAATCCAGCAGCGGGTTGGCCAAGGCCACGGCCCGGCCGATCGCACGCGTGGCCAGGTAAGTCTCTTTGTCATCCGCAGCCTCGCTGTTCCTGGATTTGGCGGCAGCCAATTGCTCTTCCAAGGCCCCGAGATGGGGCGCCTCAGGCATACTCTTCAAGTGCTGCAGCAAGGCCGCGGTGCGGCGTAGCGCGACGTCCGCCGGAGTTCGGTCGCTCTCCCACAAGAGGGATTGGATATGGGCGACATCCTTGCGTTCGTCGCCCGTTCTGAGCAGGGCATAGCGGTTGTCCCGGCCGCTCAAGGCGGCCTTCAGACTGGCATAGTCATCCTCCCAGCTCTGTCGAACGTCCGGGGACGCCTCCGGGGCCAGTGCCGAAGAACCGGGGCCGATCCCAGTGGATTCTGCCAATGCATTGGAAGAAAGCGAGTAGGTAGCGATGACGATCCAGAACGTGGCCAGGCTCGTTGGTTTTGCGAGGCTGTAGGCGAATGGAGCGGTTTCTTCAGTCATAGGCCTTCATGCTTCCTGTCATCTTCATTTCTGCAGACTTCGATGTTCCAAACATGATGACTCCCCGCTCGGACAGAGACAGCGGAAACACCGGGCCTCAGGGCACCGCGGTCAGCTTGTCACAGACATCCTATCACAAATCGGCCGCCGTCGGCCAGCAATTCTGCCTTGCGGTCTCCGTAATGGATGGCGGCTACCCGATTCCGTAACTGTGGTGCCGTCCCTCGTCTCAGACGACCGTGAGTATCGAGTACCCGTCAATGATCCAGCTTGGGCCGATTCCCCGTGCTATTGACCTCGCTTTTGTAACGAATCAATCGGGCCTGCTGAAACCGGAAGGTTTATTAAGCCCCGTGACTACTCTCATATGACAACACAATGGACCGGATCAAAGAACAATACTCAGACAAAAGGGAACGCGAATATGTCTCGCAGGATCAGCCTGGGGACTTGGAACAGCTATTGCCGGAATGGATCGCGGACTTAAAGGACTACTTCGAACGAAAACCCCCGCGCGGATACTCGTCATCCGGTTGATTTCCCTTCTTCTCCCACCCCAGAATGCAACATTCTATTAGAGCGAGTCAAGAAGAATCTTGCAGAAAACTTCGCATAGCACATCTG
>CAYWTL010000145.1:0-2883 GCA_964460245.1 uncultured Syntrophaceae bacterium | reverse complement strand
CCCGGCTTTCCGATGGCTTTCGAATCCAGGCATGATGCGCTTCATTCGCAGCCGCATTCCACAGCAGTTGATCCGCCGGCTTTGGAGCCATTCGTCCGGCTGAAAACCTGTCATTTTGATTGGGTGATCCTGTGGAACCAAATTCCTGTATGGCTCAGCCACGATGCAGATGCGGGGGTGCGGTGGATCTTCTGCGAGAAAACAGAGGAGCGAAACATGACGATCCGGGTACTTTTTTTCTTGCTTGTGTGTTTTTCCCACGCAGCCTTTGCAGCCGACAGCAAATCGATTCCCTTCGCACCTATTGCCGAGTCGCCCAAGATTTTGGGTGGCGTGGAAGCCGCGCCGGGAGCCTGGCCGTGGATAGCCGCGATACTCTGGTCCGACGAGCCAGATACGTATTCTGCTCAATTTTGCAGCGGTGTCCTTATCGACAAGACCTGGGTTTTAACCGCTGCTCATTGCGTTCAGGGGTGGTCAGCCAAAGACATAGAGGTTGCTGTTGGAGCCTATGATCTGACTTCTTTCACCGGAAGTCGTACCCCTGTGAAATCAATTAAAATCCACCCTCAGTTCGAGAGCACCTCCTATCACGATATCGCACTGATTGAATTGAGCTATCCATCCTATGCGCCAACAATCTCTCTTTTCTCCGGACAGTCCAGGGATGACACCCCCCCTTCTTTGCTCGGCAGAGTGGTCACTGTTCTCGGATGGGGTTTGGCCGATACGGCAACCGTCTGGTACTATCCGACAAAATTACGGCAAGTAAACCTTCCGGTCGTTGCGGACAGTTATTGTGATTATATTTATACAGACCCGATTATCCCCTCCCAGTTTTGTGCAGGATATTACGAAGGAAAGGATGCGTGCACTGGAGACAGCGGAGGACCGGCAGTTTTACAGGTTGACGGAAAATGGGTACATGCCGGAATTGTCTCTTCCGGCGTATCCTGTGAAATTTACAATGGATGGTATGGCAAGTACACCCGGACATCCGAATACATTCAATTCATAAAGTTGTATGTCCCAAATGTTAAGACGACCAGAAATTCTGTTGGTGGACTCATACAGTCACTAAATTTGCTCCTGCTGAGCCCTGAATCCGTGAATCCATGAACCGGATGCATTTTCCGGTCACATTGCAACGGCACAACCCGATGAAACTGGCGTTTGACCTCATCACCACCCACAGTTGCAACCCGATGCAAGCTTAAAGTCCCTCATTCCCTTTTGCTGCAACCGCATCTCCATTTGAATCCCTGAAAAAAAACGACGCCCAGGACCGTCCCGGCCGCATTGCAGGCAACATCGACCAGGGAAGAGTCCCGCATCGGGAGCCAGGCCTGGGAAATCTCGATGAGCAGGCTGAGCCCCACACCGAGAAGCAAGGCGACCAGATAAACCACCGCTTTGCTCTTTCGCGTTGCCTTGACAAGAAAAGCGGAAAAGAAGAACCCCGCCGGGATGAAGCCGAGGATGTTGACGGCAACATCCTGATAAAAGGACTGGTTCAGGCGGAGATCGGGAGCCGGCGGTTCGAGGGTTCTCCGCTTCAAGGGTCTGAACATGTCCGGCATGCTCAGCGCCTCGTCCGGGTTGGCCGCATTCCGGACCGTTTCCCCCTGCCGCTCGTAGAAGGGGTACAGGGCGACGAGCCCGGCCTGCTGCCGAATCGAGAAGGAGTCGTTCCGCTGCCAGGCCTCGTAATCACGGGTTGCCTCCGCCGGCGCGAGAACGCGGTTGTAAACGGCAAGGCCCGCGATGTCGCCGGTCCAGTGGCCCTCGCCGGATGAAGAATTGCCGAGGATCAGGCGCGCGTCGCCCGCCGGCGCGGCGGCCAGCAGGGAGCGGCGCGGGAAGGCCTTCGCCGGACCCCCGTTCACGTAAACGGCGGTGCCGCTCCGGTCCGAGGCGATGGCGATGAACGCATCCTGCCCCTTGGGGAGCGCGTCGCGGAGGCCGATTTCCTGAAACGGCGCACCCCTCTTGCGGTCGGCCGGGTCGTCCGCCCGGCTCCAGACCACCAGGTGGCTGCGCCACTGTCTGAGAGTGAACAAATCCGGGGTTTTCCCATCGTAAAGTGTGACGATGCACGGTGCACTGGCCGTCTCCAGTTCGGGGCGCAGCCGGATCTCGAGGGTGATCGCCCTTTCCCGAAAGAGCCGCTGCCATTGTTTCTGATCGATGACGGGGCCCGTGACGATGCCCTGGCCGTGGAAGCGGACGCCGTCCCGGTCGGGCAGCCAGTCCACCCGGTTTTTCGGGAAAAAGTTGAAGGGCCACAGGCCGGCGACGAGGATGGAGAGAAGGACCGCAAGGCTGATCGGTCCAGGCAATTTTGAGATCAGCTTGTCGAGCAGGTCTTGAAAAGGCATGCATTCCTTTTAGATGCAGACTGATGCACTGTCAAGCGGAGATCGGCGGAATCTGCGTGACCTCGACGATATTGTCTGATATGATTTCGATATGATCGAAAACCCGGAAATACTGGAAAATTTTGAAAGTGACTTCATTCGCAACCGCGGGCGCCTCTCCCACGAGCAGTCCCGAAAGCTCTTTGCCTCCATGTGGAGGGAGGGTGTCGCGCTCGGTGTTTTACCACCCGCCGATCCGCTGGAAGGCATCGAGGTCGATATTCAGGTGGCCCGGATCCTCAATTCATGTTTGACGAAACCCTCTAAGGACCAATATTCTTCAATCTGAATTTGAAGTTGACAATTATTCGCAACAACCTTACATTCAAATTCACTTCCCATGCAATTTTCAGCCGCTGAAAAATAAAGAGGCCGAAGATGAAGCCGATGAACAAGACCAAGAAGCAGCTCGTCGCGGAGCTGGAGGCGCTGCAGGAGCGCGTGCTGGAGCTGGAGGCGCTGGAGC
>CAYWTL010000144.1:0-2929 GCA_964460245.1 uncultured Syntrophaceae bacterium | reverse complement strand
CCTGCCCCTGTACGGGTCCATCTCCGGCCTGGACCGGCAGATTCGGGATGCCAAGGTCCAGATGGACGAACAGAAGAGCCTCCTGCCCCTCTACCAAACGCTGAAGGCGAAGGGCCGCCATGCGCCGGCCGCGGTCCTGCCCACGCCGGACAAGGGAAAACTCTCACGCGATCTGATCGGCACGGCGCCGACCGTATTCAGGCGGATCGGGCAGAAGGCGGGCATGGAAATCTTCTCGGTGTCCCCAGACGTGAATTCGCTGGCGGGGAACTCTCCGTTCCTGCTGGTGCGCGTCACGGCCCAAGGGGATTTCCTGAACTTCCGCAAGTACCTCATCGGCCTCGGCGAGCTGCCCTACTTCGATCGCATCGAGGATATCGAGATCCGGCAGAACCCGGACATCATGGAATTCCGGTTGACCGTTCGTCTGGCACTGGATCAGGTGGGATGATGCGGTTCGACTTGATGCGTACGGATATTGTGTGGACGACAACATGCCCAAGCTGACAACCAGACAGATCATCATTTTAGGCGTTATGGTCCTTGCGATTCTCTACGGGGCATACGATTTTCTGTCCGCCGGGCGAAAAAAACCGGCCGCCGCCGATCCGGCGAAGGCGTCCGCCGACCTGAACGCGTTCATCGCTGAGATGACCGCCTCCGTCGTGACGGCCAGCCCGTCGCCGGTGGACGCATACATGATCAAGCGGGCGGAAGCACCGTGGACAAAAGATCCGTTTTATGAAAGAAGAATCTATGCGGAATGGGCGCCCGCCAAAGAACCGGCGCAGGGTCCGGGCATGTCCGCCTCGGGTACGCCGAAAGCGCAGTTCAACTACACGGGCTTCGTCGAAGGCGGAGGGAAGCGAATCGCCGTCATTAACGGGAACGAATACGGAACGGGGGACGCGCTGGACGTCGAAGACTATGTGCTCAAAGCCATCACGCCGTCGCGGATCAGCGTGTACAACCGGGAAACCCGGCGGACTTTTGATATTCCCCTGCAGGAGTGAAACCGATGGAGGAAACACCTTGAATCGCAGGAGACTCGGAACCCTCGTGTGCCGCTTCGCGGCGGTCCTGCTCGGGGCCTGCTTCGCCGCCGGCTGCTCCGGCGGCACAACCCTGAAGAAGGAACCCTTCTTCGAGAAATGGCAGACCATGGAAGAGACATCCCGGGGCCATTCCCCGGCGGGCAGGCCGCAGAGCTCCGACATCCGGGATGTGATCACAAAGATCGGCCCGGCGGAAACGGCGGGCAAGCCGGCTGCCGCCATCCGGGCGCTTCCCAAAAACGAGGTGAGCCTCAAGATGCGCCAGGCCGACGTGAAGGCGGTTCTCCGCTCGCTGGCCCTGGCCGCCGGCCTGAACATCCTGGTCAAGAACGAGGTCAAGGGAGAGATCAGCGTCGACTTCCGCGCCGTCCCCTGGGACCAGGCCTTCACCAGCATCCTGCGGAACCAGGGGCTGACCTATGAACCGAAGCCCTGGGACGGCAGCATCATTCGGGTCATGTCCCTGGAAGATCAGGACCGGGACCTGAAGCGAAAGACCCTGGAGATGAACACGAAGTGGATGGAAGACCCGCTGCCTCCGGTGGTCATACCGATCGAGTACGGCGACCCCAAAAAGATCATGGATAACCTCAAGGATATGCTGACCAAGGACAAGGACGGCAAGCCCAAAGGGGCGATCAAGGTGGACGAACACAGCAACTCCCTCATCATCTCCGCCATTCGGCAGGACCTGGAGGAGATGCTCCCCATCATCGAGAAGATCGACAAGCCCACTCATCAGATCCTGATCAAGGCCAATATCGTGGAGGCGACGAAGGACACGGCGCGCAACCTGGGCGTCCAGTGGGGGGGGATGTACGGCCGGCGCGTCGGCCGCGACACCCTCTACGTGACGCCGGGCGGCACGACCGCCGGGACGGCCGGGACGGCCGGCGCCGGCCCCTACAGCCCCTTCGCGGGGGCGTACACGCCGACCGCCGAGGGCGACAGGGGAATCGCCGGGCAGGGCTACGGCGTCAACCTGCCGGCGGCCGCGATCGGGACAGCCTTGCCCGGTTCGCTCGGCCTCATCTTCGGAACGATCGGCGGCAATGTACTGGAGCTGCAGTTGAGCGCCCTTCAGCAGGACAACAAGATCAACATCCTCTCCAGCCCCTCCATCACGACGCTGGACAACCAGACCGCCTACACGGAAAACGGCGAACGGGTCCCCTACGTGTCCACCGCCACCTCGACTACGGGAATCACGCAGGACGTCAAATTCGAGGACGCCGTGCTCCGGCTGGAGATCAAGCCCCACGTCATCGGCGAGAAGAACCTGAAAATGGACATCCTCGTCAAGAAGAACGAGGTGGACAACACCCGGAACGTCCTGGGCAATCCTTACATCATCAAGAAGGAAACGAAGACCACCCTGATCGTCCAGGACGGCGAGACCATCGTGATCTCCGGGCTGACCAAGCAGCGCACGGGCGGCGCGGAATCGGGCGTCCCCTGGCTGAAGAGCATCCCCGGGCTGGGGTGGCTCTTCAAAACGCTCGGGACCAGCGAGTCCATGGAAGAGGTCCTGATCTTCATCACCCCCACCATCCTGCCGCCGCAGGGGATGGCTGCCGCCCCTCCCGCATCGGACAGGCAGGATGCCCGAAGGCCCGAGGGGGAAAAGCCGGAGAGCAGGAATTGATGTGAGGCATGGAATACTTCAAAATTCTGAACCTGGTCCGGGAGCCCTTCTCCAACTCCCCCGAGCCCGAATTCTTCTACCAGTCCCCCAAGCACATCCGCTGCCTGCAGCAGCTTGAGCTGGCCATCCGCCTCCGCCGGGGGCTCAACGTGGTCCTGGGGGATGTCGGCACGGGCAAGACCACGCTGTGCCGCCGCCTGATCACCGCCTTCGCGGAAGCGGACACGGC
>CAYWTL010000143.1:0-2932 GCA_964460245.1 uncultured Syntrophaceae bacterium | reverse complement strand
AGGTTCGGGAAGTGCACGCCCAGAATGAGCCGCATCATGTCGGGGTCGGGGAAGGCGATGTGATGGAAATTGCAGCGGCCGAGGAAGGGGTCGGACAGGTCCTTCTTCGCATTGGAGGTGATGACGATGACCGGCCGGTGTTTCGCCGCGACGGTCCGGTCGATCTCCATGATGTCGAACTGCATCTGGTCGAGCACATCGAGCATGTCGTCCTGGAAATCGCTGTCCGCCTTGTCGATCTCGTCGATGAGCAGGACGGTCCGCTCCTCCGCGACGAAGGCCTGACCGATCTTGCCCATGCGGATGTAATCCTCGATGCGGCTCACGTCGCGGCTGGAATCCCCGAAGCGGCTGTCGTTCAGGCGGGTCAGCGTATCGTACTGGTAGAGGGCGTCCACCAGCTTCATGCTGGATTTCACGTTCAGGACGATCAGGGGCATCTTCAGGCTCTCCGCAATGGCATAGGCCAGCATGGTCTTGCCGGTGCCAGGCTCCCCCTTCAGGAGCAGCGGCATTTCGAGGGCCATGGAAACGTTGACGATTTTTGCCAGTTCATCGTCCAGGACATACCGGGAAGCCCCCCGGAACCGGTTTTCGGGATTTTGTTGATTCATGAGAACTCCTGTCTTTTTTTGAGTCATGCTGCGGCTCAGCCTCGCCGGGCGCGCTTCAGGGTTTGATCTATTAATCAATATGTAAAAAATAATCCACTATTTTCTTGATGGGAGTTCAAAGGGTATTTTTCGAAAAATTGCTGAAGGGACGGATTGGGTGGAAGATTCTGCGGGGAAGGGTCGGCCGGCTCGTGCAAAAAGGTCAGGGGTGCGAAACGGTTTCCGTTCCCCGGGCGTTTGGCGTCGTCCGGATCGAATGCGCCGGATGGGGAAGGGACCGTGTTTCCACGGCCCCCTCTTGGGCTTGCCGCCGCCGTCAGTCGCTTCAAACCTAATGAATTTGGATCCGCACATCCGGGAAGAAGAAATGAACGCCGGGCAGCGGAGGGGCGGGCACATGGATGACCGGGCGCGCATCAAGGACCGAGGGGTGCATCACATGACGGTCCCAGTCCCAGTTCCGGTACCGCACCACCTGCTCGCGCTTCCAGCGCTTGTCGTCCCATTTAACCTTTTTCCAGCCCTGATTCTTTCCCCAGCCGGGGTCGTACGCAAAAACGGTTGCCGCCGTTCCCGCCATGACGAATCCTGCCATCAAAGCCACCATTAATTTTTTCATGATCCTGCTCTCCTTCCGGTTTGATTTTGACTTTCTGTAAAGCATAGGCCGTGCCAGGAAGGATCTGGAAATCGTAAGCTTCGGATTTATATCGAATATTTGCTGTTCTCCGCGTCTTTTAGGTTCCTCTTTCGTTTACCGGCAGCCCAAGAAGTGGATCATAAATATCCAGTATTGCCGCTACATTGAATAAAATGTATCCATACGGGATGCCGTTCCGGATCAAACCATCAGATAAAACTTTTCCAGTGGGGCGACAGGCCAAAAAAGTCGATTCCCGAAGGACCGCATTGTGAAATGGCTTTTGTCGGGAGCAATTGGGAATCCGACGAATGAGGAAGCAAGAGATCAGGGAAGAGAAAGGAAAGGCGGGGCCTTTTCCGGCCCCGCCTTTTGCATCAGGCAGGATGAAACGATTTCAGACTTTCTCGGCCGCGGCGTTCTTTCCCGCGACCCGCCCGAAGACGACGCAATCCGCCGTGGCATTCGTGCCCAGCCGGTTCGAGCCGTGCACGCCGCCCGCCACTTCTCCGGCCGCATAGAGCTTCGGGATGACAGCGCCGAAGAGGTCGATGACCTGGGCTTTCTTGTTGATCCGCAGGCCGCCCATCGTGTGGTGCACCGCCGGCCACTGCGGCACGGCGTAGAAGGGCCCTTTGTCCAGGGGAAGCATGGCCTTCGTGATCGGCTTGTTGAAGTCGGGGTCCTTTCCGTCCTTCAGATACTGGTTGTGCTTGTTGACCGTTTCGACCAGGGCCGCCTCGGGAAGGCCGATTTTCTTCGCCAGTTCCCCGATCGACGCCGCCTGGGTGAAGCGGCCCTTCTTCAGGCCCGCATCCAGCTCCGCCGGCTTGTAGCCCATCAGGGGGACCATGGCGGCGCTGAAGATGGTATAGGTGGGCTTCGCGTCCGCACCCATGTTGGTCTGGGCAAAGGCGCAGACGTCACGGCGCTCCAGTTCGCTGACAAACCGTTTCCCCTGTTTGCTGACATAAATGGCGCCGCGGCCCGGACCGCTGAAGGGAAACACCGCAGGCGTATCCAACGTGCCCGTATCCGGCTCGGCAAAGGGGTATAACTGGATGAAATTCAGATGCAGGGCGTCTGCGCCCACGGCCTGGGCATAACGGATCATCTCGCCCGTCGCGCCTTTGTGGTTCGTGCTGTTGAAAGCTTCCGTGAGTTTGGGATATTGTTCCATCCGCATCTTGATATCCCGGCCGAAGCCGCCGGAGGCGAGCACAAGCGCTTTTTTGGCCGCGAGATTCAGCGTCCTTCTGCCCCTTTTGACCTCAACCCCCAGGACGGGGCTCTTCGGGTCCGCATCCTTCCTCCAGATCCAGGTGACCTCGGTGCCGAGAACCATCTTTGCCCCGCGCTTCTCGGCGATCTTCTTGAGCGCCTCGGTATAGTCCTTCCCCCACATGGTTTCGGAAAAATGGCAACGGTAGGCCGTGTGCCCGCCGCCCCTCGTCAGGACGTCGCGCAGCTTGAGGCCGCCCTCGTCGATCATCCAGTTCAGCGCCGCGGGGGATTCGTTGACCAGGACCTCCACCAGTTCGGGGATGTTGTAGAAGTCACCCCCCTTCAGCGTGTCCTCCAAATGCTGCTTCGCGGTGTCGTCGCCCAGGTTCAATTTTGCGCGAAGCTTCAGCTTGTCGTCGTAGGCCCCGTAGCCGCCGCCGTTGATGATGGAGTT
>CAYWTL010000142.1:0-2972 GCA_964460245.1 uncultured Syntrophaceae bacterium | reverse complement strand
TCCAGTCGAGCGAGGCTTTTGCCTCCGTATACGGCATGGCCGTGACACTGCTGCGCGATGATTAGTCATTCACCGGGTTTTGCCGGATTCGATCCGTCCCGATTTGCACGATTTGCGTTTTCCTCAACATGGACGTAAGCAGGGCGGCGACCGCCAACTTTACCGTGTTCAATCGCCGGGCGGTGCGGAAAGATCCGATGGAATTGCAGCATCGTCGCACCAACCGCTGACCGGGGACTCCGATGTTGCCGACGAGAGGCGTCCGTGGGCCGCAAGTCAGGTCCATTAAAACTCACCCGATCGTTTTGCCGCCGGTTCCGGCATCATGGGGTTGCCAAACCGCAACGATTCATAACCCTGCCGGGATTGACAATGGATATTGCCTGCCGTCGCGGTCCATGATATCCAAAAGATTCTGCCGCACCCTGCCGTTGCTCGTACTGGCCGTAATCGTCGCTTCGGGCTGTACCGGCGTGACCGGGGCGCATCATCGTGCGAAAACAGCGGCGGTAAAGTCGGGCGAGGAGGCACCTCGCAAGACCGTGACCCGGAAAGCGTTTTCCACACTCGGCTATGCCATCCAGGCCGGCGCCTTCGCGAAAATCGAGAATGCCGCAGGCCTCGCGGAGACCCTTCAAAAGAAGGGTCTGAATGCCACTTACTGGGTTGCCGAAAGCGGGCTTTACAGGGTGCAATTCGGCAATTTTCTGTCAAGGGAGGCTGCCCGGAATCGTGCCGAACGGCTTCGGTCCACCGGCGTGATCGAATCTTACTGCATCATCGGTCCGGGCGAATACACTGCAGCGAGAAGGGAGGGATCCGGGCCGGACGATCTGCGCGACGAACTCGTGAAGACGGCGCGGCGATACATCGGCCTCCCCTACCTCTGGGGAGGGGCATGCCCGGAAAACGGGTTTGATTGCAGCGGGTTTGCCCTGGCCGTGTATCAGGTGAACGGACTGGATCTGCCCCGAACCTCGCGGGAACAATTCGATGCCGGAATCCCGAAAGAAAGGGACCGTCTGGTCAAGGGCGATCTGGTTTTTTTCTCCTTCGGCCGGGGGGGTCCGGTTTCTCACGTCGGCATTTATGCCGGGGAGGGGTGGTTCATCCATGCGCCCGGCAAGGGAAGGAAAATCCGGATGGATTCCCTTTCCGAAGAGTACTACCGGGAACACTACGCGGGGGGGCGGTCCTATCTGGAGGAGATGCGCTTGTCCGCAACGCGTCCGTCACGGAAACAGGAATGAGGGCCGCACCGACCGCTTCATGCCGAATCGGCATGAAAAAAGCTTCTCAACCGCGGCCGAAGAGGGAATTTGATGTTGACATTCATCGGAATTTTGATGATAAGGAGTGCCCTCCGGGGTTTTCATCCATCGCTTCGACGATCCCGCAGGAACCTTGAATCTCGATTTTTCTGTGAGGTGGCATATGCTGGACATCAAGGATCTGTGTTTTTCCGTAATCGATACGGACGGCAATGACGGCGGATCGCCGCGGACGATTGTCGATCGTTTCAACTTTACCTTCGAGAAGGGAAAATTCTATGCCATCACCGGTCCCAACGGCAGCGGCAAGACTACGCTGGCCAAGCTGATCATGGGAATCAATCCGGTCACATCGGGCAAAATCCTTTTTGAAGGAAGAGACATTACGGAGCTTTCGATCACCGACCGCGCCAGGAGCGGAATCAGTTACAGTTTTCAGCAGCCCGCTCGTTTCAAGGGCCTGACCTTCCGGGATCTGCTGGCCATGGCTTCCGGGACCGAAGACGAAACGAAACTGCTCGCGCTGATCCGCCGCGTCGGCATCTGTTCGCTCTCCTTTATGGACAAACCGGTCGATTCCAAGCTTTCCGGCGGCGAGATCAAAAAGATCGAACTGGCAACGACCATCGCCCGGAACCCGAAACTGGCGATTTATGACGAACCGGATACGGGCATCGATCTCTGGACCATCGGTCCCATGGTCCAGCTTCTGAAAAAGGAAAGGGACGAGCATCAGACCACGACTATCGTGGTCAGCCACAATCGGGCATTTCTCGATGCAGCCGACATCATCCTGCTGCTGAACCGGGGGAAGCTGGCCTATGTGGGGAATCTGAAAGATGCCCTGCCCATGCTGACGGATTTGAGCATTTGCAACTACAGAGTATGCGGGAGCGAGGAAGATGTTCGATGCTTTAGATAAAAAATTGCTCAGGACGGTTGCGGACCTCGAAGGAATTCCCAAGGGGGCCTACAATATCCGGAAAAACGGGAAGCTGCTTGCCCGCGAGGTATCCGCAAACATCGATATCGAGACGAATCCGGAAGGGAACGGCATTGTCGTGACCATCAAACCCGGGACCGTCAACGAGTCGGTTCACATTCCGGTCATTCTGAGCCAGGCCGGTCTTTACGATGTCGTCTACAACCATTTCATCGTTGGTGAAAATTCGGATGTGACCATCATCGCGGGTTGCGGTATCCATTGCGGAGGCCTGGAGCCGGAAGGACATGCGGGCATTCATGAGTTTCATGTCGGCAGGAAGGCGAAGGTGACCTATGTGGAAAAACATTTTGCCACGGGACCGGGGCGGGGAAGGCGAACGCTGAATCCGACGACCAAAGTCCTCCTTGCGGAAGGCGCCCACGCGGAGATGGAGCTGACCCAGATGGGCGGTGTGGACGAGGCCAACCGCATCAACGAGGCGACGCTCGGTCCCGGCAGCGTCCTGCTGATCACGGAACGGGTCATGACCGATGGGGACCAGACGGCCCTATCCAAGAACGACATCATCCTGTCCGGGGAGAACAGCCGCGCCAACATGATCTCCCGATCCGTCATGAAGGGAAATTCGAAGCAAATTTTTTATGCCACCATCGATGCACTTGCCAAATGCTTCGGCCACATCGAATGCGACGCCATCATTATCGACAACGGGACCAACGAGACCATTCCGTCCCTGAAAGCCCGGCATCCCGACG
>CAYWTL010000141.1:0-3024 GCA_964460245.1 uncultured Syntrophaceae bacterium | reverse complement strand
GTACCTCTCTCTGCCCATGTTCGCCGAACTGACCCCGGACCAGATCGCCTACGTCGCCGGCCAGGTCAGGGCCTTCTATCAGGGATGACATGCCCGTTGCCTCATCGAGGCATGCTACCGAAGGGAAGAGTGGATTCAGGCATGCATGTGAATGGTGGAAATTTTACCAAACTTTGGTGGAATTTCCACCAAATTCCCCCCTCGCCTTTAACCTTGATCCTTGCACCTTGATCCTTGTACCTTGAACCTTGTTCCTTGCACCTTGAACCTTGAACCTCTGAACCCTTTAGAGTTCCGATCCTGGGACGAAGCGATCGCCCCGCTGCCCGGCGCGTCGTTCTTCCACACCTCCGCCTGGGCCGCCGCCCTCTGCAGGTCCTACGGCTACGAACCGGTCTACTTCACGCTGCGCTCAGGGGACTCCCTTCGAGCCGTCCTCCCCTGCATGGACGTCCGAAGCCCGCTGACCGGCGCGAGGGGCGTCTGCCTCCCCTTCACCGACTACTGCGAGCCGCTGGCGCCGGACGCCGCTGATTTCCGGAAGCTGTTCGACGCGGCGGCCGAATTCGGCCGGAAGCGGCACTGGAGCTACCTCGAGATCCGGGGCGGCGAAGCCTTCCTTCAGAACGAGGAGCCTTCGGAGCGGTTCCACGGCCACATCCTCGACCTGGCCGGCGGCACGGAGAAAATCCTCGCAGGCCTGCGGGACTCCACGAGGCGGAACATCAAAAAGGCGCAAAGGGAAAAGATCGAAACCGCCATCTCGGCATCCCCGGAGGCCCTGGCGGAATTCCGCCGCCTCAACGCGATGACGCGCCGGGACCACGGACTGCCCCCCCAGCCCCGGCACTTCTTCGACAACCTGTACGACCACGTCCTTTCCCGGGGCATGGGGTTCGTCGCGGTCGCGTCTTTCCGGGGCGAAGCAGTCGCCGCCAACGTCTACCTCCACCGGGGCGACGAGATGATCTACAAGTACGGCGCCTCGAACCGTTCCTTCCAGAACCTGCGGGCGAACAACCTCGTCATGTGGGAAGCCATTCGGTGGAGCTGCGCAAACGGCTGCCGGACGCTCTGCTTCGGCCGGACGGAGCCGGAAAACGAGGGGCTCCTGCAGTTCAAGGCGGGATGGGGCGCCCGGGAGCGTCCCATCCAATACTACCGCTACGACCTGCGCAAAGGCGCCTTCCTGAAAAGCGCGCCGGGCGTCCACCCCCTCCACAAAAAGCTATTCCACAGGCTCCCCGTCCCTCTGCTCAACCTTCTGGGCCGCCTGCTCTACCGCCACATGGGCTGAGCTTCCGCCGATTTTCACCTTTTTCAGTTCCGCCCCACGGGAAGCACGCGTGCCGATATTACCTCACATCGTACTTTAACAAATAGATGCAAAACATCGATATGAAACGATTTCTCAAAAAGCAAACCCGGAGGTTCGAACCGCCGGGCGCAAGAGGGGTCTGGCACGAGCTTGGCGCCAGGGAGCGGATTGGGAAGACCGCGGCCCCAGGAGCGGCGCGGTCCGCTTCATTCCGTTTTGCAAGCAAAAATGCAATTTTCTTTGAAAAAAAAGCTTGCAATCTTGCAATCTGTATGACAAAGTAAAATCATGGATCTCGTCGAACGCCACATCGGAAGCCGCATCCGGGATCAGATCGGACAGGAAGCGTCCGTCATCGTCCTCACCGGTGCGAGCCAGACCGGCAAGACGACCTTCTGCGAATCGCAGCTCCCGAAAACGCTGGGGCTCGATTTCACCTACGTCTCCTTCGACGATCCCGACGAGCGCTTGCGTTTCCACAAATCCGCCGTCTCCATCCTCGAATCGATCAGCCGGCCTCTGGCCATCCTGGACGAGGTGCAGAAGATCCCGGCCATCCTCGAGCCCCTGAAGTACGTCCTGGAGCGGCAGCGCAAGAGCGGAGAACGGCAGACCCTCTTCGTGCTGACCGGCTCGTCCCAACTGCACACGATGCCGAACCTTCACGCGACCCTTGCCGGCCGAAGCTCCCTCTTCAACCTGTACCCGTTCTCCTTTGCCGAGGCGGCCGGGAGCGACGAAGCGCCGCTGCTGTCGAAGATCTGGCAGGCCCGGAACATGCCGCCGGCCGCGGCCCGGGACCTCGACCTCCTGCCGCCCGCGAAGGTCAGGGAAGTGTGCCGCGCCCGCGACCTTCACCAGGCCTGGGGCGGATACCCGCCCGTCTGGCGCATCCCGGACGACCCCGGGCGGATGCAATGGCTCCGGGACTACCGCAAGGCCTACCTGGAGCGCGGCGTCCCGGACGTCGGACAGGTGGCGGACCTCGACACCTTCTCCCGCGTACAGAAGCTCCTGTGCGCCCGGACCTCGGGCATCCTTTCCATCAGCGAGCTGGCCCGAGAGACGGGCCTCGCCGTCAATACGGTGAAGCGCTACATCCACCTCATGGTGATGACGTTCCAGTGCTTCCTGCTGCCGTCTTATTACGAGGATGCCGGGAAGCGCCTGGTCAAGAGCCCCAAGGTCTTCTTCCCCGACGCGGGCCTGAACCGGGCGATCGTCGGCGACGCCGCCATCGGGGCGGCCCCTTCCTATGAAAGCTGGGTCTTCTCCGAACTGCTGAAATGGAAACAGCTCCAGCCCGCGGAGCCGGACCTGCACTTTTACCGGACAAGCACGGGCATGGAAATCGATTTCCTCCTGACCGCGGGAGACCGCATCCTCCCCATCGAGGCGAGGAGCCAGGAGCGGGCCTTCGCGACCGACGGCCGCAGCCTGGAGGCGTTTTTGAAGTCGCACCGGAAATCGTCGCCGCTCGGCCTCATCGTCTACCCCGGCAGGGAGATCGGCGAGGTCCGGAAGAACGTTTGGGCCGTGCCCGACTGGTACCTTTTTTCAGGTGCAGGGTGCGAGGAGCAAGGTTCAAGGTGAAAGGTTAAAGTTTGAAGGTTAAAGGTTGAAGGTTCAGGGAAAAGGGTATAGTTAAAGATTGAACCTTGAACCTTGAACCTTGAACCTTGAACCTTGAACCTTGAACCTTGAAC
>CAYWTL010000140.1:0-3191 GCA_964460245.1 uncultured Syntrophaceae bacterium | reverse complement strand
GGATACGAAGAAGATCGTCAAGTGCAGCATGTGCGCTCACCGGATCAGCGACGATAAGAAACCGGCCTGCGTGGAGGTTTGCCCCACCGGCGCGCTGCAGTTCGGTGAATATGAAGCGATGAAGAAACTGGCTTCGAAAATGGCCAAAGAGAAGAAACTCAAACTGTACGGCTATGAGGAAAATGGCGGAACCCATCTGTTCGTTCTGGCTCAGAAAAATCCCACGACGTTCGGCTACCCGAAGGTGGCGAAGAAGGCCCTCAAAGGCAAAGCCTCTCTGGATGGAGAACTGGGTGTGCCGGCACTCGCGGCGCTGGCTGTTGTCGGCTTCCGGAAGTACAGCGAGAGAAGAACCCGCATTGAAACAGAGGCCGGGAAGGAAAAGGAATAACGTAATATGAACCGGAATCCGGCGGCGCTCTCCGGTGCCGCCGGACCGTTTTCCGGTTTTGTCGGCCCGTGGACAATCCGGCAGGAATTTGTTAAAGGTAACGTATGAGCTACTCAAAAACAACAACACACCGGACCGGACCGGACGATCGCTTGATCGATCTGCAGGCCAGGGCGGCGCTTTTCAACCTCCTGGCGCAGGCGTTCAACTATCCCGATCAGCTCCTCATGGAAAAACTGGTCTCGAGGGAATTTACGGCTCCATTGAGCGAAGCGCTCGGCATCCTCGAGCCGGAGGCCGCCTGGACCGATCGGATCGTGGTCCTGGAAAGAAAATACAAGGCAACCGCTCAGAGTGCTGAAGACCTGCTGCTGGAACTGGAAAAGGACTACACCCGGATGTTTTTTTCATCGAAACCCCGCCTGGTTTATCTTTTCGAATCCGTTTACCAGGAAGGAAAACTGCTCCAGGAATCGACCTTTGAAATCGCGAGACTATATTACGAGGCCGGGTTGAACCTGGTCGACGATTTCAAGCTGCCGCCCGATCATATCGCGGTTGAGTTTGAATTTATGGCCTACCTGTATTTCAACGAACTGGAAGCCGTGAAGAAGGGAAACCGGGAAAACGAGGCGCTCGCGCAGAAACTCCGGAAAGAGGCTTTGGAAAAGCACCTCATGAATTTCGGGCGGGTGTTTGCGGAAAAGGTCGTGGCCCATGCCGCGACGGATTTTTATAAGATCATGGCGGCCATCGCCGCCTCCACACTCGCGGTCAGCCGGTAGAGCAGGAAACCAAAACTTTACACACGCTTTTTCAAGCGGCCGGATTGAAAGGCCTCGACGGCGGATCGCACCGCTCCGGAAGCGCCGACAAAGATCTTCACGCCTGCAGTTGCATGGATGGCCCTGTTCGGGCATTTTCTCACATAGGTTTGGCAGCCGAGACATTTGCCGGCATCCGCCGTATGCTTGCAGATCGCCCCTGGGTTCAGCCGGACCGGGGTCAGCCCGCGCAGTCCTTCCCTGATTGCGATTTCAGATCTGGGGGAAATCGTTTCGCCAGGGTCGATCTTTTTCAGAATGACCGCCGCAAAATGCCTCACCCGGGCAAATGTTGCCGCATCGGGAAGATGCCGGCCGGAAACCTGTTTCTCGTTGTTCCAGTTCGGCGTTGGATGGGATGCGACATTTCGGAAGGCGTCCCTTCCGGCAGAAACTCCGCCTTTGTCCGCCATCAGTTTGAAATGGTGATCCCCGACTTCAGGAAGGTGTCCGCGGCAGTCGTCCACGCCTCGTGGGGAATCCAGTGGTCCGCCTCGCCGTTTTCACGGTAGGACCGGAAGCGCTTCTCCTCGTGGGGCTCCGTGCCCCCGATCAGCACGCGCTTTTCCCCGATGCCGGCCAGACAAAAGGGATCCAGGGCCATGAAGGCAATGTCGTCGTGTTCGATCATGCCGGCATTTTCTTCCAGAACCCGGTGGATCCGCTCGCCGATCCGGTCCACGGGAAGGACGGCAATTGCATCGCCCAGGCTGGAAAGAATGGACCTGCGAACGCAGAAGCGCAATAAATCGTCGAAACCGTCGCTGTAAAGGATCAACCGGATGTTCCGGTCCCGAATGCGATATTCGACCACATCCACGATCTCCGGGCTTCGACCGGCGAAGTCCATGTTTCGCGCGGTCTGAAAGACAACGCTGCCGCCGACGGAATCCATCAGCAGCGCCACGCTGTCGCCGCCGTGCGCCACCGTCAGGGCGATGTCGTCCCCGTCACCGCTCACGGCCGCGCAACTGAACGTGGTATTGTGCTGATACTTCTGCCGCGCGTACACACGCCGGTTGATCAATTCCCTCCAGTCGGACGCCGTCCTGGGAACGCCGTCTTGTTGCAGGGCATCGGACAGCCTTCGCAGAATGTCTCGCGACGCCCAGGGAAAGCGCTCGGTCCCGTCCGCCACCGCGAAGACCCGGTGGCGGAAGTCGAAATAGAGGCAGTCGCCGTTTCCGTATCCGCTGCGGACCTTGTCCGTTCCGGTCACGAGGCTTCCGCTCAGCGCTCCCCTCAGCCGAAGGACCCGTTTCGCGGCATTGATCTCGATGACCGGGAATGCATCCATGGATCAGTCAACGCACCGGAAAAATTCGACGGCCCGAATGCTCCCCCTGCGCTCCTCTGCCCGAAAGGGCTCCACCCGCGCGCCGATCATGATCTTGCTCTCGCTCTTCAGATCGATATCGTGCTGCAGCAGGGTGCCGGGTGCCGGCACCGTCCAGCCGGACGATCCCCTGGACCACAAGCGCCATCCGGTCCGCCGGCATCGAGTCCGGAGTGCGCCGGACGACACTGTGGGAAACCGGCTTTCCCTTGCTGAAAGGTCCACCCGATTTTTGTTTTCCTCGCATGAAGACCTCTGGCGTTCCTGTCGCTTCCAGATTTTCCCGAACGCGAATCTTTAACGCATAAATTGATTGACATGTCAATCAATTTATGCGGCGGCAACGCGCTTTCCGTCAAGCGTTCCTCAGCCATCGCACCCGCCCAGCCGGGCATGTTGCTTCACATGAAGCCGAGAACCTGGGGTAGCCAGAGCACCAGGGAGGGGAAGAAAACCATGGCCACGAGCCCAAGGGCCATGAACAGGATCAGCCAGAGGACCCAGCGCACCGTCGACTCCATGGTCGCGCCCGTCAGCCGGCAACTCACCATGAGGTTGACGGCCATGGGCGGGAAGAACTGGCCTAGGGCGATGACGTAGGTCATCATCACGCCGAACCATACCAGGTCCCAGTTGAATT
>CAYWTL010000139.1:0-3201 GCA_964460245.1 uncultured Syntrophaceae bacterium | reverse complement strand
AGCCGCCGGCGAGCGTCCGCAACCGGTCGCGCATCTTTCCATTGCCGTAATAGAGAAGGAAGCTGCTCTTTCCCCAGGTCAGCGTCTCCTGCTTCAGGCGGTCGGCGTTTGCGATCTTCGGCCCGCGGAAACGGCTGTAGCCTTCCTCGATCAGGTGTCCCTCGGCGCCAGGCGACTGCCGAAGGTGCAGGGTGATGAACAGGCGGTCGTATTTGCGGATGATCTTCGAGACGGGCATCCAGAGCCAGGAGTGCCTCGGCAGAAAGGTGATGGTGGCTTCCACTCCCTCCACGGGCGATTTTTTCGGCATGGCGAGTTTGGCGTGGTATCCGATCAGGCCGCCGATGTTGGTGAAGGTCTGGTCCGTCGGCTGGACAACGCTGACCAGGTCGCCAAAAGCGCTGCGGAAGATCCGGGTGTTGACGCGCTTCCCCCAGAAGTATCCGGCGCCCAGAAGGAAGGAGAAGGCAAGAAAGAGATAGAAGAGGGGCTCTTTCGCCAGGTGCGCGTACTCAAACATGTTCCGTTTTTCCTTCCTTCAGATGGACCGTCAGGTCCTCGGCAATGCCGTAAAGGGGCGCCGACCCGCCGAGGATAAAGTCCCGGTTCAGGGCCACCGAGGTTGCGGGAACGGCATCACCGGCCTGGCGCTTCAGTGCGCCGGTAACACGCTCCGCAATGGGCCGGTTTTCTTCGGTGACCTTGTTGGCGATCAGGAGCGCCAGCGGCAGCTTCAGCTCCCGCAGCCCCTCGATGAGCCGCTCCGATTCCCGCAGCGACAGGAGGTCGGGATTGAAGACCACCACGACGCCGCAGTCCTTTCCCTGGAGCGTCCGGCTCAGGGCTTTGTAATTTCCGTCAAGGGTCCGCAGGCGCTTGAGGATGTCGTCGTCCTTTTCATCGTACTTCAGGCGGACCTCCGGATTTTCCTCGCCTTCCCTCAGGGGGCCGCGGATCTTCTGAATCGTGTGCCGCTTGTCCAGGATCTGCCGGCGGATGGCCGTCAGTCGCTCGATCCAGGTCATGGTCACCTGGGGCAGGGCCAGGAACCGCAGGGTCAGACCGGTGGGCGGCGTGTCGAAGACGATGTAGTCGAAGGCCCCTTCCTCGCGGAGCGTCTTTTCGATGCTGGTCAGCAGTGCGTATTCCTCGATGCCCGGGGAGTATTTCAGGATCGAAAAGTACCGGTCCAGGTTCAGGGTTCGGAGATAGTGGTAAGATTCGGACAGGACGCGGGTTTCCTGCTCCAGATAGTCCCGGGCCAGCTTCTTCAGGTCGACTTCCCGAAGCTGCAGGTTCGCGGAGAAGTTACGCCTGCCGTCCCCCAGGGAAACGCCGAAGACGTCGCCCAGGTTGTGGGCGGGGTCCAGGGAAACGGCCAGCACCCGGTGATGCCGGGAAAGCTGCCAGGCGGCGGCCGCCGCCAGCGTGGATTTCCCCACGCCGCCCTTGCCTGTAAAGAAGAGGATCCGCACGTCAGTCGATTCCGAGGGTGCCGGCAATCTCCGCCAGCATGTCGCCGGCGTCCTCCGCCCGCCGGTGCAGAACCTGGATCTCCCGCTCCATAAAAGGCAGCAGCTCCACGGCCAGAAAGCTCGGCGGCGAGGGCAGCCCCACGAAGGACCCCAGCAGCAGCAGGGCGAAGATGTTTTCCAGCTCCTGGGCCTCGAGGCACGTCAGCGAGACAAGATTTTCCCGCTGCAGGGCGCCCATGTCGGAGAAGACCCGGCAGCAGAAGCGGATCACGGATGATGGCTTCCTGTTCGATTTCGAGCGCGGCAATGGAAAACGGGCTCCCCTCTCCACGGGAAAAATAACGCCGGATGCGCAAACGAAAGCGGCATCCATAAAAAGGAAGCCCCGCCCGCGGGCGGGGCTTCCCGGTGATGCGGATTTCCAGGCGGCGCCCATCCTGCCGGACAGGCGGATAAGAGCGCCGGAATCAACGCGATTACTGCTGCTCCTTCTTCCTCATCTTGATGAAGTCGAAGATGAAGAGGAAGTTCAGGATCAGCATGATCCCCATGATCACCTGGACCGTCCAGCCCTGGCCCGGGGCCTTGGCGATGTTGGCGGGCATGACGACGATCATGAACCAGACGATGGCGCAGGTCACCGTGATCCAGAGCAGGTAGGCCGGCACGACCGCCATGACGGCGAAGTTCGACTTCAGCTTCTTGGAAACATAGGCCGCCCCCGTCATGAGGGCGATGGCGGCAATGAGCTGGTTGGCGGCGCCGAAGGACGGCCAGACGATGGTAAACTGCTTGCTCCAGGCCAGGTAGATCCCGAGGGCCGCCGGCACGAGCGAGGCGATCCAGCGGTTTGTCAGGACGCTGTAGAGTCCCTTGATCGAATCCTTCACGGGGGCCATCATCTCCACCAGGCAGTAGCGGGCGATGCGGTTCGTCGTGTCCAGCGTCGTCAGCGCGAAGGCAGAGATCCACAGTCCGGCAAGGATCTTCACCATTTTCGTCGGCAGGAAGTTCAGGAAGCTTGCCGCCACCATGTCGGCGTAGGTCTGGACGACAAGGTTCGCCTGATCGAGTTTCAGAGACGACGACACCTTGGTGAATAACTCGCCCCAGTTGTCCAGCGTCAGGGCGAAGGCGGGGGCCGTGAAGGCGGCGCCCGAGGCGGCGGCCTTGGCGGCGTCGGCGGCCACCTGGGCGGCGTGCCCGTT
Organism: uncultured Syntrophaceae bacterium; assembly: GCA_964460245.1. GTDB lineage: Bacteria > Desulfobacterota > Syntrophia > Syntrophales > Fen-1087 > JAXDBM01. The sequence continues at coordinate 518 of CAYWTL010000139.1, read as the reverse complement.
CTTCAGGGCCGTGAAGCCGAAGCCCGCGATGCCGCAAATGACGATCGTGGAGAGGAATCCCTCCGTGAACATGGAACCGTAGCCGATGAAGAGGCCGTCGGACTCCTTCGTGATCTGCTTGGACGAGGTGCCCGAGGCCACCAGGGAGTGGAAGCCGGACAGGGACCCGCAGGCGATGATCAGCGGAATGGCCGGCCAGAAGGGCGTCGGCTTCCCTCCGATCAGGTTGGGCGCGAACGTGGAGTAGGCCGGGATCTCGATCGCGTGGAAGGTGAAGAAGGCGGCGATGAACCCGATGGCGATGCCGAAGTAGAGGAGCCAGGAGTTCAGGTAGTCCCGGGGCTGCAAGAGAATGTTCACCGGAATGGCCGCGGCGATGATGATGTAGATGAAGAGGATCACGAGCCAGGTCTCGAAGCTCAGGCGGACCGGGACGATGGTCCCCAGCCAGATGGCGATGGCCATCAGGGCGATCCCGATGACCGTGGCGATGGGCAGGTTCATCTTCATCTGGTAGA
>CAYWTL010000138.1:0-3250 GCA_964460245.1 uncultured Syntrophaceae bacterium | reverse complement strand
ACCAGGTAGGTCAGGGGCCGGCTCCAGAGGATGCTCATGCGCAGGGCGGCGTAGCGCAAATCCAGGTGAATGGAGCGGTACACCTCCTTTTCGTTTGCCTTCAGATAGTCGATGATGCCCTGTTCGTGCGCACGGTTCCGCATCAGGAGCGCCCGGACGAGGATCTGGACGAAGTACCGTTTCAGCATCCGCCGCCGCCAGCGGACCAGCGTTTCCAGCGGAAACGCACCGATGGAGAGGGCGTACCGGTAGGGGGAATCGATATAGGAGATGTTCTGGAGGTCCACGTCCAGGTCTTGCTTGAAGGTGACGCTCGACCCGTGCCGCCGCCAGACGCCGACAAACCGGTTGATGAATCCCACCTTCTGGCCGATCATGAGCTTCAGAAGGTTTTCCCAGTCGGTGCTGCGGATGTTGTAGCCGTAGAAACCGACCTCCATGGCCCGCTTCCGGTCGTGTACGACGCTCAGGGATGTGAGCGAGTATCCCTTGTAATAGTTGAGGAAGAGCCAGTTTCCGTCCATGACGGCGGGCAGGTCGCTGTTGACCTTGTCCGAAACCAGGGCATGATCGCGCTCATAAAAGGATCTCGTCCGGCCGAAGACCATGATCAGTCCGTGGCGCTCGATCATCTCGACGGCTTCCGAGATGTAATGCGGATCGGTCAGATAGTCGTCGCCGTCGAGGTGCTGGGCCAGTTCCCCCGTCGAATGTTCGTAGAGGGCCTTTTTGAAGTTGCCGATCATTCCCAGATTGGTGGGATTCCGGAAATAGCGCACCCGGGAGTCGGCAAGGTAGGGCCGCACGACCTCCGGCGTGTTGTCCGTGGAGGCGTTGTCGCTGACGATCACTTCCAGGTTCGGGTAATCCTGGGCGAGAACCGAGTCCAGGGCCTGCCGGATGAAATGGGCCTGGTTGTATGCCGGAATGGCGACGCTGACTTTTTTCATGATGCGATTTTTGAATCTTTTCGTTTCCGCACGGGCTGGGGATTGTTGGAATCGGGCTTATGGCAGGTCTTTCCGGTCGTCGGATCCAGGACAGGCCCATCTGATTTTTCTTCTGCCGGCAAACTCCGTGTACGCCCGGATCTGCTCCGCGCTGAAGTCGTACATCTGGGCAGCGGCTCCCTGACGGTGCCACTCTCGGTACCATTCGACCGTCCGGGACAAGACTTCCGGAAGCCCATAGACGGGGTGCCATTTGAGGCGGGCTGCCGCCTTTTCCCAAGTAAGGGTCAGCCAGTGCGCTTCGTGCGGCGCATGGCCTGTACTGATGTCCCGCCACCGTCCCGAACCCCATAGCCGGATGACCTTTTCCACAATCTGCCGCACGCTGTCGCTCGACGGGTCGACCGGCCCGAAATTCCAGGGTTCGGCGAATTGCGCGCCCTCCCGCATCAGTTGCACGCCAAGCCACATGTACCCGCTGAGCGGTGAAAGGACAAACTGCCATGGGCGGGTCGCCTCGGGGTTACGAATGTCGATCGGCCGGCCCTCCGTCAAAGCGCGGATGATATCGGGCAGAAGACGGTTTCGGGCCCAGTCTCCCCCGCCGACAACGTTTCCCGCCCTCGCCGACGCCACGGCGGCGGTGTGTTCTCCTCGTCGGTTCCCCGGGAAAAAGGCGTCACGGTAAGCCTCGACGGCGATTTCCGCCATGGCCTTGCTCGCGCTGTAAGGGTCTCCGCCGCCGAGGTCGTCGTTCTCGCGGTATCCCCAGAGCCAGTCCTTGTTCCGGTAGCATTTGTCGCTGGTGACGAAAATCGCCGCCCTGACCGAACGTGCCGTCCGCATGGCCTCCAGCAGGTTGATCGTACCGAGGGAATTCGCTGCGAAGGTTTCTCGCGGCCGCTCGTAGGATTCCGTGACGATGGATTGCGCGGCCATGTGAAAGACGACTTGCGGCTGGTACTCCTCCAGCACGCCCGTCAGCCTGCCCAGGTCCATGATGTCGGCCCGAATGTCCTTCATGCGGTCCTTCATGCCGGACAGGTCGAAGTGATTCGGCATGGTCGGCGGATCCAGGCTGTATCCGATGACGCGTGCGCCCAGCACATCCAGCCACATGCTGAGCCACGTTCCCTTGAAGCCCGTGTGCCCCGTCACCAGGACCGTGAGGTCCTTGTAGACGCCGTCGAATGTGTCCCGAATGTTCATGGCATGATACTCCTCTGCTTCGCCGGAAGCGTGCCGACTCGTGGTCGCCTGTAGTGCATTTTCATTTGCGTGTCAACCCTCATGAATTACTGGGAATCACACGCTGCCTTTTCAGTGCTGAGCCGCATCGCGTGTGCCGTGCATGTCGGCGGGGCGGCTTATACCGGAAAGGGAATCGTATCGGCCGGATCGTAGGGATCCGGCAGGAGCTCCAGCACCTGCGCATAGCCCTTGGATCGAAAGCTGTGGGCCACCCCGGGCTCCACGGTGACGCGGTCGCCGGCCCCGGCGGTCCTCACTTCCCGTTCCGCTGTTTCCCGGTCCACCACGGTCACCTCCACCTCGCCGGTCAGCACGTAGCATGCCTCCGTCTTGATTTGGTGGTAGTGGCTGCCCCGCGTCTGCCCGCTTCGGGTAGAGTCGAGATCCCAGTAAACCAGGTGCCGAATGGCGGTGGTTCCGTTGACGATCTGGGCCAGCTCGCCTTTGGGCGAAAAGATCCGGCGCTCGGCGTCATCCGCTCCCCCGATGGGAAGCGGGACGATTCGGATCCTGTCTTTCAGCATATCCGCTCCTCTTTCATGTCGATTTCCGAAGCTCCTGAGCGTGTCATTACTGACTGATCCACACATCGGGGAAAAAATCCGCCCGGCTGTTTTTCGTGACCTGCTGCCAGGACTCGACGATCCTGTAGTTGGCGTCGAAGCGGCCGATGTAGACTTCCACCTCGGCACCCCCCCCGGTGATGCGATTCGAAGTTGTCCCGACCTTGTAGGGCCCCGTCATGGCCATGATTCGCGGATGGCTGCCCCAGCGGGGATGGTACACCTCGTAGCCGCCAATGCCGGGAGCGCTGCTGATGTTGATCATGCGCTCCTGGCCCCCCGAGGCGTTCGTGATGCGCAGGTTGCGGTGGGCCTCGTCGAAAATCCAGAATGTGTAGGTGTTGTCCTGGGAAAGCCCCGTCCAGCATCCGCTTCCCAGACTGGTCAATGACTGGTTCGGCAGTTGGGCGATGCCGCCCGAGGGCCAGGGAAAAAGTCCCCCCGCCATCCGGCCGTCCGCCGAAACCTGAAAACTGTGCACGCTCA
>CAYWTL010000137.1:0-3277 GCA_964460245.1 uncultured Syntrophaceae bacterium | reverse complement strand
GTTTTTCTCTACATGAACCGGAGCATTATTTCAAATTATTTCTATTTTCAGGATTCTCTTCGTCCCGTCGGTGATCTTCACGCAGTCGCTGAGCACGGAGCCGACGACCCAGAGCACGGAATGCGCATCCGCGATCAACGGAGTCCGTCTGCGCGTGCGAAGGGGGATTTTGCGGTCGATGAAATCGCTTTTCAGCTTTTTCGTGCCGCCCAGACCCAGCGGCCGGATTCTGTCCCCCGGCCGCGGGAAACGGAGGGCCAGCGGCGGAGCGATGCGTTCGTAATCCATGAATACGGTCTGCGGGCAGTCAAAGCGGACGGCCGAGGGATCGGTGAAGGAAAAGCGCAGGCGCACGGGTCGCCCCGGAACATCGATGATACCGGGCACAGGGACATCCAGGGAGTCGGAGGAAACGCTGTTCTCCGCGGGATCGGGCAGCGTTCGTTCACCGGGTTCGGCGCATGTGCCGCGGCGGACGCGCCGCCGCCGAACCATCACGACCTGGTCGTACTCGCGCCTGAGCTCCAGGCGGAGCGGCAGATGCAGGGATCCGCTCGCATGCGGGGAGACCACGAAATCCCGGACCGTCTGAATGTGAAGATGCCCGACGCCCCGATGAACTGCGGCGCATCTCAGCAGAAGATTCTTGATCAGCCGGTTCTGAAGGGCTTCGTGCAAGCGGAGCAGTTCCGGTATGCAGATCCGGATCTCCGGGTCGGCTGGATCGCTCCGCACAATCCGGCGGTCGTCACAGATCCTGCGGACTTCCGCCTGCAGGCAGTCGTCATCCAGCCTCATGATCTCCGCCGTTCGGCAGAGGTTTTCCTCGATGCGGGCATTGTAGCCGTCCTTCAATTCCGGCAGCAGTCGATGCCGGATCCGGTTGCGCAGGTAGCGGGTTTCCATGTTCGAATCGTCGATCATGAAGGGCAAGCCTTCCGCCTGCAGGAACCGGATGATTTCATCCTTCGAAAGTTCAATGAGCGGCCGAATGTAGATGCCCTCGCGCACCGGCAGCATCCCCTTCAGGCCCTCGGCTCCGCTGCCCCGGAAAAGATTCATCAAAACGGTTTCCGCCTGATCCCGGCGATGATGCCCGAGGGCGATCTTGCCGGCCCCATGACGGCGCTTCACCTGCTCGAAAAAATGGAGCCTTTGCTCACGCGCCGCCTCTTCGAGGGATTTTTTCCCTTCCCGGCAGATGGAGGGCATGTCCAGCCTCCGGAATTCGCAGACCAGGCCGGCGCCCTCGGCGAACCGGCGGACAAAGGCCTCCTCCTCGTCAGCCCGCGTCCCCCGAAGTCCGTGGTTGACGTGGGCCAAAAGCAGGGTCAATTCGTATTTTTCCGAAAGATGACGCAATGCCGCCAGCAGGGCCATGGAATCCGGCCCTCCGGAAACGCCGACGACAACCCGGTCGCGCGGACTCAGCATCCGGTGCTTTTCGACCGTTTTTTCGATTCGTTTCATCACATCGATCGGCATGGCTTGTCAGGCGAAAAGACGGGGCAGTTCTTGAAAATGCTCAAAGCACAAGTCGGGATTCATTTGCGTCAGGATCGTCCGGTCCGTGAGCCCGTCCAGAAAGCAACAGCTCATGATTCCCGCATTCCGGGCAAGCAGGATGTCGTTGATGCCGTCCCCGATCATCGCGGTCCGCGCCGCTGTAGCGCCGAAACGCTCCAGCAGCGGATGGACCAGACGGGCATCCGGCTTGACGTAGGGCGTGCTGTCCGCGCCGAGAATCCCGTCAAAGAAATCCGTGATCCCGAGCCCGTCGCTGATGGCGCGGGCAAAAACGTGCCGCTTGTTGGTCAGGATCACTTTATTCTTGTCCTTAAAATAATGCAGCGCCTCCACAACACCGGGATAGAGAACCGTGCTGTCCAGCATGTGCTCGCGGTAGTGCTCCGAAAAGGTTTCGACCGCCTCGTCGAGGCGCCCCTGCATCTCCGGCCCGAGAGACCGTTCGATGAGTTTGCGAATCCCGTCCCCGACATACCGGAGGACGATCCGCGTTTCAAGTACGGGCAGACCCAGCGATCGCAGCGTATGGTTGACGGACTTCGCGATATCGCTCCCCGAAGCGACCAGCGTGCCGTCCAGGTCGAAAATCATCAAATCCACCGGCTTCATGAAACAACCTTCAAACCTTTCCGGATATCGGCAAGGCACTATAGTAAAAACCTTCTCCGTTTACAACATGAGATCCGTCTTCGATCCGTATCCGGTTCAATGAACAGCCGTCTTTCTCCCATGGAGCTTCATGATGTCGGATCTTTATGTTTGACGGAAGTGCGGGATTCGTGGTACAAAAGCCTTGACGCTTGGATCCGGTGCGGACTGAGACGGAACGGTGGGTGCGAGCATCCAGTCCGGTCATGACATCAGGCCTTCCGGTTTTTGTCCGGAAGGCTTTTTTCATGAAAGGAGGTCATGGGAGCCAAGATGGGTCATGCTGCCGCAAATGAGAGCATTGCCATCCTCGGTCTGGGAAAAGTGGGAACGGCGGTCGGCCACTTGCTGAAATCCGCCGGCTACCGGATCGCCGCGGTGTCGGACCTGTCCGCCGCCGCCCTCGAAAAAGGCAGAGCCTTCACGGGAGGGGAATCGTTCGCAAACCCCGCGGAGGCCGCCGCACGGGCCAACTGCATCATCATCACCACCATGGACGACGCCATCGCCTCCGTCTGCGCCGAGATCGCCGGGAGCGGGGCCGTTGAGCCCGGAGACAAGGTCATCCACATGAGCGGCGCCGGGGGGCTGGATCTCCTGGCGCCGGCAAGAGCGGCGGGCGCGGCAGTCGGCAGCATTCATCCCATCCAGTCCTTCGCCGATGTGGAGGGCGCCATCCGCAGCATACCGGGGAGCACGTTCGGCATCACCGCAGACGATGCGCTGAAGAATTGGGCCATCGCGATGGTCCGGAACCTGCAGGGAGTCCCCTTCTTCGTCCCGGAGCAGGACAAGCCCCTGTATCATGCCGCCGCCTGCATCGCCTCGAATTATCTCACGGCGCTGATTCACATGGTGGAGACAGCCTACCGGACGCTGGGGCTGACACGCGAAGATGCGCTTCGCGCTTTCTGGCCCCTCGTGAAAGGCACGCTGAGCAATATCGAAACCAAGGGAACCGTCGGGGCCCTGACCGGGCCCATATCGCGCGGCGACGCCGGAACCGTCGAAAAGCACCTTCGGGAGATTCGCGCCGCCCTGCCCGGTCTTCTGGAGCCCTACTGCGCCCTGGGCCTGATCACGGTGGAGATTGCCCTGGAAA
>CAYWTL010000136.1:0-3284 GCA_964460245.1 uncultured Syntrophaceae bacterium | reverse complement strand
TGGTGGAAAACGGCACGAAAGGCTTCACCGTGGGCCGCGCCGAACACAAGATGGGGCAGCACGCCTCGGCGACCAACGAACTGATCTTCGAGGACTGCCGGATCCCCAAGACGGCCATCATGGGCAAGCCCAATGACGGGTTCCGGACCGCCGTTGGCGAACTGGCCGGAGGCCGGATCGGCATCGGCTCCCTGGGTCTGGGCGTGGGACAGGCGGCCATCGAGTACGCCGCGCGCTACGCCAAGGAAAGACGGCAGTTCGAACAGTCCATTGCGGAGTTCCAGGCGATCCAGTGGATGATTGTCGAGTCCTACACGGAACTGGAGGCGGCGCGGCTGCTCCTCATGAACGCCGCCTACCAGAAGGAGAGAGGCCGCTTCTTCGCGCGCCAAGCCTCCATGGCAAAATACTTCGCCACCGAGGCCGCCGAGCGCGCCTGCCACAACGCCATCCAGATCCTGGGCGGCTACGGCTACACCAAGGAGTTCCCCGTGGAGCGCTATGCGCGCGATGTCCGCATCTGCTCGATCTACGAGGGCACCAACCAGATCCAGCGGGTGATCATCGCCCGGGACATCCTCAGCAGTCTGGGTTAAATGCATTGTCATCCCCTTCCGCCATGCGCAGATGAACGCGGCGCGGAAGGGGATTTTTTTCGAAGAGGCGCGCGATGGATTACGAAACGATACAAGTCGCGGAACGGCCGGACCGAATCGGCATCATCACCCTGAACCGTCCGGACAAGCGAAACGCCATATCGATCCGCATGCGGCGTGAACTCATGGCCTGCCTGGAGCGCTGGAAAAACCACGACGGCGTCGGCGCGGTGATCCTGACCGGCGCCGGAACGGCGTTCACGGCAGGCTTCGATCTCAGCGAGTTCAGAAAGCCGGAACTTTTCTTCGATCTTTACCGGACATCCTCGCAGTATCATCGCGCCCTCTGGCGCTTTCCCAAGCCCACCATCGCGGCCGTCAACGGCCAGGCGCTGGCCGGCGGCTTCGATCTGGCGAAGCTCTGCGACGTCCGCATCTGTTCCGGGCAGGCCTCGTTCGGACATCCGGAAATCAAATTCGGGTCGCCGACGCTCTACACGCCGCTGAAATGGATTGTCGGCGACGGGCTGGCGCGCGAACTCTGCCTCACGGGAAAGATCATCGATGCTCAGGAGGCTTACCGGATCGGTCTGGTCAATGAGATCGTCGAAGGAGCCAATCTGCTGGAACGGGCGATCGAAATCGGACTGAAAATACTGGAAGCGCCGGACACGGCCCTTCAGACCACGAAATGGTTCTTCACCACGCATGCCGATCTGGGCTTCGAAGAGTCCTTTTCCATCGAGCACGACAAGGCATTCCAGGAATTCCTGCTACGGAAAGCCGTCCAGCCGCAGAAATGACAAAACCCCCTCCCCGGCCGGGGAGGGGGTCATCTCTCGCAAGCCATTCAACCGAAAGCCGTCAAGACGCTATGGTCGGTTCCTCCGGCAGTGCATAGCGGAAACAGCCGGTGTTTTCATAGACCATCGTAAAGGCCCCCATGCGGGTTTCCGGCGATTTCGACTTCTTCGCTTTGATCCGGACGCCGACCTCCACCTTCTCCGGAAACAGGTTGAGCATCTCATACCCGCTGGCGTAATACTCGGGTCGGTCGCTGCAGAAGTAGTAGCAGTCTACATCCCCGCGGCCCATTTCTTTCATGTACTGGATGTGGTCGAGGCCGATCTCGTTCTCATCGAAAAAGATGTCGAGCCGCCTGCGCCACTGATCCGGATCGGCATCGGGGATCAGGATAAAGGCACGGTCGACATCCTGATTCTTTTTTGCCGACAGTTTCTTTGTGGCGCTTTTCTTTACCGGACTTTTCTTCTCCGTTGTTTTCATCTTCATGGAATTCTCCTTTTCGTCGCTTCGAATCATCGATCAGTATTTTATGAGGCCTGACTTCCCGTGTTTTCATGTCGCGCGGCGAATCCCGCCGGAGCCATGTCTTTCGACTCTGTTGGAAACCGGCCGTCATTCCGCACGAGCTGCCCGATATGACTTTTTCAAAGAAACACGAGTGTCTGATAATTAAATATTCACGATCAGTGCCAGATGAAGGCATTGCGGGCTGATTTTTTTATCCAGCCGATATTAATGATAAATAATCGTTTTGATGGGGATCGTTGCTGGGGTTGGGTGAGATTTTTGCGGGGATTTTCCGCGTAGGGGAGTTCGCAGTGCGTAAACCATTACGCGCAGGGAGCCTTACGATGGAAAAAAGCGGTTATCCATCCGGCTCCGAACGGCGCAGCCTGTATTTGGTCATCTTCAACTGGAGACCTTTCCGGCTCAGTCCCATCTGTTTGGCCGCCCGCGTCACGTTGTTCCCGCATTCCGCCAGCACGCTGACGATCATTTGCTTTTCCACCTCTTCCATGTGCGTCTTCATAATATCCTTGAAAGGTTTTTCGCGAGTGTCGGGTTGTACGGATTTGTCCAGTTCAATGGTCGTTTTCAAATCGGAGGGCAAATCCTCCGGGACAATCGTTTCTCCCCCCGCCATCAGGATCATCCGTTCGACAAGATTCTCGAGTTCACGGATGTTTCCCGGCCACCGGTACTGGACCAGCAGATTCATCACGCGGTCGTCGACGCGCTTCACCGACCGGTCCAGCTTCCTGTTGAACTTTTCGATGAAATAATCGATGAGGACCGGGACATCCTCCCTGCGTTCCCGCAGGGCCGGCAAATGCGCGGGAATGACGTTGAGGCGGTAATACAGGTCCTCCCGAAAGCGGCCTTCCTTGACATCCTCCAGCAGATTCCGGTTGGTCGCCGTGATGAGGCGAACGTCCACTTTGATCGTCTGCAGCCCCCCCACCCGCTCGAACTCCTGCTCCTGGATCACCCGGAGAAGCTTGACCTGCATGTCCTTGGGCAGTTCGCCCACCTCATCGAGAAACAGGGTCCCCTTGTGGGCCAGTTCGAACCGTCCCTGCTTCTTTGTGGCGGCGCCGGTAAAGGCTCCCTTTTCGTACCCGAAAAGTTCGCTCTCCATGAGGTTCTCCGGTATGGCAGCGCAGTTGATCTTGATGAAAGGGTTGTTCTTCCGGGGGCTGTTGCGGTGAATGGCTCGTGCAATCAGCTCCTTGCCGGTTCCGGTTTCCCCGGTGATCAGGATCGTCGTCGTGGTCGGGGCGACCCGCTTGATCGTCTCGAAGATCCCCATCATCCGGTCGCTGGATCCGATGATGCCGTAACGGTCGATGTCGTCCGGATTCAGCGAGGCCTCGTCCTGAT
>CAYWTL010000135.1:983-3417 GCA_964460245.1 uncultured Syntrophaceae bacterium | reverse complement strand
CCGACGGAAGACCGCTTCCTCATGAAAAAAACGGAGCTGCTCAACAAGATCGCCTCGCTCCTGGGCGGCAGGGCCGCGGAAGAGATCATTTTCGACGACATCTCCACAGGCGCCCACAACGACCTGGCCCGGGCCACCGATATCGCCAAGAGCATGATCCGGGAATACGGAATGAGCGCGACACTCGGGCAGGTTTACCTTGCGCCGGAAAGGCGGCCCCAGTTCCTGGACATGGGCACGCGGGAAGGCGGCGACTACAGCGAGGCCACGGCGGAAATGATCGACCGGGAAATCCGGGAGATCGTTGCCGGCGAATACGCCCGTGCGCTGGATATCCTGAGATCCAAAAAGGACATCCTGGGCCGGGGCGCCCGGCTGCTCCTGGAGAAGGAAAAACTGGATGGGGAAGAAATCAAGGCGCTGATGGCCTAATCGACCGTCACGAAGCTGGACTCCGCAACCCCTTCCAGAAGCTGCATGGATCGGATCCGGACGGCGAAAACTTCAGCGTCCGGATCTTCCGCCAGCCCCTTCAGATGCGGATGCCGCTCCAGAAGCTGCGCCTTCAGGGCATCTTTCCTTTGCCCATCCCCCACGACCTCGAACCGGCCGTTGATGGTCAGCGCCCGGGCATGCGGACGCTTCTCCCCACGGTCCGTATCGCGGCTGTCGATCAGGAGGCTGACCGACGGGTTCTCGGTCAGGTTCCGGTATTTTTTCGTGTTCTTAAAGGTGACCATGTACAGCTCGCGGCATTCCGAATCGGCGGCGTAGGACATGAGTGAACAGTGGGGCTGTCCGCCCGACACCGTCGCGAGAACGCAGACGCTCTGGCCTTGCACCAGCTCTTTCATCTTTTTCAGCATATACTTCCTTACCTTCCGTTGTCGTTCCTCTCAGCCTGGAAAAAGAAGCAACAGGCAGGTTGCAGCGCCGGCCAATCCGCGCCCCCTTGTGAAACCCTCTCCGCCGTCATACCGGCGGAGAGGAAAAGCCGATGGGAATAAATCAAAAAATGAACGCCTCTGCAACAGAAATTGAACTTTTCATCGGCGCATTGTAGAAAGCAGGCATGAGAGGCACCGCCGTACTGATCGCAAAGACGCTCCTGGCATGGTACCGCAAGCACGGGCGCCCGCTGCCCTGGCGCGAAAATCCCGATCCGTACCGGGTCTGGGTCTCGGAAATCATGCTTCAGCAGACCCGGGTGGACACTGTCATCCCCTACTACCATCGCTTCCTGGACCGCTTTCCGACGGTTGCGAAGCTGGCGGATGCGCACCTGGACGATGTTCTCAAAGCCTGGGAAAACATGGGCTACTACGCCCGGGCTCGCAACCTGCACAAGGCTGCACGGACGATCGTCGACCGGTATGAAGGCAGGCTTCCGGACACCCCGGAAGCGCTCATGGCCATCCCCGGCATCGGCCGGTACGCCGCCGGCGCCATTCTGAGCATCGCCTTCGGGCAGCCTGTTCCCGCCGTGGACGGCAATGCGCGCCGGGTCCTGAGCCGGCTCTTTTCGGTTCGCGAACTCTCCGGCCCTTTGGACACCCAGAAAACAATCCATGAGCTCGCTGCCTCGCTCGTTCCGCAGAGGGCGCCCGGGTCGTTCAATCAGGCTCTGATGGACCTGGGTGCGAGCCTATGCAGGCCGAAGTCGCCGGTCTGCGTGGATTGCCCCCTGCGCAGGTTCTGCAGGGCCCGTCGGGAGGGGATTCAGGAGTCCCTCCCGCATGCCGACAAGAAGCCCGCCGTACCCCACGAACGGGTGGTGGCCGCCGTCCTGCGGGACCGGCGGGGGCGGGTTCTGGTCGTCCGGCGTCCCCCCGCGGGACTTCTGGCATCGCTCTGGAAGTTCCCCGGCGGCCTTCTGAAAGGCGGTGAAACGCTTCAGGAGGGATTGGCGCGAACCGTCTTCGAAGAAACCGGTTTTCGGATTCAGGTCGGCGAGCGCATCGCATCCATCCGTCATGCCTACACACATTTCCGGATCACGCTGTTTGCGTTCGAATGCACCCGGAAAGCCGGCCGGCGCCGGACCCCAACCGAACGGGAATGGCGTTGGGCAACACGGGACGACCTGAATCGTCTGGCCTTCTCCAGAGTTGACCGGGCTGTGATGGCCGCGATTTGAACGCCGCCATGCGCCCGGGATCCGGAACGAAAATCGGTGCAGGCATCCTGTCCGGTCGCTCCATCATGAACAATCCGAAGGGACGGAACAAACGATCCTTCCGGTTCAATGGACCCTTGGAAGCGCCTAGCCGCGGCTAACCAGGGCCTGCCTGAGCTCCGATGCTCCGAAAGGCCGATGCAGGCACAGATCCACGGCCGGATTCATTGCCTCATGGGTTCTCATGGGATCCTGGATCCCGATGACGAACACGGAAGAGGCATGGATCCGGGAATACTGGTCCGGTTTGAGGCATCC
>CAYWTL010000135.1:0-973 GCA_964460245.1 uncultured Syntrophaceae bacterium | reverse complement strand
GGACAACATCATAGCGCCGGTCCGACAGCATGCTCATGATCTCGGGGCTGTCTTTTGCAATGCCTGCCGTGTATCCAAAATTGATGATGCTTCCCAGCAGGAACTCCAGCCCGTCCGGCCGTTCATCGTGAATCAATACCTTCATATTTTGCACCTTCCTTGAGATTATTTTTCACACAATCCTGAAGTTGTCCGATTCGCAGCATTCCTCGCAAGTACACATGCTCACGATATTTATGAGATGCTTTTCCGGCATCGTTGTCATGTCTATATAATCGTTTACACACAGGTAAAGTTTGTTGCCGCTGCGGCAGCCCATCGCACCCGCCTTGATCATCTCATCGACGGCTTCCAGAAATTTTTTGCTTCAACACGGATCTCCCGATTGCAGGGTAGGGGACACGAAAATGAATAAATCATGCTCTTTTCCTGTACACCGCGCATCTGGTCCTCCGCTCTCGAATGGTGCCTTTTTTCTTTCCCCCCGTGCCTTTCCCGTCTCTTCTCTGTCCTGCACAGAACCAGATATGCTCAGACGGAAAAAAGGCCTAGATGGATGTTTTACATTGTAAGCATATTTTATGCCTCTACTGTCGCGATCAGGTTATATATATGGCAAGGATTCATAATCATTAACGATAATGATGATCCTGGCTTGGATTGTCCTGAACTGGTCTGATGCAGGGGCGTCCGGTCTTTTGGAATTGTAAAAAATCCCGACACGAAAAGGGTCGAAAAAAGGGCTTTTTACAGGTTCTTTAAGGGGTTCTAAGAAGACAAGCTGTTGATTTCAAGGGTAAATTATATGTTATACAATGTATGGCTGATTTGTAAAATATTCCGACACTGCGGGCCGTCCGAATGCGGGCACTTCCTCCCCTTCAGGATCGTTTTTTTCCGGAATGGATTTGCGAAGGTCCGGCAGGGGACTACATCAGGTAGGTCTGGAGGTCCCGGTAGCTCTTGAAATCCG
>CAYWTL010000134.1:0-3682 GCA_964460245.1 uncultured Syntrophaceae bacterium | reverse complement strand
GACCTGACGAAGAACATCATCCACCCTGTGCTGGCCCGGATCGAGGGGGATCCGCCCGGCACGAGGGGAATCTCCATCTTCATCGTTCCGAAATACCGGGTCAACGACGACGGCACGCAGGGCGAATTCAACGATGTCCATACCGGCAACATCGAACACAAGATGGGCATCCACGGCAACGCGACCTGCACGCTCAATTTCGGAGACAATGGACAATGTATCGGGGAGCTGCTCGGCCGGGAGCGGGAGGGACTGAAAATCATGTTTCACCTGATGAACGAGGCGCGCGTGGATGTGGGCTATCAGGCATTGGGCACGGCCAGCGCCGCCTACGAGCACGCCGTGCAATATGCGAAGCAGCGGGTCCAGAGCGTGCCGGTCTGGGAGATGAAGAATCCGGACGCCAGGGCGGATGGGGCAAGAGCTCCAGCTTTCTGCTCCCCATCCTGAATGCATCGCCCTTTCTCGACCTCTTTGGCGATGTCGTGGCCGGCGGCCTTCTCATGCAGGCTGCCGTGGTTGCCGAGGAGAAACTGGCGGCCATCTATGCCGAACGGGGGGCGGACATGATCGGCAAACAGCGCGCGCTGGTCCACGAGGATCCGGATGTGGCTTTCTACACGGGCAAGATCGCTTCGGCCCGATGAATCCATTGACGCATGGAACGAGCTGTCCTATAATTTAAAAAGAGCGCTTTCGTCGGGCCTTCTGAAAACGGGAAAGCGGAGGATGAACGGTCCGACGAATCGCCCATCCGGCCGAAGGTCAAATCCATTATTTCTTCGGGGAGGGGAAAATGAGATCTTCCGGAATGTTCAAATATTTCTTCTTCGTCGTTCTCACATCGGTGTTGCTCTGTGCCGCAGGTTGCGAGACCATCCCGGGCGCCGCCGTGCAAAAGCCCTTCAGCGGCGCTTCGGCGGAAACCTACCGGAGTGAAAAGCTCTGCACCCTGCTCACAAAGGAGGAGGTCGGGGCCGCGCTGAAAACGAAGATGGCCGAACCGAAGTTTTTCGTCAACGAATGCACGTTCAAGCCCGCCCAGCCGTCTTCTCTGATTTCGTTCAATATCCAGATCAGCGCGGACGACGGATCGCAGTTCAACTACAACAGAGAGACGGGCAGAAAGCAGGGAAGGAAAATTGTGGAGGTGAGGGGCATCGGGGACAGCGCCTACTTCGATGACTCGTTTTTCAATGTTCTGAAGGGTAATGTCTGGCTGAATTTTTCCACGGCGAGTCATGGACGCCACCCCACGAAGACAACGATCAAATCCCTCGCCCGAAAAGCGATCGAAAGGATCCGGTAGCACCTTCCACCAAGTCCGGGCAAGGCATTCAATTGCCCCACACGACGATGGGCGTTGGAAAAGGAGGTCGGCATGCGCATTACGGACGGATCGGAAATCTGCCGAATCTGTAAAAAACATTCTTCTGTCATCTACTGCGACGGCTGCGAAAAGCCCCTGTGTCGGTCCTGCAGAAAGTTTGACATGTGGCAGCAGGGATGCGGTTCAATCCCCACGAAGGTCTTCTGCGCGGCCTGCGCGGCAGACCCCTGGGTGAATCCCTGGGGCAGCGCGATGGATTAAGAACGAAATTCCCGCAAACTTTCCTGCCCCTTGTGAATAAGCCATTGACAAAACGGCCATACCTTCGATATGCCTGACACCAGCCAATCCAAAACAGATAAGGAGGAGGAACTGATGAAGAGAATTATTGCAATCCTGATGATCCTGTTTTTCGCCCTGGCCGGTACGGCGGCCGCCATGGAAATCAAGTTTGCGCACGTGGTGAACGAGAAGGACGCTTTTCACGTCGCCGCGGAAAAGTTCAAGGAACTCGTGGAGAAGCGCTCGCAGGGCGCCCTGACCGTCACGATTTACCCCAACGCGAAACTCGGGGACGAACGCACACTGCTGGAGCGGATGAAGATGGGAATCGTCGATGCGGGGATCATCACCAACGGTCCGATCATCAATTTCGTTCCCTCCTTCGGCGTGATCGATCTGCCGTTCCTTTTCCGGGATCCCAAACACGCCTACAAAGTGCTGGATGGAAGCATCGGCCAGAAACTCATGGCGGATCTCGAATCCCAGGGCTGGAAAGGGCTCGCCTTCGGCGAACGGGGATTCCGCAACCTTACAAACAGCAAGCGCCCGGTGAAAATGCCCGGCGATGTCAAGGGTTTGAAGATCCGAGTCATGCAGAATCCGGTGTATGTGGATTCTTTCAAGGCCCTGGGAGCCAATGCGGTGCCGATGGCTTGGACGGAAGTCCTCACGGCCCTCCAGCAGGGAACGGTGGACGGACAGGAGAACCCGCTCAACGTCATCATGGCCTTCAAGCTTTACGAATCGCAGAAATATCTGAGCATCACGCGCCATGCCTATGCGCCCGCCCCCATCATCATGAGCATGGGCACCTGGAAGAAACTCACCCCCGCCCAGCAGGAAATGGTCAAGAAGGCGGCGCAGGAGGCGGCCGAGTACGAGCGGGCCTGGGACAACCGGATGGAAGCGGACTGGCTGAAGGAGCTCAAAGCGAAGGGCATGGTCGTGGCCACGCCCGACTTGAGGCCCTTCCAGAAGGCGGTCCAGCCGGTCTATGACCAGTACACGCCGAAATACGGAAAGGCCCTGATTGATTCCATCCGGGGCACGAAGTGATGGAGTCCGCGACGGCGTCGGAACAGCAGCAAACCGAGGAGGCGGCGGCAGCCGCCTCCTCGGTCTTGCTGAAGTGGAGTGACCGGGTGAACGACTGGAGCGAGAAGCTCCTGTTCGGGATGATGCTGGCCATGATCTTTTTCACCACGATCCAGGTGATCTTCCGGGTCTTTTTCACGGCATTTTCCTGGACCGAAGAGGTCACCTGCTTCCTGCTGTTCTATGCATCCATGGTCGGGGCCGCCGTGGCCTTCAAAAGGGGCTCCCACATCGCGGTCACCTTCATCGCGGTGCGCCTTCCCGGGGCGGTGCAAAAGGTTCTGGCCGTCGCAGTGCATTTTCTGGGGATCCTTTTTTTCGCCGTCGTCGTGATTCACGGCGCCCTCCTCATGAAGACCGAGTTCCACCAGCTTTCACCGGGCCTGCAAATTCCCATGGCCTGGGTTTATGCCGCATTTCCCGCAGTGGGAGCGGCGATCATCCTCCATCTCCTGGCCGGGATCCGGCGAACCTTCGCGAAAGGCTGAGCCATGGGCTGGCTGCTGTTCGGAAGTTTCTTCCTGTTCCTGCTCGTCGGCGTGCCCGTGGGTCTGGCGGTGGGTCTCTCCGCGCTGCTCATCTTCCTCGTTTCCGGCATCCCCCTTCAGATGGTTCCCCAGACCTTCTTCGAGGGAAGCAGCTCCTACGCCCTGGTCGCCGTCCCCTTTTTCATCCTTGCCGGCGACATTCTGGCCCGGGGGGGCATTTCGGAGCGGATCCTGGCCATTGCCGAGGCGACAATCGGAAGGATCCGGGGAGGGCTTGGAATTGTCGCAACCTGCTCCTCCATGTTCATCGCCGCGATTTCCGGTTCGGGGGCGGCAACCACGGCGGCGGTGGGGGCGTCGCTGCTGCCGGAGATGAACAAGAAGAAATACGACAAGGATTTCTCCGCGGCGCTCATCGCTTCATCCGGAACGATCGGCGTCGTCATTCCCCCCAGTGTTCCCATGGTTCTCTATGCGGTCATCGCCG
>CAYWTL010000133.1:0-3716 GCA_964460245.1 uncultured Syntrophaceae bacterium | reverse complement strand
GGTTCGACGTCGGGCTGCTCGACGTCCAGACCGGACGCTTCGACGAGCACGAGGACCCAGACACCCCCGTGGTCGCCAGCAAGAATCTCTCCGTGGGCCGGATCAAGGCGAACTTCCTGGGCCAGTCGTACGTCGGCGCGATGTTCACCAACGGCGATCCCACCGGGCGGACCAGCAACCAGATGGGCGGGCTGGACCTCAAACTGGGGACGTCCAATTTCCTGGGCCGGCATAAAAACATGAGCCTGACCCTGTTCGGTTCGAAGACCTGGACTTCCGGCCTTAAAAACCACGACGCTTCCTACGGCGGCATGATCGCCTATCCCAACGATCTCGTGGAGGCGCAGTACAAGTGGATCGTGATCGGCGAGAACTTCAACCCGGCCCTCGGCTTCGTGCCCCGCGACGGAGTCCGCATTTCCTCCGGGAGCATCGAATTCAGCCCGCGCCCGGAGGTCTGGAATATCCGCCGGATGTCGTTCGAAATCCAGTACTCGGACTATTACAAGCTGGACAAGGGGACGTGGGAATCCAGGGAGATGGTCGTGAACCCGTTCCGCTGGGAGTTCAACAGCGGGGATTTTGCCGGGTACGAGTGGCGGTGGAACCGGGAACAGCTTTTCGAGCCGTGGATGATCAACGCCCGACACGGCGTGGTCCTGCACCCCGGCGCCTACGATTTCAATTCCCACAACCTCATGCTTTTCACGTCGGAGAGCCGGCCCGTCGCCCTCATGACCGACGTCCGCGTGGGCTCCTTCTTCTCCGGGACGCAGCGCCGCTACCTGGGCGAAGTGATCTGGCGGACCGACCGCCACCTGCGCACGTCGTTCAGCATCGAAAAAAACTGGATCCGGCTCGAGGAAGGGAACTTCGATACCAGCCTGATCATGTACCGGCTGGATTATTCCTTCACTCCGTTCATTTCCCTGGCCAACTTCGTGCAATACGACACGGACACGCGCAATATCGGGCTCCAGAGCCGCCTGCGCTGGATCATGAAGCCGGGCAGGGAATTCTTCGTCGTCTTCAACCACAGCTGGCAGGAGAATGCCCTCGACCGGTTCGAGGCCGCCCAGACGCACTTCCGCTTCAAGCTGAACTACACCTTTCGCATATAGATAAATTGCAGATTCCAGATTCCAGATTCCGGAATGTCTGGAATCCGGAATCCGGAATCTGGAATCCGAATCGGCGGGGGCTCCGGCGTTGGTCAGGATTTGTTCGCCTGGATGCGGGAGCTGTGTTTGAGAATGACGGCGAAGAGCTCCTCCACCAGTTCTCCGGGCAGGCCGAGCGACTTGCCCCATTCCCTGCGCGGGGCCATCATGCGCCTTTCCCTGTCCGGGTCGACGACGGGGGACGCCTGGCTGGCTTTCAACTTGCCGATCCTGCGCGCGATCTCGACGCGGCGTCCCAGCGCCGTGAGAATCTGCTTGTCGCAGCGGTCGATCATGGTGCGCAGGTCGTGTTTCCGCGGACGCGGCGCGCTTTCGGGACCCATCGCCCTGCGTCGCCGCGCGGCCCGTTCCCATGCGGCCTCCGCAGCCGGATCCGGCTCCCCGCCGGCAAGGAGCGCGAGACGGCGGCCGAAGCCGGCGGCAGTATCGCGGATGGCTTCCCGGTTGGTGCCCAGGATCCCTTTCCAGATCCCGTAGTCCGAGGCCGCGAGCCGCGTCAGGTCCAGGAATCCCCGTCCGGCGAGCTTGTCCAGCATGCCGTGCTCGGCGTCTCCGGCCATGGCCGTCTGCATCAGGGCGACCGAAATCAGCTGGGGCAGGTGGCTGACCATGGCCATGATCCGGTCGTGCTCCTCCGGATCGACCGTGATGGGCGCGGCCAGCAGGCTTTCCGCGAGATCCATCAGGGCGAGGAGGGCGTCGGGCGGTGTGTCCGGGTAGGGACACAGCGCGTAGACCCGCTCGCTGAACAGGAGCGGGTCGGCGGCCTCGACTCCCGAGCGTTCGGATCCGGCCATGGGATGGCCTCCGACGAAACTCACTCCTGCCGGAATGAGTTTCTGCGCTTCGTCCATGATCCGCTTCTTGGTGCTCCCGACATCCGTGACGATGGTGCCTTCGCGCAGCGAGGGGCGTATCCGCTCGAGGATTTCCGGGACCGTCTGAACCGGGGTGGCGACGACGACCACGGAGCTGTCAGGAACGTGGATTGCGATGTCCTCCATCGCTCCTACTTGCTCCGAGACACCCGCCTCGCGAATCGCGGGAATCCGCTCCGGCAGATCGAGACAAGCGACGGCGATGTCCGGCCTGCGGCGCCTCAGCGCCAGCGCCATCGACCCGCCGATCAAACCGCACCCGATAATTGTGATTTTCATGGCCGTTTTCACTTTGCCTTCCCGAGCCGCTTGCCGATGGTCGTGGCGATGATCCGGCAGCGGTTCATCAGGAGCCCGAATTCCTCGAAGGGGAGCGACTGCGGCCCGTCCGACAGGGCCTTGTCCGGATTGGGGTGGATTTCGATCATGATCCCGTCCGCCCCGGCGGCGACGGCCGCCCGGGCCATGGGTGCGACGAAGCGCCGCGTGCCGACGCCGTGGCTCGGGTCCACGATGATGGGAAGGTGCGACAGGTGTTTGACCACGGGGACGGCGGACAGGTCCAGCGTGTTCCGGGTGGCGGTCTCGAAGGTGCGGATGCCGCGCTCGCACAGGATGACGTCCGGGTTGCCTTCGGTCAGGATGTACTCGGCGCTCATGAGCCATTCCTGGATGGTGGCGGCCATGCCGCGCTTCAACAGGACGGGTCTCGCGGCGTGCCCCAGGGCGGTCAGCAGCGGGTAGTTCTGCATGTTGCGGGCGCCGACCTGCAGCAGGTCGGCGTAAGCCGAGATCCGGTCGATCTGCTCGATCGTCATGACTTCCGTTACGACGGCGAGGTTATACTTGTCCGCCGCTTTGCGGAGCAGTTTCAGCCCCTCCTCTCCGAGGCCCTGGTAGGAATAGGGGGACGAGCGCGGCTTGAAGGCGCCTCCCCGGAGGATCCGGGCGCCGCTCGCGGCTACGAACGCGGCGCTCGACTCGATCTGCTCCTCGCTCTCGACGGCGCAGGGCCCGGCCATGACGGCGACCTCCATGCCCCCCACCAGGCAGGAGTCGCCGACGCGCACCACCGTGTCCTCGGGGTGGAATTCGCGGCTGGCGAGCTTGTATGGGGTCGAAACCAGCAGGATGTCCCGGACGCCGGGCATCATCGAGACGGTTTCGGTGTCGAGCTTGTTGCGGTTTCCCACTACGCCGAGGATGGTGTGCTCGACTCCGTCGGACCGGTGCACGCCGAGGCCCGCTTCGCGGATCTTCTGCACCAGCGCGCCGATCTGGGTCTCCGTCGCTTTTGTTTCACATATGATGATCATTTCGGGTCTCCATAAATGCAAACGGCCCGCCATTTTCATGGTGGGCCGCGTTTTTTCTTTCCGTGATCGGACAGAGAAAGCAAAGACGCAGCCCTACGGGCCGGCCGCGTAAGAGTAATAATAATAACCGCAGAAACTGGTTCTCATGACTTCGCTTTCTTTCCGGTCCAATAGTAGCAGAAAATCCCGCCCGATGCCTGGAAAACAATGAATGCCGCCTTCGCGGGCAGGCGTCAGCCACGAATTGGCACGAAACTCACGAAATGAATTCTATTCGTGGAATCTGTGGCCGAATTCCCAGCTTTCCCAACGTTCGTTGGCCGTCCGACAGAAAAGGCATG
>CAYWTL010000132.1:0-3764 GCA_964460245.1 uncultured Syntrophaceae bacterium | reverse complement strand
TGTTGTAATAGGTGAAGACCTGCTGGTTGTAGACGTTCATGCCCAGGGCCTTGACCTTCTTGACCGCGTCGAGGGAATCGGGCGTGATTTCCGCCGCATGTTCGAAATGCGTGACGATGGCCAACTCCCGCTTTCCCCATTCATGATATTTCTTGAAAATGTCCAGGAGGCCCTCGTTGATCCGGAACGGGACCGTGACCGGGATCCGGGTGCCGATCCGGATCCGCTCGATGTGGCGGATGGCGGCCACCTCGCCGATCAGCCCGTCGAGGTAGTCGTTTTTCAGGGTCAGGGGATCGCCGCCGGTGATGAGGACCTCCGAGATGCCCTCGTGATCGCGGATCCAGGCCAGGGCCTCCCGGATTTTCTGCCGGCTCATCTGCACCGTATCGTCGATGCTTTTGATTTCCCAGTTCCGTTGGCAGTAGACGCAGATCTGCGGACAGGAGTTGTAGGGTTTCAGGATCAGAATTTCCGGGTATCGCCGCGTGATCCCGTCGATGGGGCTGGTGGATTTCTCGCCCATGAAATCCATATCGGTTCCCAGGGAGCGGCTCTCGATGACGCCCCGGCAGTACCGGGGGCTGGGAATGACCTGGGCGCGGACCTGGCGGTCGAAATCCGTCCGCCCCGCCTTGTTGAAGAGCGACAGGTAGTAGGGGGTAATTTCAAAGGGGATATGGTTTTCCTCCGCGCAGGCGAGCCCTTCCCGCTCATCGTCCTCCAGGTGAACGAGCGCGCCGAGCGTCCGAATATCCTTGATGATGTGCCGGTAATGCCACAGGTAATCCTGCCAGTCGCTTTCACCCGCGCCGAAGTGGCGCAGAATGTCATTCTTCAGTTCCTGCCTCTGCCGGATCAGGACGCGGTCGTACCCCGTTTTGTATCGCCTGAAAAAGCGGCGGATCAGGGCGGCATGCTCGTCCAACTGGTTGGACCGAATAATGGCCGCTTCCCGGCCGTCCTTCATCTTGAAGATCTCCCGGCTCGTGGTGTGTTTTCCCGCCTTGCCGGTGATCCCGCGGAAGAGCGCGATGAATTCGCACAGAAAGGCTTCGTTGACCTGGTCGTGCGCTCCCGGGGCTTCCTTCGCGAGGTCAAAAAGCAGCGAAAGCGGCGAGGCGCCGGTCCGGTATTCGTTTTCCGTCCGCATCACGTTGGACAGGACACGGATGCATTCCTTGGCGTTCCTCTTTTCGATGATGTTGAGGTTGAAGAAATAGGTGTCCGACCTCATGTTGAAGAGGTCGCGCTCCAGGCGGTTGAGATAGTCGAAAAGGATGAAGCGGGCCTCCTCGATCTGCCTGGAGTTCTGGAGAATGCTTTTGATTTTCGGTTCTGCCGCCCAGAGCTTCTCGATCAGCTTTTCCTTGGAAAGCCGGATCCAGTTTTTCATGGTTGTTCCCCGCTGTCGGGATTTAAGGTAATCATGCGGTTTCAAAATATCAACGGCCTACCCTTTCCAGCACACATCCGGCTCCCGGGCGGCCCGGACTTCGTCGAGTCGTCGCACCGGGGTCGTCAGCGGAGCGGCCTTGAGCTGTTCGGGAGTCTCGGCAGCCTCCCGAGCGATGGCGATCATGGCATCGCAGAACGCGTCCAGCGTCTCCAGGCTTTCCGTTTCATTGGGCTCGATCATGATGGCTTCGGGGACGATCATCGGGAAGTAAATGGTGGGCGGATGGTAACCGTAATCCAGAAGACGCTTGGCGATGTCGGAGGTGTGAACTCCGTTTTCCCGGACCTGTTTCTTTCCGCTGAAAACGCATTCATGCATGCAGGTCCGGTCGTAGGCCAGCTCGTAGTGGGATCTCAACCGTTCCTTGATGTAGTTGGCGTTCAGGACGGCGATCTCGCTGGCCTGCCTCAGTCCCTCGGGCCCCAGCGAGCGGATGTAGGCAAAGGCCTTGACCATCACGCTGAAATTGCCGTGGAAAGACCGAACCCGCCCGATGCTGTCCGGGTAATCCTCCCGCCAGACGCAGCCCTCCGGACTTTCGACGATGCGGGGAACGGGCAGGTAGTCGACGAGTTTTTTTCCCACCCCGACCGGACCGCTTCCCGGTCCGCCGCAGCCGTGAGGCGTGGAAAAGGTTTTGTGAAGATTGAGCTGAATCACATCGAAGCCCAGATCGCCCGGACGGGTTTTCCCCATGAAGGCGTTGGCGTTTGCGCCGTCGCAGTAGAGGAGCCCTCCCAGGCCGTGCACGATCCCGGCAATCTCCCCGATATTCCGTTCGAAAAGCCCGAGCGTGTTTGGATTCGTCAGCATGAGCCCGGCGACATTTTTGGTCATCAGCTCCCGAAGATGGGCGATGTCGACGCCCCCCTCGGCATTGGAGCGAACGGTTACGGTCTGGAAGCCGCACAGGGCGCCGGACGCGGGATTGGTGCCGTGGGCGGCATCGGGGATCAGAATCTGGCGGCGCCGATCCCCTCGCACCTCAAAGTATTTTTTCATCATCATCACGCCGGTCAACTCGCCATGGGCCCCTGCGGCCGGCTGGAGGGTGAAATCGGCCATGCCGAAGATCTCGCTCAGGTATTTCCGGAGTTCGTACATCAGCCGAAGGCTTCCCTGCGAGAAGGCAACGGGCGCGCCGGGATGCAGGTCGGCGAAGCCGGGCAATTTGGCGATGTCCTCGTGAATCTTCGGGTTGTACTTCATGGTGCAGGAGCCCAACGGATAGAAGCCGACGTCGACGCCGAAATTCCGCCGCGAGAGGGCCGTGTAATGGCGGATCAGATCGATTTCCGCCACTTCCGGTAGATCGACATCCTGCCGAAGAAGGGTTCCGTCGATCACCTGTTCGAGTTCGACTTCCGGAACATCGCAGGCGGGTATGCTGACTGCTGTCCGTCCGGGTCGGCTCTTTTCGAAGATGAGTTCCATGGGCCATCCTTTCTGACCTCGGTCCGTGGCGATCCGTGAATCAGTTTCGATGCCGATGATATTAGCAGAATAATCCGGGTCATGCATCTGTTTTATTTCCGGATCCTTTTTTGCAGGCTGCGCTCCGGAGGCGAATAAATTTTCAATAATTTTGAGAAAAAGCTTGACTTCGTTCCAATCGCGTCGTAAACAGAAAACCAGCTTCCGGTTTTCGCAGTCACTTGGGAAGGGGAAGCGCACAGGAAAAGTTGGGTTAGACATTTTGAAGCGAAAAGGCAAGCCACCCTGCTCGAAAGTAATCTCGGTGGTTTTTTCTTTCCGGCATCTGGGTCATCCGACTTTGGCAAATTTGATGAAAGGAGGATGTGAAGATGTCAGAAGGTAAAGTCAAGTGGTTCAACGAATCAAAAGGCTTTGGGTTCATCGAGACGGATGAGGGCAAAGACGTATTCGTTCATTTCAGCGCCATTCAAGGCAACGGCTTCAAGACGCTGACCGAGGGTCAGCGCGTGAGCTTTGACATTGAAAAGGGCCAGAAGGGCCCCGCGGCGGCAAACGTGAAAGCCCTGTAAAAAAGACTCCAAAGGAAGTCGAGAGGCACTCCAGCGCAAACCAGAGCGGAGTGCCTCTTTTGCTTGATGCGGAGCATGTTTTCACATGGGGGAAAACCTTTAAAAAAGAGAAAGCGAGGGAGTGATCATGAATAAGAATTTGTATGTCGGCAATTTGTCCGCCAAAGTCACGGAAGAGGACCTGAAAAGCAACTTTTCCAGGGCCGGCGAAGTGGTTTCCGTGAACATCATCCGGGACAAGTTCACAAACCAGTCCCGGGGATTCGGGTTTGTGGAGATGGCAACGGAAGAGGGTGCGA
>CAYWTL010000131.1:0-3808 GCA_964460245.1 uncultured Syntrophaceae bacterium | reverse complement strand
GCCATTTCGACAGCGAGATCGACATGCGCTACCTGGAGACGACGAAGGGGTGCCGTCGCGAGGGCGTGAAACCGCAGGTGGACAAGTGGACCCTGAGGTCGGGCCGTTCCATCATCGTCCTGGCGGAGGGCAGGCTGGTGAACCTCGGTTGCGCCACGGGGCACCCCGGTTTCGTGATGAGCAACAGCTTCACGAACCAGTGTCTTGCACAGATCGAACTGGCCTCAACGCGGCGCGAGCCCGGCGTCTACACCCTCCCCAAGAAGCTCGATGAGGAGGTCGCCCGGCTGCATCTGCGCCGTCTGGGGGTGCGGCTGACCCGCCTGAAGAAGAAGCAGGCCGATTACCTCGGGATCCCGGTGAACGGGCCTTTCAAGCCGGATCACTACCGCTACTAGGGGCATCCCTTCACGTTTTCACCCTTCGATACATCAGGAAGGAGGCGATGCCGAAAACGATGTTGGCCGTCCATGCGGCCAGCAGCGGCGGCATCGTGCCCGCGCGGCCGAGGGACATCGCGAAAGCGAAAACCAGCCAGTAGGAAAATCCGATCACGATTCCGGCGCCGATGCTCTGGGTCACGCCGCCACTGCGCTCCGAACGCAGGGAAAACGCCACGCCGATGATCGCCAGGATGATACTGACCAGGGGGAAGGCGATCTTCCCGTGCAGGTCCGCCCGGTACCGCGTCGTGTCGTAGCCGTCGGACTGCAGCTTTTCGATATACTGCTTCAGTTCCAGGAAGCCCATCTTGTCTGCGTCCTTCTGCGCGATCATGAAATCCGCCGGCTTCTCCGGCAGGTCGATCACGGCCTCGGCTTTCCTTTCCAGCACGGGGAAATCGCCGTCCTTGAACCGCGCGATCAGGACATTCTGAAACAGCCACTTCCCGTCCTTCCATTCCGCGCGCTCCGCATCGATGCGCACGGTCAATTGAAACTGCGGATCCAGATAGTTGATCGTGATTCCCTGCAGCAGGTTCCGGTCCGGGTGAAAAATCTTGATATTATAGATTGCCTGACGGCTCCGGTACCAGATCTGATTCTGCTTGAAAGTTGCCAGATCCGTCCGCTTCTGGACTTCCACCTTGAGGATCTGGAACGCCCTCTGGTTGGTGTACGGCGTGACGAATTCGCTGAACAGAAAGGCGATGACGCAGATCGCTCCGGCCAGAATGATCAGCGGCAGCGAGATTCGATACAGGCTGATCCCGTTTGCTTTCATCGCCACGATTTCGCTGTTTTTCGACATGACGCCGAAGGTGATCAGCGCGGCCAGCAGGACCGCTGCGGGCAGGGTGAGGGAAACGATCATGGGAACGTTGAAGAGAAAAAAGGAGGCCATCTGGGTCAGCGAGGCCCTGTTGCTCATGAACATGTTGATTTTTTCGAAGAAATCGAAAACAAGGTAGAGGAAAATGAAGGAGAGGACGATGAGGCCGAACAGCTTCAGGAATTCCCGGGTGACGTAACGGTCCAGAATCGTCATGACGGCTCGTTCCCTTTTTCCTTCTTCCGCCGGACGGCGGCGCTTGCGTCGAGGATCAGGGATCCCCAGGAACGCTCCCGGGCCGCCATCGTAAAGAGGAGAATCCCCGCCGCCCCGAAGACCAGATTAGGAACCCAGGTTCCAATCAGGGGGGCGACCCGCCCCGTCTGCACGAGGGCCTCGCCGCCCAGTTGCAGCATGTAGTAGAGGACCGTCAGCCCGAAGCCGATGGAGATGCTCCACGATTTCGCGGCCCGGCTTGTCCGGATGCCGAGGGGGATCGCCAGGAAGCCGAGGATCAGGCACGACACGGGGATGGAAAGCTTCTTGTGCAGTTCAATCGCCGCATCCCGCAGTTTTCTCTTTTCCGTATCGGTCTGCCGGAGCCTTTTCCGCAGTTCCAGGATGTTCATTTCGCCGGTGGACTTCTCCTTGAGACTCCCTTCGTTCAGCAGCGTGGAGCCGATGTCCAGATTGACGTCGTAGATGTCGAAATCCATCTTCCGGTAATTTCGGAACTGGGGATCCACCGTATGGGTGCTGCCGCTTTCCAGCCGCATGGTGATGGACAGCGCCCGGTGGTCGGAGATGAGATAGGCTTTCTTCGCGACGATGGTGCTCGGTTCGCTGGTCAGTCGCGTGTCCGCGATGAGGACGCCTTCCATGAACGCCCCGTCGAGCGGGATCGATTCCGCGTAGATCAGGAGCCCTTTGAAGTAATCGACGAAAACCTTCTCCCGAATGCCGATGCTGGCCTTCTGCTTGGAGACGTTGTACAAATGAACCTTGGTGGCGTATTTGCTCTGGGGAACGAGGAACAGCGTGATGATCCCCGTCAGGAGGAAAGCGATCCCGGCGGCAACGGCGATGGGACGGGCGATCTGGTAAAGGCTGACGCCCGAGGCTTTCATCACCGTGATCTCGTTATCGCCGGACAGCCGGCCCAGCCCGATCAGGATCGAAACCAGCAGGGACATCGGGATGGTGAACATGAGAAAGGAGGGCATCAGCAGGATGACGAATTTCATGATGTCCGGGAAACCGACGCCCTTGTTGACCAGAAGGTCCATGAGCTGCAGGATCCTTCCCATCAGCAGGACAAACGTCAGGATGAAGAGAACCATGACGAAGGGCAGTGCAATCTCCCGCAAAATGTAGCGATCGAGGATCTTTCTCATACCGCCGAACCGCAGGGCTGTTTACATCATTAATTTCAGCGATTCGATATAATCCGGGTCTTCCCGGTCCATGACCTCGACGATGTGCTTGTGGTAACGCCTTTTCATCTCGCCGAAAATGGCCCTCTTTTTCGTGAAGGTTCCGGCAAAGGCGATGGCTTCCCGGAGCAGCGTTTCGTCGTCTTCGCAGGCTTTCACGATCACATGGTGCTCTTCGAGTTCCCCGGCGCCGTAGCGCTTGCCGCTGTAAACCGCCTCTTCCAGCTTGTAGTAGGGGAAGGCTTTTTTTACCAGGCAGATCATGCCCGGCAGAAAGGGAATGCTGATGTCGATTTCGGGAAAGCAGAAAAATCCCTTCGATGACTTCATGAAGCGGAAATCGCAGGCGCAGGCCATGATCGATCCGTCCCCGAAGGCATGGCCGTTGATTGCCGCGATCACCGGCATGGGGTAGAGCAGGATCCGTTTGAATATTCGGTTCAGTCCGTACATGAAATCCTTGATGGCCGGATAGTCCTTGTTGTTGTACACGCCCAGCAACCATTGCAGGTCGATGCCCTGAGACCAGTTCTTCGCATCACCGGACGTGATGACGACCGAGGAGAGTTCTTCGTTCTTTTCGATCTCATCGAAGGCCTTCAGGATGGCCTCCGTAAACGTGGGGTTGTGTCTGTTTTCTCCGTTGGTCATCGTGAGGACGGCAACGGTTCCTTCCTTTCTCCATTCGAGAATCGACATGATTTCCTCCTGTCCGGTTGGTTTAAGCAAGCAGATTCAAAGAGAATCTCCCGCGGTTTCATTTTGAATGACTGAGAAAAGTCGCATATAATCAGAGGCGTGTCAATAAGTTTGTATTTGACCGCCCGCGGTAAATCTGTTATGGATGCCGATCGTTGATTTTCAAATCAACCGCTTTGCGGCAACGCGGCAGCCATGAGGAGCCTGCGCAATGATTGACCTTCATACCCACTCGATCTTCAGCGACGGTGAACTGATCCCCTCGGAACTGGTCCGGCGAGCCAGAATCAAGGGTTATCGGGCCATCGCCATCACCGATCACGGAGACGCTTCCAACCTGGATTTCATCATTCCCCGCGTGGCCGGAATCTGCGAGAAGCTTTCGGCGGCGTGCGGGATCCGGG
>CAYWTL010000130.1:0-3821 GCA_964460245.1 uncultured Syntrophaceae bacterium | reverse complement strand
CTGTTCTTCCTGGCGATCGTGACCTCGATCGGGCGGCTCTACCAGGAGGCCTGGAATAAGAGAAAGGACGTTTGAGGCCCGAGCCAAAAACACACGGACACAGGATCTTTTTCATGGTCTGACCAATAGCCCCTTTCTGCGATGGTGTCGCGGGAAGGGGCTTTTGCATAAGCCTTCCGCCACGGGACGGAATCAGTAATTGTCTTTCGGAATTTCCACAGGGAAGGGCAATCCCCGGCGCATCTTCACTTGACGAAAAAAGGTGTTCATCGCTTCTGTAATCGTCTTCGCTCATTTTGGCATACCTGGCGCCCGTGGCGTGGCCCAGGCTGCGCTGCTTCAAATAAAGGTCGTGGGTGCTTTCGTACAGATGCGTCGCAAATGAATGCCGAAAGGCGTGGAAGGTGACTTTCCGCTTCCTCAATGCTCAAATATCTCCGCTTCATATGTAAAACATATGGAATGGTGCGGTCAGACTTCTTTTTATCAATCATGTCCTTTTTGATACGTTCAAGATGGAAAGGAGTTCTGCTTTTGAAGGGCAAGTCGGTAAGAGTCCCGGGATTGTAGAACGCGCCTCGCTGGTGTAGCGGCCGGTCAGCGGCAGATTTCAAGCCGTTCAAATCAATAAGAAATACCGGTGAAAATTCAGCCTGATTCGTCCGTGCGGTTCATAACCCAACCAAAGGGCTACATCAAGTCGCGGGAATCAATGAAATATGTCCTATCTAATTATTATCATTGATATATCATCTTGCTCCAATTCTGGTCATTCCGCAATAAAAATGTCACATTTAAGCACTTAGCAGGGTTGTCCACATACATATCAACAGCCTTGTCAACATCCCTGTGGAATCGGGTTATAAGTCCCCGTATGGAGGGAAATTTCTCTGTGAGGGTTGTTATCCAGGTTACTTGCTCCGCTATACAAATGTGCTAAAGGCCGGTGTGAGATTGTTTAATGAGCCCGTTGCCTTTCAGGCGCGGGTTTTTTGTTTTTCGACAACCGGAGAGGAAAAGGCCCTCAACCTGGCTCGCAACTCTTTTTCCCTGATAAAGCGTTCGGTGACATCCCTGAGCACCGCCGCCACCCACTCGATCCTGCCGCCGGCATCCTTCAGGATCTGGATCGAAAACTCGATGGAGATTTCGCGTCCATCTTTACGACGCGCCGGCACGGTAAGCAATTGGCCCTTTTCATAATGACTTGTGCCTGTCTCCATCACTTTTTTCCAACCTGCCCAGTGTCGGGCTTGAAGACGCTCCGGGATGATGAAATCCATGGACCTTCCAAGCGCCTCGGCGGCAGAAAAACCGAAAATACGTTGCGCCACTTACATCGGATACCAGGATGGCGTCCGAGGAGCCTTCAAGGATGCGTTGGGCTAAATTGTCGGGGATGAAACTCATGGAATCTCCTTGATGTTCGATAAAATAATGGAATCATGTCTCTGTGTCAACGGCAAGTTCGTGCAAGCGTGGAAGGTCAGTGGATATGGCTCTGGTTAATTTCTGCCGATGGGTGTATTGTTTTCTTGGCGAAAAATGAAACAGCAGGGAGAAGGAATATAAATCGAAAACAATCTGCCGTGGAATGCAAAGGAGGTCGATCATGAAGAAGTTTGCCATTTCGTTTCTTGTTGTCGCGATGTCCATTCTTCTCATAGTCCCGATGCCCGGCGTTGCGACAGCCGGCCCGCATGGCGGTCCTCATGGTGGTCATGGAGGAGGCTATAGCGGTTGGTGGGCGCCCTGGGTGATCATTGGAGGAATAGTGGCTCTGGCATCCTACCTTCAGGCATATTACAGCGCACCGCCCCCTGTGGCCGCCGGCGAGCAGCCTCCCGCGAATGTTCAACCCATGCCGCCGTTGCCGCCATTGGCATCTGAAAAGCTCTTTGTCTATCCCCGGGAAAACCAGAGCGAGGAACTGCAGGCGAAGGACCGGGATGAGTGCCGAAGCTGGGCCGCGGGACAGACAGGCTTTGACCCGGCAAAACCACCTGCCGGCAATGTGCCGCCAACCCGATGGTTTCAGGCGCATGTGGATTATCTGCGCGCGCAAAGTGCCTGCCTCGAGGGTCGCGGGTATACCGTGCGGTGAAGTTCCGGCGAATAGAGGGTTGGAGCGAAAAGGCGGCGGCTACCCGGGACGAAAATCCCGGAACGATCAAGCTGGTGCAACCATGAACGAAAAAACCGCATTATTGCTGGGAGCCACGGGCCTGGTCGGCAGTGAATGCCTGAAACGGCTGGTCGCAGATGATTATTACAGCCGGATCATTGTTCTCACGCGCAGGGCTTTGGCCGATGCGGCCGGCGGCCCGAAGATCGAATCGCATGTCGTCGATTTTGACCGGGTCAGCGACTGCAGGGACCTGTTGAAAGCGTCCCATGTCTTTTGCACCCTGGGTTCGACCCTGCAGAAAGCGGGATCCAAAGAGCAATTCCGCAGGATCGATTTCACATATGTTCATGGGATCGCGGCGATATGCGCGGAGCAAGGGACGGAACACTTTCTGGTTGTGTCGGCGATGGGCGCAAATGCCCGTTCAAGGATATTCTACAGCCGCGTGAAGGGCGAGCTGGAGGAAGCCCTGCAGCGGCTGCCTTTCAAGGGCCTGAGCGTCTTTCGCCCTTCACTGATCCTGGGGGACCGGAAAGAGTGCCGCTTGAAGGAAGAAATTTCCAAGCGGGTGTCGAGTGTCTTTTTATATGCCGTTCCGGAAAAGTATAAACCCGTCGAAGCGGCGGATATTGCCAAGGCCATGCTGATGACCGCGCACGCAGGTCCGACCGGTTTTCGGATCTATGAATCGGACGAAATTCGAAGGATGGCCGGATAAGCCGGCAATACCCCCCCGTCAAAATCCCTTGCCGGCTTGAGGCAGCCAAAGGCAGTGTGCCCGTCTCACGCACACAGCAGCGATGCTTTGCGACTGTGCGACTCTCTCAGCCGCGGGCGTGCCCGCCGGCACGGACGGTATCACGCTTTTCGGAAAATGCCGAGCTTGCCCAGGATGAAGATCAGCAGCATCGCGCCTCCGAGCGCGATCACGAAGCGCAGAATGCCTCCGGTGACTGCGATGCCCATCATCCCGGCGATCCAGAAGCCCAGCATCGAGCCCGCCACGCCCACCAGAATGTTGGCGATGAGGCCCATCTGCGCGTTGGTCTTCATGATGATGCTCGCCAGCCAACCGACGATGCCTCCGATGATCAATGAGATGATCCAACCCATGTTCATCCTCCTTGAATGAATGAAGCCCCGGGCGTCGCAGCCCGGGGCGGAACGCCATTAACGCAGCACTTTGCCGACGATTCGCAGGATGTCGTCCAGCGGATTGCCGTCCCCGTTCAGGTCGAGCATTGAAGAGAGACTCGGCGCGGATGAGGCGGACGCCGCGTCGACGCCGGCCTTGCGGCCGAGCAGGCCCCCCAGCAACTCGCCAAGCCCGCCTCCCTGTGTTTATAAATTGCTGATGACAAACGGTCACTCGTCGCGCCATGATGTGGTGGGCGAGTGGCCCCCAACTTTCGCCTGACCTGCGTGCGGGTCTGTCCCGCTGGGTCAGGGCAATCCGGTTGAAATACGAAATACAGCTCTATCTATCATTCATGAGTCAATATAGCAAACCTTTGCTGTTCATAATCATTCTTCGTTCTTTTCTCTTATGTTTTTCGCGTTCCCAATGAAAAACGGGTGCGGTATCTGATTTAGCGGGGGGAACAATAAGCAAAACAAGGGCTGAGTCATTTCGACCCAGCCCCTGCTGTTGAGAGAGGAAGGTAATTGGCGAATCCGCTCGTGCCGCCTCTCT
>CAYWTL010000129.1:0-3907 GCA_964460245.1 uncultured Syntrophaceae bacterium | reverse complement strand
AACTCCTACCGGGCGACGATCCTGGCCTTCCTGAACGAGTGGAGCCTCTTTGCCGAGCGAAACGGCGTGGACCTGATCAAGGTCATTCGGGCCATCAAGGTGCGCCCGACCCACAGCAACATGATCTTCCCCGGGCCGGGGATCGGCGGCTACTGCCTGCCCAAGGACGGGGGGCTGGGCGTCTGGTCCTACAGGACCCTCATGGGCTTCGACGACGACATCTTCCGGATCACGCCGATGGCCATCGACATCAACGACACCCGCTCGCTCCACGCGGCCGAGCTGGTCCGCGACGCGCTCCGGAACATGGGCCGGATCGTCGCCGCCTCAAAGGTCGCCATCCTCGGCGCCTCCTACCGGGAGGACGTGGGCGACACCCGCTACAGCGGCTCCGAGGCGGTCGTCCGCAAGCTCACCGAGATGGGCGCGGAGATCTCCGTCCACGACCCCTACGTGAAGCACTGGTGGGAGCTGGAGAAGCAGGACACCTACCCTGCCCCGGGCCACTCCTGGGCGCGCTTCTTCCGGAACCAGGACAAGCTGACGGAGACCCGGATCGAATTGGACCTCGCGGCCGCCCTCGAGGGCGTCGACGCGGTCGTCCTGGCCGTCCGCCACCAAGCCTACCTGAGCCTCGAACCGGACCATATCGTCAAAATGACCGGCCGCCCCGTGGCCGTCATCGACTGCTTCGGCATCCTCGACGACGAGCAGATCCGCCGCTATTTCGAGCTGGGATGCGAGGTGAAGGGCCTCGGCCGGGGCCACGTGAAGCGGATCAAGGACTCGGCAAAGGAAAGGCCGTTGAAAAAAGCTTCATAAGCCATGCTGCCTTTGTAACATACCGCAGGGAAGGTTGATGAACAGAGTCGACATTATAGACCCGGCACAGGACGAGCGCTGGGACCCCTTCGTGAAGAAACACCCCTTCGGGTGGGTCGCCCATCTGTCGGGGTGGAAACGGGTCCTCGAAACATCGTTCCCGCACATGAAAGGCCACTATTTCGTAGTGGTCGACCCGCAGACCAACGAGATCCGGGCCGGGCTTCCCGTGTTCGAGATCAGGAGCTGGCTCACGGGCAACCGGCTGGTCAGCATTCCCTTCGCAACCCTCTCTGACCCGCTGGTGTCGAACCCGGCCGACATGGAAGCACTGCTTCAAGCGGCGAGGAACTTGCTGGAAAAAATGAGTTTTTCCTATCTTGAGATCAAATCATATCAAGCCGTACCGTTCATCGGCAAAAAAAACCTTGTAGACGGGTGCTTTTTCAAACACCACTACCTGGACCTAGCAAAGGGACCGGAAGCGCTCTGGGGAAATTTTAACTACAAGGCCGTGAGATACGAAATCAACAAGGCGCAGAAGCAAAAACTGGCAGTCAGAGCCGCGGACAGCGAAAATGACTTTGCGCAATTTTACCAGCTTTACACCCTGACGAGAAAGCGCCTCGGGCTCCCGTCGCAACCCCGGCTCTTTTTCAAGACGCTGTGGGACACATTCTTGCCTTCGGGAAACGTTGTGATTCTGCTTGCGGAACTTGAAGGCATGACCATTGCAGCGCATTTTCTCCTCCGGTTCAACGGCCGTGTTTCAGCGGAGGCCGTCGGCTGGGACACCGGCCACAGCAGGACAAGCCCGAACCACTTCCTCTTCTGGGAGGGGATCAAATCTGCCTGTGCCAATGGCTTCCGGGTTTATGACTTCGGGCGCACATCACCCAGGAACCGGTCCCTGCTGGACTTCAAAAAGCGCTGGGGAACTCAGGTCGCCGACCTCCACTCCTTCTGCCACCCGCTCCGGTCCTACAGCGGGATCGTGGACCGGGAGTCGTCCAAGGCTTACCAGGCCGCAAGATTCGCCTGCCGAAAGGCGCCTGATTTCGCTTACTCGTTCATCGGGAACGTCTGCTACAGGCACCTCGGATAGTGTTCGGTGAGCCCCAAAAGAAGAACGTATGAAAAGCCGATATCTTTCATGGCAGGATTACTTTCTTGCCAGGCAGTAATTTTAAGGTTGAAGCATATGCTTGATGAAATACAAATGAAAAAACAAACACAGTTACAATCATCATCAGAGAAAACATTAAATTGTAATCCAATCCATACTTGCGCAAGAGCAAAATTCCCACGGAAATAACGGTGCCGTGCAGCAAATATATGTAATAAGAGTATCTACCGAATCCTGACACGGTCTTTAGAAGCACGGGCAATCGCTTGAGAGCGCGATAAATCAAGACGAGTACTGTTCCAAAAAGAAAGAGAAAACAAAAATCATTATATTCCTGGACAATCATTTTGGGGAAAGTCGTATAGATCAGGATCAGCAGGATGGACGACAAAGAAAATACCGCAAACAATGTCCTCAAGCGGATATTCCAAAAAGGCACACCTTTCTTTAAATAGTCGGCCGCAACAAAACCAAGACAAAACTCCCAAAGGAATGATGGGGCCCAATAGTGCATTTGCACCCCCATTTCCTTGTCAAAGATCAACAGCATGACTTTCCAAAGCATCGATATGCACAAGGCGCCCGCAAAGACCTTCGTAGAGCCCAAACGGACCGACAGGGATCTCAACAAAGGAAAAAGCAAATAGAGCTGGATAATTGTCGACATGAACCAGAATTCAAAACCGAGTGAGTAAAATATTGAATCATCCAGGGCCTTGTACCAGAAAATATGACCCAGGTAGGCATAAAGCGTTGAACCTGAGTATACGGGGATAAACAAACTCAGGCCATAATTGAGACTGACGACAAGGTAGTAGGGGATTATGATTTTCGACAACCTCTTCTGCGCAAAGACCGAAAGGCTCTCCTGCCCTTTGGCGTAAAGCATCAGGCCAGACAGAAAAATAAAAACGTGAATTCCCGACCCGGCAAACGAGATGGCTGCGTTTATTGTGTTCGAAGCAATGTGAAACGGTTGAGAGTAGTGCATCACAACAATTGCAGTGATCGCAAGCAACCGAGCCAAATCAACGAATTCATTCCGCGATGGTTGAATTTCGCCGGACATAATCCCCCTGACAATCATCTTTTGGATGTGGATCAGAATATCGTGATCTTATAGATGTGCACGGCATGTTTCAAAAACGTGTCCGTGAAACGGCCGTTTGTTACTGAAACCGTGCGGCTCTCGCCAACCACCTCAGCCCTTGAATTCCCCCGAAGGCCGCTCACTGTGAAATTAACTGTGACTGCCTCCGGTTCAATGCCCTCATACTTTGCTCCCGAAATGGGATCAGGCTCCGTCACGCGTGCGGCAAAAATGTACACTGCACCCCCTGCTTCCCGAATCAGCGTGTCCACGCGCCTGAGGGCTGAATTTGCATCGTCCGCCACAGTGCGGCCAGGCTCCGGTCCGAGGACAACTGTCGCCATCGATTTCATGTCTTCAGAAAATCTTTTCATTGCCGTCCAACGGATAGACGATTGGTCAAAATAAGGGAACCATACAATACCCTTTGCGCCGTGAATGACATTCATCCAGGCTTCCAGGTAAACCTGTTCCGCAGAATGCAGAAGGACTTTTTCACCGGGATTACGATTGCTTGGATTGATTGCGGGTATGACCGGAACCAGGTTCCGGTTGTTTGATCTGATGCGATCCAAAGCATCCAGATAGGCAGCATACGGACCCATGTCAACAAAGTTCAGAGAAGGATGCAGGCGGGCCGCGATCGGGTAAATATCAAAGCCAAAGATATCCTGAACCCACTTTTTGCCGCCGAACAGCGGCGCGCTGGCCAGGTAGTCGTAAATATTCGGGCCAGTGCCGTAAAACTTGGTCCAGTCTGTTCCGTACATTCCATCGAATGAAGGATGGTGAGGATCTTCTCGATGGCTGACATAACCCCAGGCGGCCATCACAGGCGGGTAAACCTTCTGCGCCCTGCCGCCCATGTT
>CAYWTL010000128.1:0-4196 GCA_964460245.1 uncultured Syntrophaceae bacterium | reverse complement strand
CTCGGGGGGCTGCGCCTGGAGATGTGGAAGGCCTTCGTGGACATCATCGGCAAGTACGACGAATGGGGCGCGGAACAGTGGACATCGCTGGCGCCCTTCATGAAGAAGGACTGGCAGCTCAAATATCAGGCCATGATCAATCCGGAAACGGAGAAATACACCAGCCACGAACTGACCCTGAAATCCATCGAGTACGCCAAGAGCGGCCGCCTGGCGCCCATCACGCCCGTTGTCGCGGAAATCGTGCCGCCCGCGAAAACCATGCAGGATGAGGTCTGGCGGGACCGCGGCATCTTCACACCCGTGCAGGACCCGGTTTACGGTTCGGTGGTCTGCGCCCAGGCGCAGTGGAAGGCCACGGAAACGCCGCCCCGGACGAAGTGGGTGTGCCGGCCCGTGGGCTATGACAACGGCTACGTCTACCTGAAATACATGGGATACGGGCCGGTGAAACTGAAGGAACTGGAAGGCAAGGGAATCATCTGAAACGGGGCTGTTTTCAGCTTTCAACCATCCCCCCTTTCGCGAGGGGGGATGGAGCGGCCGGAGCGTGAACGGACCGGTCGCGGAATCATTTCTGCAATCCATCATACGATTTTCAGGGAGGGAAAAAATGTCAGTGCTTGGGAAGCCATTAACGAAAAGTCAGAAAGAGCGGTACAACGTCATCAACAAGAAGAATCTCGAGTTCCTCATGGACCGCTACAACAAGGTGAACCGGTGGGTGATCGGCGACATGATCCGCCGAAGCGCCTATCATTATGCGGACAAGCCGGCCCTGATTTTCCAGGATCGGACGCTGACCTACCGCCAGCTGGAGGACGAGTGCAACCGCACCGCCAATGCCCTGCTGGACCTGGGGGTGGAGAAGTACGACCGCGTGGCGATCCTGGCCCACAACACGATCGACCATGTCCTGACCTGGTTCGGCTGCGCCAAGATCGGCGCGATCTACCTGGCGATCAACTACCTGCTGCGGGGGAAGGACATCGCCTACTGCATCAACCATTCGGAGAGCAAGGTCTTCATCGTGGAAGACGCCCTGTACGACCTGGTGAAGGACGTGCTGGACGACATGCCGACGGTGAAGACCTGGATCTGGTCGCGGCAGGGCGCGGGAAAACCGCCGGCCAGCAGCCTGTTCAAGGACTTCGAGGAATGGTATCGAAAATACCCGGCCACGGAACCCGATGCGATCCTGCATATCGAGGACCCCTGCCAGATGACCTACACGAGCGGAACGGAATCGCTGCCGAAGGGGGTGATCATCAGCAACCAGGCCCTGATGGCCGAATACATGGGGAGCATCGTCGACGGCCAGTACGACGAGGACGACATCAACGTCAACGCCCTGCCCATTTATCACTGCGCCCAGCGGGACGTGTTCATGAACCCGGTCTTCTGGGTGGGCGGCACCAATGTGCTCATGGCGCCGGACATCGGGCAGATCCTCAAGAAAATTCAGGATTGCAAGGCGACGATGTTCTTCGCGCCGCCCACGGTCTGGATCGGGATGCTCCGGCACCCGGATTTCGGAAAGTGCGACCTGTCCAGCCTGAAAAAATGCTATTATGGGGCTTCCATCATGCCCGTGGAAATCCTGAAAGAGATCATGGAGCGGCTTCCGGGGACCCGGATCTACAATTATTACGGCCAGACGGAGCTGGCCCCCTACCATACGATCCTCAAGGCGAAGGACGCCCTGAAAAAGCTGGGTTCGGCCGGAATGGGGGGGCTGAACATGGAAAGCCGGCTGGAGGACGACAATTTCACGCCGATTGCACAGCCCAACGTTCCCGGAGAGATCTGCGGAAAGGGCCCCCATGCGCTGATTATGTACTTCAAGGATGCGGACAAGACGGAAGAGGCGATGAAGGGCGGCTGGTTCCATTCGGGGGACATCGGCGTGATGGACGAGGACCGCTACATCACCGTGGCGGACCGCAAGAAGGACATGATCAAGACGGGCGGCGAGAACGTCCCGACGCGGGAGGTCGAAGAGGCGATCTATCTGGACCGGCGCGTGCAGGAAGTGGCGGTGATCGGCCTGCCCGACCCGAAGTGGGTGGAGGCGGTAACGGCGGTGATCGTGCTGAAGCCGGGGGAGAAAATGACCGAGGAAGAGGTCATCGCCCATTGCCGGAAGGAGCTGGCGGGCTTCAAATGCCCCAAAAAAGTCATTTTCCTGGATGCCCTGCCCAAGACGCCGACGGGCAAGATCCTGAAGCGGGAAATGCGGGCAACCTATAAAGACTTGTTTTACGGGAAACCATAAGAGACCGGGCGCTTCGGATCGTCCGGATCCGGAAACCGGAAACGATTTCGAGGAGGGGGCCGGTGCATCAACCCCCTCCTCTTCTTTCATGCGATGAAGATTCTCCTGGTAAATCCGCGGTTCAACGGCGCTTCCGAAATACCCCCCCTCGGTCTGGCAGCCGTCGCCTCGCCGCTCCTGGACGCGGATTTCGATGTGTCGATCCTCGATCTCGATGTGGAAGACCCCGAGGACGGGGAAGACCGGCTTCGCAGGCTCCTGCTGGATTGCCGGCCGTCCATCGTCGGGGTGACCGCCCTCTCGAACAGCTTTGCCTCGGCCAGGCGCGTTCTGGAATCCGTCAAGGCGTCGGATCCCCGGACGCTCACGGTGCTGGGGGGAATTCACGCCAGCGTGCTATACCGGAAACTGCTGCGGGATCACGAGGCGATTGATGCAATCGTCCGGGGCGAGGGGGAGGTCACTTTCCCGGAACTGGCCCGGCGCTTTGCCGATTCGAGCGGCTTCGACGGGATCCTCGGCGTCAGTTACCGCCGGGGGAACCGGGTCGTTCACAACGGGGACAGGCCGCTTTCCAGGGACCTGGATGCGTTTCCCATCCCCGCCCATCACCTGATCGACGGCAGCCGCTACCGGACCCGCAGCATCTCCTCCAGCCGGGGCTGCGCCCACGACTGCACGTTCTGCTCCATTCAGAACCAGTATCGCCGGATCGTCCGCTTCCGCGGCGCCGGCCGCCTCATCGAAGAGATTCAGGGGCTTCTCTATTTCGGGGCAAAACGGATCATGTTTGCCGACGACAATTTCACGTTCAGCATGAAGCGGCTCCGCGAGCTCTGCGGAGAAATGATCCGGCAGGGACTCAACAGACAGGCCGCGTTTTACGCACAGGGACGGATGGACGACATCTGCCGGAACCCCTCCATCGCCGGGATGCTCAGCGAAGCCGGCTTTCAAGCCGTTTATGTCGGCGCCGAATCCGGTTCGCCCGAAATGCTGGACTACTACCGGAAGGGCATCCATCCGGACGAAGTCCTGCGGGGCGTGTCCTTTTGCATCGAGCAGAACCTGACGCCCGTCGTCAATTTCATCCTCCTCGGGCCGAAAGATACGCCGGACAGCGTCCGCCAGACGATCCGGCTTGCCATGAAGCTTTACGAAAACGGTGCCGAGATCGCCTACACGGAAGCACTGATTCCCTATCCCGGGACGCCGATCAAGGAGACACTGGAACGGGACGGAAGATACCGGGAGAGAGGGGAGGTGTATTATTTCGAGTCTTATCGGGGCATGAACATGGACTGGTTTTTGCAGTTGTGCGATTGCGCTCGGGCGCTGGCGCGGCTGTTTCACGGGTCGGATTCGCAATTTGACGCACGGAAAACCTATTACGAACTGGCCTGCCTGGACAGCCTGCTCGCAGGTCGGGTTCCCCCGGAGCTGGAGTCCTGCCGGGAAAGCGGCGCAGGCCCCTTGCCGAAGGACGAAATCGAGGCGCTCTTTCGGCAAACGGTGGAATTGATCCGGCCCATCGGTGGTCCTTGAGGAAGATGGAGACCTTTACGTTCGCGGCGGTCAGCCTGACCATTGCCATATCCCTGCTGATCAGCAGGAAAAAGACATCCCTTCACCGGACTTTCGCCTGGGTCTGCGCGGCACTGTTTCTTTATGAGGGCGCCTCTTTTTTTGAAGGCATCTTTCCGCGGGATTTCCTCAAGATGGCCAAAGCGACGGGCCTGCTGTTTCTCCCGCCCCTGTCGATTGCCTTCACCCGCGAGTTGCTGAACGATCAGACTTTCCTGTCGAAGACCCATGTTTTCCTGAGCGTTGCCTTCGGACTGCCGATGGCGGCGGCGATCTGGGTTGCGGTTTATCCCGGGTATGTTTTTGCCCCGGTCGATCTGGACCTGATGCGGATCGC
>CAYWTL010000127.1:0-4261 GCA_964460245.1 uncultured Syntrophaceae bacterium | reverse complement strand
CGTCTTCGGCCTTTCCGTGTCCATGAACCTGTCCATTCACATGGGCTGGTCCCAGATCCTCGTCCCGCGGCCGCAGCCGGAGCCGCTGCTGGAGGCGATCCAGAGCTTCCGGCCGACCTTCGCCCCGCTGGTGCCCACCATGTACATCGGCATGCTGAACCATCCCAAGCTGAAGGGGACGGACATGAGCTGCATCAAAGGCGCCTTCTCGGGAAGCGCGCCGCTCCCGGTGGAGGTCATCCATGACTTCGAAAAGGCGACGGGCGCCGTCATCGTCGAGGGCTTCGGGATGACGGAGACCACGCCGGTGACCCACATCAATCCCTTCGCCGGCGGCGCGCGGAAGGTGGGAAGCATCGGCGTGCCGATTTCCGACACCGAATGCCGGATCGTCGATCTCGACGAGGGCGTCAATGACATGCCCGTCGGCGAGCGCGGCGAACTGATCGTGAAGGGCCCCCAGATCATGCTGGGCTACAAGGGCAAGCCGGAGGAGACGGCCAGCACCCTCAAGGACGGCTGGATCTACACGGGCGACATCGCGACCATGGACGAGGACGGCTATTTCTACATCGTGGACCGGAAGAAAGACATGATCATCTCCGGCGGCTACAACGTCTATCCGCGGGACATCGACGAAGTCTACTACGAGCACCCCAAGGTTCAGGAAGCCTGCTCCATCGGGATCCCCGACGCAAAGCGCGGGGAGAACGTGAAGCTTTTCGTCGTGCTCAAGGAAGGGGAAACGGCGACGCAGGAGGAAATGATCGAGTACGGCAAGGCGAAGCTGGCCGCCTACAAGCTGCCCACGGAAGTGGAGTTCCGAAAGGAGCTGCCGAAGACGAACGTCGGCAAGATTCTCCGGAAGCAGCTCCGGGCGGAAGAGCTGGAAAAACGGAAGAAATAAAAAAAGCCGGCAAGGTCCGGCAACGATTCACGGGGCGGGTTGCGCGAGGGCAACCCGCCCTTTTTGCTGCTCCTGGCGCCGAAACCCCACTCCGCCGCGGTTCATAATCCCGATGCACACAGAGGAGGGCGTGCCAATCTTGCTCGGCTCACGCCTCGATCTTTTCGACGAACTCGATTTCGCGCGGAACCTTGTAGGAGGAAAGATAGGTCCGGCAGTGCCGCAAGATATCCTTCTCGTCGGCCGGAGCGCCGCCTTTCGGAACGATGAAGGCCTTGACGATTTCCCCCCGCATCAGATCGGGCTTGCTGTCGATCCGGGCCTGCCGCACGGCGGGGTGCATTTCCAGGACGATTTCCACCTCGCGGGGATAGACGTTGAAGCCGCTGGTGATGACCATCCTCTTTTTCCGGCCCGTCAGAAAGATGTATCCTTCCCCGTCGATCCGGGCCAGGTCGCCCGTGTGCAGCCAGCCGTCCCGAATGACCTGCGCGGTCATGTCCGCGGCCTGGTAGTATCCCTGCATCACGTTCTCTCCCCGAATGACGAGCTCGCCCGCCTCGCCCCGCGGCAGTTCCGCGCCGTCGTCGTCCACCACCGCGGCCTCGACGCCGGGAATCGTGACCCCGATGGACCCCGGTTTGACCGGCATCTGGATGCGGCTGACGGAGCAGATCGGGGCCGCCTCCGTCAGGCCGTACCCCTCGACGAGAATCACGCCGAACTTTTCCCGGAACAGGGGAATGAACTCCGGCGCGATGGCCGAGCCCCCGGTGATGCAGAAGCGCAGCGAGCGGATGTCGTACGAACCGGCCTTGTCATGAAAAACCATCCCGAGGAACAGCCGGGGCACGGCCGCCACGTAGGTCACCCCTTCCT
Source organism: uncultured Syntrophaceae bacterium (assembly GCA_964460245.1). Classification (GTDB taxonomy): domain Bacteria; phylum Desulfobacterota; class Syntrophia; order Syntrophales; family Fen-1087; genus JAXDBM01. The sequence goes on along the minus strand of CAYWTL010000127.1, from coordinate 2,475 downwards.
TTTCGATCGTGCCGAAGATGCCGTCCAGCGTGAAGCGCTCCATGAGCACCATGCTTCCGCCGATCCGCAGGGGGTTCAGCATGTTCGCCGCGGCGCCGAAGGAGTGGAAGAACGGAATGATGGCAAGGCATCTTTCCCGGTCCGTGGAATCGAACAGGGGCAGGAGATTCGACTGGTTGAGGAGATTGCCGTGGGTCAGGACGGCGCCGAGGGGCTTGCCCGTCAGTCCCGAGGTGTAGATCATGGCGGCGGGATCTTCCTTATCCACGTCCGGACAAACCGGACTGCCCGCATTCGCCGCCAGGGCATCCTGAAACGCGCCGCTGTTGCCGTAGCCGCCGGAAGCGAGAAGGCGCCGGCAGCGCGGCACATCCGCCCGGATCTCCTCGAACCGCTTCGCCAGCGCCGCGGCGGTGATGAAAACTTTCGCGTCGCTGTCGCCGAGGAGATGCTTGAGCTCGTAGGGCGTCGACATGGCGTTCAGCGTCACCGCGACGGCGCCGATCCGGACGGCGGCGAAGTAGGAAATCACGAACTCCGGGCAGTTGCCGAGCATCAGCGCCACCTTGTCGCCTTTCCCGATGCCCAGGTTCTGCAGATGAAGCGCCAGGGCGTTGACGTTCCCGTTCAGCTCCCCGTAGGTCAGCCGCGTCTTCTCATGAATGACCGCCACATGATCCGGATAGCGGCGGCAACTCTCCTCCAGCATCTGTCCCAGGTTCACGTTCGTCCCCCCACAATTTTTGGGTCTTCCCTTAACACAATCTTCGGAAGTCTTTCAACCTGAAACGGACGGACGTCGCGGTCGAGGAACCATGCCGCCTGCCCGGAATCGGGACATGCTTTTTGCTTGCCCGGCCTGACCTTTTTAAATATAATGCGCCCCAAAATCATCCCGAAGAAAAGGAGAGCAAGATGAAAAAGACATGGTTGGCGGTGCTTCTGGCGTTGTTGTGGACGGCATCCGCCGCGATGGCGGCGGACCTCAAGGTCGGCGATGCGGCGGGCTCTTTCAAGCTGAAAGACCCGACGGGCAAGGAATACTCGCTCGATGCGGCGCCGTATGCCGGAAAGGTAGTCATCGTCTTTTACGCCGATCCCGGATCCAAAGACCTGAACAACGAGCTTCAGAACGCGCTGAAAAGCGCCCGGGAAAGCGGAAAGATCGACCGGAAAAACTACGAGGGGCTGGGCGTCGTCAACCTGAAGGACAGCATCGTCCCGAACTGGATGCTGAATCGCATCATCAAGAGCAAGCAGGAGGAAACGAAGGCGACGATCCTGTTGGATCCCAACTATGCCGTGCTGAACCAATGGGGCCTGACGAAGAAAACATCCAACATCGTTCTTTTGGACAAGCAGCGGATCTGCCGCTACATCCACAAGGGCAAGGTCCCCTCTGCCGATGTGGCGAAGGTGGTCGGCCTCGTCCAGGAATACCAGTCTAAATAATGGCGATTCTCATCGACGGCAAGCAGGCATCCCGGGAGATCCGGGACGCCCTGCGGGCCGAAGCGGCAAAGCTCAAGGCATCCACCGGCATCGTTCCGGGGCTGGCCGTTATCCTCGTGGGAGACAATCCCGCCTCGCGGATCTACGTCGGGAGCAAGGAGAAAGCCTGCCAGGAAGCGGGATTCCTTTCACGCGTCTACAGGGTTCCCGCGGAAACGGCGGAGCGGGACATCCTGAAGCGCATCCGCATGCTCAACGACGACCGGAAAATCCACGGCATCCTCGTGCAGCTTCCCCTGCCCGCCCACATCCGCGCCGAAGCGGTCATCGAGGCCATCGATCCCCGCAAGGATGTCGACGGGTTTCACCCCTACAATGCTGGCCGCCTCTTCTCCGGCAATCCCCTTCACCGCCCGTGCACGCCCCTGGGCATCCTCACGCTGCTGGACCGCTACGGGATCGTCCTGGAGGGAAAGGAGGCGGTGATCGTCGGGCGCAGCAACATCGTCGGGAAACCCCTGGCCCTGATGCTTCTGTCCCGAAACGCCACGGTCACCGTCTGCCACACCCGGACGAAGAACCTTCCTGAGGTGACGCGCCGGGCGGAAATTCTCGTGGCGGCAGCGGGAAAGGCGGAGATGATCGAAGCCCACATGGTGCGGGATGGGGCCGTCGTTATCGACGTGGGAGTGAATCGCGGCGCCGACGGCCGTCTGGTCGGGGACGTTGCGTTTGCCGGGGCGGCCGAAAAAGCGTCCCACATCACCCCCGTCCCGGGCGGCGTGGGCCCCATGACCATCGCCATGCTCCTGAAAAACACGTTGCAGGCGGCCGGCTACAAAGACGGGCCGCCATGAGGACGATCGACATCACCACCAACGTCGGGTGCAGTGTCCGCTGCGCTTTCTGCCCCCAGGACAAGCTGCTGCCCGCCTATCGGGACCGGGGCGGAACCCGGCAAATGACCTTCGCGGCCTTTCGGGAAATGCTCCGGAAAATTCCGCCGGACACCGCCCTCGACTT
>CAYWTL010000126.1:0-4499 GCA_964460245.1 uncultured Syntrophaceae bacterium | reverse complement strand
TGATATACCCGACTTGGTCCGTAAAATCAAACGCAATATAGTCGGCAAGCGGTCCGCGCAGCGTCTCGTATTGCAGCGCACGGGCAATGCGCTCCAGGTCGGAAAATCGTATGGTGTACTCGTCATGGCCTTGAAGACGGATCCTCTCCGGGTTCCCCGAAGCCCGAATCCGGATCCAGCGTTGCCGGGATTCCGGCACGCTCGCCTCGCAACTGTGCTCGGCCAGAAAGATGTAGGGGATGCCGGCAAGGCAAAGCTTCTCCACGACTTCCATCGCGCCGATGTTCACGTTGAAGGATTCCGACCGGGGCGGCTCCAAAAGATAACGGTCGAAAATCCGTCGTGCCCGCTGCAGGGAATCCGCCAGGTCCCGGCCGGACGATTCGAGGGAACCGCCTTGAACGCCGACCAGCGTCGGAAAATCGCCGAGGTTTTCGTTGAGGACGGCAAGATCGAAGGTCCGAAGATCGTCCCGTTCGAGTTCCATCGCATCCGCCAGGCGGTAGGTGACATCGCACGGGCCCAGGGTACAGCGCTGTTGTCCCAGCAGGAAGGGGGAAATGTCCAGCATCGTGGACTGAATCGAACGGTTCCGAGCCAGAAAATCCCGCATCAGGAAACCGTATCCGCCGCCGATTTCGATGACCCTCCGCAGGGACGTCATGGGGATGAGGCGCTCCAGGAAATCGTAGAGGAGATTGCCGTAGGAGTCGCTCCGCCGAAGAATCCGGCGGCAAGGGCTTCCCTTCGGGTCAAGGGCGTTGCAGACCGTCAGTTCCCACCCCAGCGTGTCGAGCCGCTCGATATGATATCGCCTCGTATCGTTGATCTCGTAATTCTTTGCCGTCGCATCACCCGGCGGCCGCCGGTTTGCAGGGTTGCCGTTTTTCACTGTCTGTTCAGGATTTCTTCATCCGTCCATCAGTAAGAAAAAAAAGGCAAGGTGCGAACACCTTGCCTTTTTGGTTATGATCCTTCGCTGCAAGATCAGTCGGAGAGCTTCGCGATCTCTTTCGGCCTGAACTCGAGGTCCATGTAGCCGTACTTGTGCTCCTTCAGCTCCTCGGGCGACGGGAACCGGCGATCCGGGGCGTTCTGGAACATCCAGTGGTTCAGCTTGATACCGAGCTTTTCCACGGCCGCCTTCTCCAGTGCCGGACGGTCATCGGGATGGGCGATGGAGATGAGCTTCTTCGCCTTTTCGGCGTCGGTGCAGCCCATGATGTTGACGATGCCGTACTCCGTGCAGACCCAGGTGACGAGCTGGTCGGGGACGGTCACGGCGCTGCCGGAATCCAGCGCCTGGACAAAGCGGGACTTGCCCTTTCCGTCCCTGGCTGTCGCTGCGAGGATGGCCCGGCCGCCCTTGGCCATCATCGCGCCGAGGGTGAACTGGAGCTGCCCGCCCGTGGAGGAGATGGGCCGCCCGCCGACGTTGCCAGCCGCATTCACCCCTCTGAGGTCCATCTGGGCGAAGTTGTTGACGGTCACCATGTTGTCGAGCTGGGAGAGCGACACGACGTTGTTCGTGTAGCCGATGTCGTACCCGGCGAACTGCGGGTTGCGGTGCAGATACTCGTAGTAGCGGGGCGTGTCGACGGGCATGATGTAGGCCCAGCCGCTGCGGCCCTTGTCGATGTTCTTGCGGGAGTTGTCGACTGCGCCTGCTTCGAGGAGCGTGAAGGCGTACTCGCCGATCATCTCGCTGTGAACGCCGAGGTGCTTCAGGTGGTGATCCCGCATACCGAGGACGACGGCCGTCGGAAGGGCGCCGATGCCGACCTGGATGCAGTCGCCGTCGCGCATGATGGAGACGCAATTGGACGCGATGGCCTTCTGGACGTCATCCGGCTTGATGTTCTTTTCCGCGATGAAGGGCCACTGGTACTTTTCATTGTCCACATCCACCTCGACGAAGTAGTCGACCTCATCGATGGGAAGCAACATGCCCCTGCCCCCCTCGCACCAGGCGTAGTCGGAGCGGATCTCGCAGACGAACTTCTTGCAGGACTTGGCGACGATCATGAAGTTGTTCACGCCGTAGCTGGCGTTCACGTATCCCCCCTGGGGAACCGCAATCGCCTGTACGCCCCAGTCCATGGCGCGCTTAACCCTGTCCTTCCGATAGAAGCGGGCGTATTCCGCGTCCATGCCCAGCGCCCATCCCCAGTGCTTCCAGTCGACGCCCTTGTACCCCTTGGTCATCAGGCCGCGGGTGGTGGGGAGAATGAAGGCCTCGTGGAGGACGTGGTATTTGCCCTCCATGTCGGCGGCGGCGCAGAAGCCGTTGCCGCACATGATCGCCTGGTTCCAGATCTCGACATTTTTCACCTGCCCGGGGCCGTCGCCGAGACGGGCCGCCAGGGCCTCCATCGTCACGAACGTATCCGATCCGGGGCCGCCGCGGTTGATCCAGTCGCCGTCCTTGACCATCTCCGCCCATTTCTTCGCGGTGATGGTCTTGTCCCTGAGTTTCTGCTGCACCGGGGTCGACATGAATACTTTTTCTTTGTTTTCGATTTTCTGTTGCGCCATAGCTGATTACTCCCTCCCTTGTTTAGATGTCGATCTCGCTAAACCAAGATCCGATGTGTGTTGAAAAAAGACTGGTGATCCAAAAAGCAAACGAAAAATCTTCAAAACCGAAATCAGAATCCCCCCTTTCTATTGAATTCAGCCCAACTCCAACGAATGGACATTCCAAAAAGCTTGATAAACGAAATTGTTAAAATGATTACAAAAAGACTTCAAGCCCCTTCGCTCGCATGATGGGGAACAACGAATGTCGGGGCGATATCGGGTGAATTTTTATTCCCGCTTATTGGCTTAGAAAAGATGGCACCTTTTAAACCGTATTGTCCCGGATGTCAAGGAAAAAACGGGCGGTTCCGTCGTCCCGAACCGAACTTTTACCGGGCCGGGCTTTCGACTTGACAACGGGTTCATCTTCTCATAAAAATGCAGCCGGTTTTGAATCCGTCGTCAGGTATGAGACCCCGGTTGATCCCGCCCTGCGCAACCATGCTTTGAGGCAGAACCGATGGCAAACATATTCATTTTCCCGGTGGACGATTCACAGTCAGGGACACAAGCCGGCGCTCCCTCCGCGGAAGGACGGCAACTGGAATCCCTGTTGCCGTTTATCCGTGAAAAAAGCCGGATCGATTATCTGGGACAAATTTACCCGGACGGCAAATGCTACCCATGGGGTGCGCGGGAAAGCGTGGAAAACGCCTCCGTCTGGAATACCGTGGCGAAGGACGACCTGGTGCTGGGCTGTCGAGACGGTTCCATCGTGTCCGCCGCCTATGTCTGGATGAAAATCAGGAACCCCGAGCTGGGGGCCCGGTTGTGGAGCCGGGGCGCGGGAGAGCCCTTCAGCCTGATCTGCTTTACGGACGAACCGCAATGGGGGGACGTCCCGATTGTCGAGCAGATGACGGGTTACCTGGACCGGGAATACAGGGGTTTCACGAAACTGGCTTCTGAAAAACGAGACAATATCCTGCGGGCTTACGGTTCTTTCGAGACGTTCGTCCGGCTCTGCCTGCGCTTCGACTTCCCATTCTCGTTTCGCCATTCGGAATAAATGAGGGTTCACACCGCCCGGAGCGCGTCGACGATCTCCATGCGGGACGCCCGAATGGCCGGCAGCACACCGCCCAGCAGACCCATGACCAGGGAGAATCCGAGGGCCTTCCAAACGATGTCCGCCGTCAGGGTGAAGCTGAAGGCCAGTTCGGAAAAGGTCTGGAAATTCATGGTCGAAACGGTGAAGAGCTGCAGGAAGGACGCGAAAAAAAGCCCCAGGCAGCCGCCGATGAAACCAAGCAGCAGGGCCTCCATCAGGAAGGCGGCCAGGATGCTTCCCCGCTGAAAGCCGAGCGCCCGCAGGGTGCCGATCTCGCCGGTCCGGTTGGAAACGGCGGCGTACATGGTGATCATGGCGCCGATGACCGCCCCGAGCGAAAAGATGATGGTCAGCGTGATGCCGAGGATCCGCAGGAACGTCGCCATCATTTCCGACTGGTCGCGGTAATAGCGGGTCTCCGGCTTGGCTTCGACGGTCAGCCGCGGGTCCCCCTCCAGGCGGGTCCGGACGGCCTCGAAGGCCCGCGGATTCCGCAGCCGGAAGATCACCGACGAGTACACCGGCCTGCGAAAGGCCTGCATGAGCTGGTCCGCATCCCCCCAGATTTCTGAATTGAAGCCGGTGTTCCCGGCATCGAATATCCCGACGATCCGCCAGTCCCGCATTCCGAAGCGAAGCGTCTCGCCGAGCCCGCCCCCCTTGAAGCGCCCGGCGATGCTCTGCCCGGCCATGATCTCCGCCGATCCCGGCCGGGGCAGTCTCCCCTCCCTGAGGCGGACCTGCGGCCGCAGCGCAACGGATGCGGCGGCGATCCCACGGATCACCACATTGGCCGGCTTGTCCCGGTCCCGTTTGGGGAGGCTGATGAGGACGACCACCTCCTTGGCCGCGAGCCTCTCCCCCGCCG
>CAYWTL010000125.1:0-4835 GCA_964460245.1 uncultured Syntrophaceae bacterium | reverse complement strand
TGGCTATGGGAAGTTTCTGGTTTGGTTTTCCTTTGTCTTTCGACTGCCAGTTTGAACGAGCTGCCACTTATTTCCAAAAGGGCATCGATATTAATGCATTCGTCAACAATCTTTGGGGCGTGGCCGCGATGACAAGCAATCTTGCTATGTGGTGCCATTACAATCCAGGTAAGATCGAGCAGTGTATGAAGACCACCGGTGAAGCGGTGGCCGTAGCTGAAAAGAGCGGGGACATTTTTTCAAAAGGTATGGCCTACACCAGTCATGGCTTTGCTCACTTAGGGAAAGGGTTCTTAGACGAAGCCGAAAAGCGCTTTTTACTGGGACTGGGATTCTGTGAACGAAGCAATTTTCCAACCTGGCTCAACATAGCCCATATAGGTTTAGGCGAGACTTATTTTGAACTGGGCAACTATGCAAAATCGAGCGAACACTATTCCCAAGCTAATGAGATATTGGATCGTAACCGTCTGTTTCCATCTATTGCAACGATCGGGAAGATCGGTGAAATCAGGTCAAGGATTATGAACCACGAGGAAGTGAACCCAAATATTTTCAATGAACTTTATAGAAAGATTAAATTAAAATTTGTCGAGGGATGGGCGTCCAGGATGATCTCGGAAGGTTTCACAAATGTCGATGATCATCATACACACGAAGCAGAACACTGGATTTTGCAGGCTATTGCCGCTGATCAAAGGAACAGCACGCGGTTTTATCTGGGACGTGATTATGCCCAATATTGCAAGATCCTCAAAAGAAAAGGTGATCGATTAAACGCCCGTGAACAGCTTGGTAAGGCCATCGACACCTTCCGGGAATGCGGCGCCGATGGGTGGGCGGAGAGAATGGAGAAGACACTGCTTGAACTTTCATGACAGCAATGAAACCAGAAAGCCATCCGGCAGCGCCATCAAGTGCTTTGAATCGCAAGGTTGGGGACTTCCTCCAGCGGTTAAGGGAAACGTTGGCGTCTCCGGCATACAGGCGTTGCGCGGTTATTAAAGCTGAGAAGATTCAGGATTTCGAGGAGGGCAGAACCATGCAAACGGACATTGCCGCACGCTATCCCACGCTCGCCCGCTACCGGGAAAAAATCGTCACCGCCACGGAGGCGGTAACGTCCATCATGCCGGGCAACCGGGTGTTTGTCGGCACCGCCTCCGCCACGCCGCGCTCGCTGGTGCAGGCCCTGGAAGATCTCGCCCCGCCGGTCCCCGATGTCCAGCTCTGGTCATTCCTCACCCAGGGTGCAGTGCGCCACGAGAATGACCGGCCCAAAACCCGCTACCGCCACCGTTGCTTTTTCGTCGGCGGCGACATCCGGGCCGCCACGGCGCAGGGAATGGCGGATTACATCCCCATCTCCCTCGCACAGGTCCCCCAACTCATCGAAAACGGCCGCATCCCCGTCGATGTGGCACTGATCCAGGTTTCCCTTCCGGACGAATACGGCTACGTCAGCTTCGGGGTCTCGGTCGATGTCACCTCCGCGGCCGCCCAAAAGGCGAAGAAGGTCATTGCCGAGGTCAACCCCAACATGCCCCGCACCCTGGGCGACACCTTTCTCCCCGTCAGCAAGATCGATCACATCGTGCTGGTTGAAACCCCGGTCATCGAATACCGGCACCAGCCCGCGGATGCCGTGGGGGAGAAAATCGCCCGCTATATCGCGAGCATCATCGACGACGGCTCGACCTTGCAGATCGGCATCGGGCGCATTCCAAACGAAACGCTCAAGTACCTCGTGGATCGCAGGGACCTGGGCGTGCACACGGACGTGTTCACCGATTCCATCATCCCCCTGATCGAGCAGGGCATCATCACCGGGACGCAGAAGTCCGTTCACCGGGGTAAGATCGTCGCCAGCTACTGCTTCGGCACGAGGCGCCTGTACGACCTCATCGACCGCAACCCGATGTTCTCCTTCCATCCCATCGAGTACGTGAGCAGCATTCCCCTGATCGTCCAGCAAAAGCGCATGGTGTCGGTCACCCAGGCCTTCGCCGTGGACCTGACCGGGCAGATCTGCGCCGACCAGTTCCAGGGTGAATTCTACGGCGGGGTCTCCACGCAGCCGGAATTCATCCGCGGCACGGCCTACGCCGACGGCGGCAAGCCCATCATCTGCCTTCCCTCCACCACCGACGACGGCAAGGTCTCGCGCATCAGCCCCCTGCTCCAGGCGGGCGAAGGCGTCGCCGTCGCCCGCTCCGATGTCCACTACGTCATCACCGAGTACGGGATCGCCTATCTCTTCGGCAAGTCCATCGGGGAGCGCACACTTTCCCTGATCGAGATCGCCCATCCCGACTTCCGCGCGTGGCTGCTGGAGGAAGCCAAGAAGCTTGGCTACCTGCAGCAGGCGCAGGCGCTGAAGAGCGCGATCGCCTACCCGGTGGGTGAGGAGCGAACGGTCGCGCTGCGGGACGGGACCGGCATCCTGATCCGTCCGGCGCGCGCCAGCGACGTGGCGGGGCTGCAGGACATTTTCTACCACATGAACAAGCAGGATGTTTACACCCGCTTCTTCAGAAACCTGCGGTCGCTTTCCGCATCCGAGGCGCAGTTCATGTGCAACGTCAATTACGAAACCGACATGGCCTTCCTCGCCGTGGCCGGGACGCGCGAAAACGAGCAGATCGTCGGGAGCTCCTGCTACGTGGGCAATCTCTCGACCAACACCGCGGAGGTGGCCTACATGATCCGGTCGGAGTGGCAGAGCAAGGGCATCGGCAAGGCCCTTCAGGAGCGCATGAAGGAGTACGCCATGTCGCGCGGCTTTCGCGGCTTCACCGGGGAAATCCTGGCGAGCAACCTCAAGATGCTCGAACTGGCCAAAAAGGGCGGCAACGACGTGTCACTCAGGAACCAGGGTTCGTACTACGAGTTCACGATCCTCTTCGATCGGGGCTGACGAATAGAACCCTCTTCCGGGGCGAGGCAATGGCGTTCATTTTCCATTCAACAAGCTTGGCGAGGTGAACATATGACTGGAACTGAACCGAAGCGCAAACTCGCGGCCATCCTTAGCGCCGATGCCAAGGGATACAGTCGCCTGATGGGCGAGGATGAAAAAGGAACCGTACGCACCCTCAACACATACAAGGAAGTGATGACGGGTGTCATTGATCAGCACCACGGGCGGGTTGTCGACGCTCCCGGAGACAATCTCCTGGCCGAGTTTGCCAGCGTGGTGGACGCCGTGCAATGTGCCGTGGAAAGTCAGAAAGAACTGAGAATTCGCAATGAAGAGTTGCCCGAGAAGAGGAGAATGGAATTCCGGATTGGAATCAATCTTGGCGATGTCATTTCGGAAGAAGACAGGCTTTTTGGCGACGGGGTAAATATCGCGGCACGCATGGAGAGACTTGCCGAAGGTGGAGGAATCTGCATCTCCGGCGCGGCCTACGATCAAGTCGTTAACAAACTGGATCTGGGCTACGAATACCTCGGTGAACAGACAGTCAAGAATATTGAAAGACCGGTCAGGGTTTATCGGGTCTTCATGGAGTCCGGGGTGTCTGCATCGGCCGAGCCCGCCGAACAGCAAATCAGGTTCTGCACCGCCGCAGACGACGTCCGGATAGCCTATTCCATGTCCGGCAAAGGGTACCCGCTTGTCAAAGCCGCCAATTGGATCGCCCACCTGGAGTTTTTCTGCGTTAGCCCAGTCACGCGACACTGGACTCGGGAACTGTCAAAAAACAATCTATTCATCATGTATGACGGGAGGGGAACCGGTTTATCGGATTGGCATGTAGAGAACAAGACCTTTGAAGCCTGGGTCCGCGACCTGGAGACCGTAGTGGATGCGGCAGGTCTTCAACGATTCGCACTGCTGGGGATATCGGGCGGAAGCGCGATTTCCATCGCATATGCAGTACGCCACCCAGAAAGGGTAAGCCATCTGATCTTGTACGGTGCTTTTGCACAAGGCTGGGCAAAAGCCGGCCTGCCACAAAACAAAGTGGACGCCATGCACGCCCTGACCAAGATTATGGAGATCGGGTGGGGAGGACGCAATCCTGCCTATCGTCAGATTTTCACGACGATGTTTGTGCCCGAGGCAAACGCCGAGTTTGTACGCTCGTTCAATGAAATGGAACGGAAATCAACCTCGCCGGAAATCGCCGCACAATTCTGGATCGAGATCGGCAACATCGATGTGCTCGACCTGTTGCCCGAGGTTCGGGTACCCACCCTGGTCATTCACGCGCTCAACGACAAAATGGCCCACTTCGAGGGCGGACGCCGGATAGCAGCCCTAATCCCGGGCGCCCGTTTCGTTTCCGTCGATAGCATGAATCACCTATTGCAGGAGAACGAACCAGCGTGGCCGAGGTTTCTTGCAGAAGTTCATCGCTTTATCCGGGCAGAGCATCACCGCAATACGGTTTGAGATCATTCTTTTCCGGAGGGACCTTTGAACATGAATTGCCCAAACTGCAAAACCGACAACCCCGATACGAAGAAATTTTGCCGGAAGTGCGGGACAAAGCTGCTTTTAATCTGCCCGAATTGCAAATCGGAGAACGACCCCGCGGACAACTTTTGCGGCGAGTGCGGGCACGACTTAACCCAGCCATCCCCAACCATTCCCAAGGAGCTTTCCTTCGACGAGAAGATCGCTAAGATCCAGAAATATCTCCCTTCGGGCATCACCGAGAAGATCCTCTCCCAGCGGGACCGGATCGAGGGGGAAAAACGACAGGTGACGGTGATGTTCTGCGACATGAAGGGTTTCACCCCCCTGTCCGAGAAGCTCGGCCCTGAGACGATGTATGCCATGATGGACGAGGTCTACGAGATCCTCATCCACAAGGTCCATGACT
>CAYWTL010000124.1:0-4895 GCA_964460245.1 uncultured Syntrophaceae bacterium | reverse complement strand
GTGTTCCCGCCGGCCGCCGTGACGCCTTCAGGCGCCGCCGAGATATCGGTCGCGACGGTTTCTCCGCCGCCACCGCCGCCACCTCCGCCGCAGGACAGAATCAGAAGTGAAATCAGCATGAAGATCAGATAAAATTTACGTTTCATGGGACCCTCGCCAGTGAGTTTGTCACAGTTTTTTCCGCATCCGCTATCTTAATGGTAACAATCCGCTGCCTTGTATAACAGATGACAAGCGGTTTGCAAGCGGCGAATCGATGTTTCCGGATTCGGTAAGCCCGGCAACCGCGGGTTCCATCGCTTTTCCATCGGTCTCCGTCTTCGGCTCAGGATTTCAAACCGTTCCAAGGCTTCTGCAAACGGTTCTTCGCTTTGCACGCACTTGAGCACCTGTATGCCACGCAAGCTAAATGACGCGCACCTCCGGAATCGGGATGATGAAGCGCCCGCCCCACTCCCGGACGTGCTTCATCTGTTCCACGATTTCCTCCTTGATGTTCCATGGAAGGATCAGGACATAGTCCGGCCGGTCCTCGCGAATCCGGTCCGGGTGCATGATCGGAATGCGGCTTCCGGGCAGAAAGCAGTTCTGCTTGTGGGGGCTCCGGTCCACCGTGTAGTCCAGGAAATCCGTCCGGATTCCGCAGTAGTTCAGAAGCGTGTTTCCTTTGGCCGGAGCGCCGTAGCCGACGATCCTTTTCCCCTCGTTTTTGATGCCGATGAGCGTCTGCAGGAGGTTTCGTTTCACCGCCTGGACGTCTTTCTGGAACCCCAGGTAATGGTCGATGCTTCCGTAACCGTTCTCCGATTCTCTCGCCCTCAATGCGCCGACACGGGGGGAAACGGATTTGCCGGCGTCCTCCGCATGGGCGGCAAAGATCCGCAGGGAGCCTCCATGGGTCGGAAGCTCCTCGACGTCGAAAACGGCCAATCCGTGCTCCCGGAAGATCCGTTCGACGGCGAGAAAGGAGAAGTAGGAGAAATGCTCGTGGTAGATCGTATCGAACTGGGTCTCCTCCATCAGCCTGGCCAGGTGGGGAAACTCCATCGTGATCAGGCCGTCCGGCTTCAGGGCGGTTTTCAATCCCCTGACGAAATCGTTCAGGTTGGGGTTGTGGGCCAGGACGTTGTTCCCGATGAGCAGATCGGCCTGCCGTCCCGCCCGGCGCATCCTTTCCGCATACTCCCGGTCGAAAAAGGCAATTTCTGTCGGGATTCCCTTCTCCCGTGCCGCTTGGGCCGTGTTGGCCGCCGGTTCGATGCCGAGGAGGGGGATGCGGTGCCTGCCGAAATACTGAAGAAGATATCCGTCGTTGCTGGCGATTTCGACCACGAACTTGGTTTCGTTCAGGCCGAATCGCTCCACCATCATATCCACGTAATTTTCGCAGTGTTTCAGCCAACTGTCCGAATAGGAAGAAAAATAGGCGTACCCTCCGTGAAAAATGTCCTGCGCCTTTTCGAATTCCTCCAACTGCACCAGCAGGCAGTTGTGACAGACGTAAACATCCAGCGGGTAATAGGGTTCCATCTTGTGCAAAGCCTCTTCGGTCAGGTAGGAATTAGACAACGGGGAGGCGCCGAGGGAAAGGAAAAGATGCCGCAGGGGGGTACTGCAAAACCGACATTCCATGATTTTCAATCATCCTCTTCAAAATAAGGGACGCTTATACACGATCGGCTGACAGGTCTGCAACCTTTTTCGCGATGGCGAATGATGCGACCCGGCCAACGATTCCGGCGCAGGGTCATTCCTTTGAAATGCCGGGCCATTGTCCGTGGTATATCTGCCGCAGCCCTTCCGCTGAACCGATATCCAGGTACCGGTGCCCGCGGAAGAAGACGCTCTGTGTCCGAATCCCCTCTCGAACGCCCGCCTGAATGAGGTGTCCCACCGTCAGTTCCTCGGGCAACAGCGAGCCGGGAAGCTGCGCGGAGGTCCGGGGCACGGCGAGATAGTCGTGCATGAACTCGGTAAAGGCCGGGGTCCAAACCGCGAACATCCAACCCAGCTTCAGATTCTTTTCGCAGGGTTTGAGGACGATCTCCCGCACCAGGCCGCCGCGGTCGACGGCGACCATGTCGGAAAACCGGGCCCGGTGGATTCGGTAAAGTCCCAGCACGATGTCGGCCCTTGAAGCGGAGAGCCGGTCAAGCGCTTTTCGAAACGCGTCCGGGGGGCCCAGCAGGATGTCCGGGAATCCCAAGGCCACCCGTTTGCCCTTCACGAAAGGATATGCCTGATCCAGGGTGTACGGAGGCCCGTAGGGGAGCGACACGCACAGGTACCCCAGATTCATGCCGAAGGAAGATCCGTCGCCGTAATAGTCCGGAATGTCCCACTTGCCCCTGCGCAGGATGAAAAACGCCGTCCGTACGCCTCCCTTGCGGAACCGGTCCAAAAGATAATGGGAAACCACTTTGGGCCGCAGCGATCCTTCTTTGCTTTGTTGAAGCCCGACGGGAAGGATTTCCTTGCTGCAGGGCAGGGGGGAGATCCGGCTGGCGTAACCGCCGCAGGGGATGAGACCGATGGCTTCGCTGTCGGGCATGATGGCGAAAGATCAGGTAAGATTCAGGGGGTGCGGTCTGTTTCTGGACCCGTGATTTTCTATTCCGCCGTCATCCATGATGGGTTCTCGTCGGGCTTGATGTCCTGCTCGCTCAGGTGCTGCGAGCGGATGCCGATGCGCCGGCCCTCGTACATGAAGTAGGCTGTCTGCGGAAGCCCTTCGTTACCCCCGTGAAGAAGATCGAGCAACTTTTTCGCCTGATATGGGGCATTGAGGTCGATGCACTCGGAATTCCGCCCGATGCTCCCTTCGGGATGGCCGGTGACGAATTCCACGCGCACGTATACCCGCTGTCCGTTTTCCACGAAGTAGGCCGCCGGATAAGGCGGATAGGTCCGCGCGCGGAGGAGGTTCAGCAGCTCCCCGGCGAGATATTCTTTATTCGGATCGATGTAATCCAGCTCCGCCAGGACGCCGCGCCGATAGATCGTCGCTTTCGAATGGTCTTGGGGCATGCGTGTGTATTTCCCCTCGCAGATCAGCGGCCAGGTTTCCTTGAAGAAATCCACCATGCCGCTTGTGATCTTCCGGTGCAGCGAGCCGCCCGTGTCGATCGGTTCGACGGGAATCGGGCGCTGGGCGATCAGATCGCCGGTGTCGACCCCCGGGTCGATGAAATGAATGGTCATGCCCGCCGGTGAACCGTCGAGGATCGGCCAGACGTTCGTGTACCACCCCCGGTTCCAGGGCAGATAGGCCGTATGCAGGTTGATGCACCCCACTCGAAATGCCTGCAGCAGCTCCGGCTTCAGGATGTATCCGAACCAGCCTGAGATTCCGATATCGGGCGCGAGTTCTCTGAACCGGGCCACCGTCTCCGGGCTTCTCAGCTCCGGAGCCCGCCAGATGCGGTCTGCCGGCATGTCCAGGGCGGCCAGGATCCGGCTCGCGAACCGCTCGTCGCTCTCCGGCTGCACCACCAGCCCGATGATTTCCTCGTTGCGTGAGCGGAGCCATTCGGCGACCTTCCACCCGCCCCAGTTGTTGAGAAAGAGAATGATTCGCATGGTCCCTCGCTGCTGCGTATCGCCGTCATCGGGTCCTTTGCGGCGAACGGTTTTTTTTGAGTTCTTTTGTCGCCGGCGTGACCTTCGTCATGTCGATATCCGGGTGGGGGGCAATCCCCCTTACCGCCCGAAAATAGGCCGTCTGCAATTCCTGGAGAAGCGGCGAACTCGCCGGGAGCGGGCGCCCTTCGATCATTTTGACGGGTACCACCTCGGCCAGCGTGCCGCAGATCGCCAGTTCATCGGCGACCACCAGCTCCGTGCGGTCGATCGGCCGCCTTTCGAAGGGGATTCCCTGCGTGCGGGCGAGCGCCTCGATGGCCTGCACCGTGATGCTCTCGAGGGCGCCCTCGGTCGCGGGGGGCGTGCACACTTTGCCTTCCCGAACCATGAGGATGCACGATCCGGTGGCTTCGGCCACGCGGCCCGACGGGTTCAACAAAACCATGTCCTCGCATCCCATCGTCCGGCCCTCGATCCGGGCCAGGCGGGCCACCTGATAGTTGCTTCCGGTCTTGATGCGGGCCGGCAGCGAGACATCGGGACTCCTTCGCCAGGTGCTGATGCCCAGACGGATCGGTTTAGGCAGGGCGGTGTCCGCCTGGTAGGCCGTGATCACCAGTTCCGCCTTTGTACCCTCGCCCCAGTGGCCCTGGGTCGCGAAGAGCGTGGTCCGGAGCCACATTTCCCTGTCCGGCTGGACCAGGGCTTCGGCCAGTTCGCGAATGCACCGGGTAAACTTCTCGCAGCTGTGTTCAAAGGGGATGTAGAGCAGGCGGGCGGAGCGCCGCAGACGTTCGTAATGGCGGCGCAGCATGACGATGGCCAGGGATCCGTCCGGCTGGCGGTAGGCCTTGACGCCCTCGAAGACGTTGAGGCCTCGAATGGACGCTTCGCATCCGACATGCAGGGTGGCTTCATCCCAA
The DNA here is from genome assembly GCA_964460245.1 of uncultured Syntrophaceae bacterium. Taxonomy (GTDB): domain Bacteria; phylum Desulfobacterota; class Syntrophia; order Syntrophales; family Fen-1087; genus JAXDBM01. The sequence goes on along the minus strand of CAYWTL010000124.1, from coordinate 390 downwards.
AGGCGAAGCCGGCCGTTCATGTGCACGAACTTGGGTTTCTGGAGTTTCATCATTTCAATCCTGTCAAGTATTTAATTTCAGGGCGGTCTAAGAAATGATTGCTGCGCGGTTGTTCATCCGTTTCGGCAGACGCCCAAAACGCTTCCAGTCTGGCGAGACATACGGGAGGCGGTTGCATTTGTCAAGCGGGAACTGGAAGGCCATCTCCTCCTTGCATCGGTTTCAGGATGCGGCAATGGGTGTGTTCCCGTCCATCCTTCCGGCCAGGGTGTCACGACCCGGGGATATATTCATAATCCTTGATGAAGGATTCCTGCTTCAGGATGTGCTTGAAAACCAGGTAGGTCAGGGGCCGGCTCCAGAGGATGCTCATGCGCAGGGCGGCGTAGC
>CAYWTL010000123.1:0-5202 GCA_964460245.1 uncultured Syntrophaceae bacterium | reverse complement strand
CGTTGATCACATAGTCGTTTCCGTCGAGCACCGCCGTCGAGGTTGCGGCCATCACATCCGTTCCGGCTCCCGGCTCGGTCAGGACGAAGGCGCCGAGGTTCTGCCCCTTGGCGAGGGGAACCAGGTATTTCTTTTTCTGATCCTCGTTTCCAAACAGCAGGATCAGCATGGACGCGATGCCGACGTGAATGGAGACGGTAAACCCCGTCGAGGCACAGGAACGGGACAACTCCTCCACCGCGATGATATGAGTCAGGTAATCTGCGCCCGCACCGCCGTATTCGACGGGGATCGGCATCCCCAGCCAGTCCCCTTCGGACAGTTTCTGGAAGAGCTCCGCCGGATGGCGGCTGTTTTCGTCGATTTCCGCGGCAATGGGATCCACATGCTTCGCCGCGAATTCCCGCATGTTCTTGCGAATCAGATCCTGTTCCTCCGTGAGCTTGAAGTTCATGATTTTACCCTCCTTCGATCCTGTGATTTGAATATCGATCTTTATCCGAAGCGATACTGGATGCCGGTATCCCCCTCCGGGTAGTTCCATTCCAGGACATCGGCGCCGCAGGCGATGCGGCAGGTGCCGCATTCCAGGCAGCCGTCGGTGTTGAGCGCAACCACAGCCTGTTCATTTTCACTGTAGCAGCCGGCGGGGCAGATTCTGACTGCGGGCTTGAGACGGGCATCCTTTTCCATGCCGGGCCGGATTCGAATGTGGGCTTCCCGAAGGGGTTTGAAGACGTCGAGACCAAGCTTTGCCTTCAGTGCGGCAGATTCACTCATATTTTCGACACCGCCTTCAGATCCTTGAGACCGGGCCACAGCTCCTGAAACGTCACATGTTTTCGGACCGTCTCATAGATCCGCGCTTTCGGGCCGGCCGGCACGGCGTAAATGTCTTTCATGATCGCGCCGATCAGCTCCGGGTAATGGTTTGTGAAGCGCGGATTGGCCAGCACGGCCGGGGTTTCCTGGAAGTTTTTGAAATCTTTCAGAACAAAGCTTTCCTCCAGAAGGCGGCTGTACAGGGAAAGTGTTTCGGCGCGGAAACTCCCGGCTTCCCTTGCCTTCAAAACCGTTTGGGCGGCAAGATAGCCGGAGGCGAGGGCGTATTCCATGCCCCGGACGGTAACCCCCATGTTCAAAGCCAGACCGGCGGCGTCTCCCGCCACGAGAATGCCGTTTCCGTAAAGTTTGCTCAAGGCGCGGAAGCCGCCCTCGGGTATCCCATGGGCGGCGTATTCCACGGCGGCGCCTCCCCGGATCATGGGGGCGATTTCGGGACGCGCTTTGAAGGCATCGAGCAGGGCGGGGACATCCGGAGAATGGGCATGTCCGACGAGGTCCCCGATGCCGATGACGATCCCGAGGCTGATGCTTTCCCGGTTCGTGTAGAGAAAACCGCCGCCGAAAAGGCCCCGGGTGACTTCTCCCGCGAAAAGCCGCGCCGCGCCCTCGTTTCCCTCAAGACCGAAGCGGTCGTTGATGACCCCGGCGTCGAGGGCGATGACTTCCTTGATCCCTACGGCGTAATGATGGGGCGCGCCGGGGGAACGGAGACCGGCCTTTTCCGGGATGAGGGACAGGACACCGTCGCAGGCGATGACGACATCCGCCCGCAGTTCGTCGTCGCCGGCGATCACACCGGCAATACCGCCGTTTTCCCGGATGACGTCGTCCACCCGGACTTTCGTCAGCAGCATGGCGCCCCGTGCCTCCGCCTGTTCCGCCAGCCAGCGGTCGAACCTGGCCCGCAGGATGCTGTAGCTCTGGGGCGTCTCGCCCCCCAGTTCGCTTCCGGAGTAATCCAGGCTCACGGACCGCTCTTTCGCCATCAGGGAAAAGCCTTCGCGAACGATGAAGCGCTCTAGGGGCGCATCGTGCCAGAAATCGGGGAAGAATTCACGGACGGGATTCACGTAGAGGCGGCCGCCGGTCACGTTCTTGGCCCCGGGATAATCGCCGCGCTCCAGGACAAGGACTTCAACGCCCTTTCCGGATAGAGTCAGGGCAGCGGCCAGACCCGACAAGCCGGCACCGACGATGATGACGTCGAATTTCTCCAATTACCGGACACCCTCTCGTATACAGATGAAGTGATTTTCAGCATATCCTTTTTCCGCGGCAACTGCAACCGGAAACGACCGAAAAGGACACAGCTGAAGGCAAACGGCGCCGTCCGGGCATGGTGGCCGACTCGTTCCGGGATGCACGGGAACAGCAGAAGAAGCCATGTTGACGGGAAATGAAATTCAGTCTATAGGATTTCGTCATTTCGTTGCTTAGGACGCATAAACGTTCCACGGATGAAAGCCATGTTTGAATTGACTGAACAGCAGGAAAACCTGCGATCCATGGTCCGGCAGTTTGCGGAGTCGGAACTGGCTCCCAGTGTATTCGATTGGGATGAAAAAGGGGATTTCCCTGCCGTCATCGTCAGGGAGATGGCGGCGCGGGGCATCATCGGGATAGCCTCCTCCAAGGACCTGGGAGGCGCCGCCATGGGTTATCTGGCGGGCCTCATCGCGATCGAAGAGCTGGCCCGCGTCTATCCGTCGATCGCTTTTTTTCTCGAAGGAAGCCAGGCGGCCATATACGCCGTCGAGAAATTCGGTACGGAAAAGCAGCAGAAGCGGTTCCTGCCCCCGGTGATCCGAGGGGAGCGGATTGCCTGCATCGCGGCGACGGAACCTGCCGGCGGTTCCGATCTGGCTTCGATCGCCACCATCGCCACGCCGGTGAGGGACAGCTATATCCTGAACGGCCGCAAAGTCTACATTACAAATGGCGGCGTGGCCGATCTTGCCGTGGTGGTCGCCAAGGCGGGAGAGCGCGCCATTGTCCTTCTGGTGGAAAAGGGGACCTCCGGGTTTTCCGTTTCCGGCAGGGAAAGACAAATGGGCTTCCGCTCGATCCACATCAGCGAGCTGACGTTCAACGGCTGCAGGGTTCCGGCGGGAAACCTCATCGGCAAGGAGGGCGCCGGCTTGGCCATTGCCATGTCGAGCTTCATTGTCTCCCGCCCCTCCATCGGCGCCATCGGCCTCGGCATCGCGCGGGGCGCTTTCGGTATCGCCTTGAAATTTGCCCGGGAGCGGGTTCTTTACGGCAAGCCGATCAGCAGGCTGCAGAACATCCAGTTCATGCTGGCGGACATGGAGACGGAAATCGAAAAGGCAAGGTGGGTTGTCTATTACCCGGCCGCGCTGCTGGACCGGGGCGCCTCTTCCCGTGAAATCGGCAAGCATTCGGCCAGGGCCAAGGCGGTCGGCGCGGAGGTGGCGGCGGAAGTCACCCGAAAGGCCATTCAGATTCTGGGAGGGTGCGGTGTAAACCCGGAATACCGGTTGGCCGGCCTGCTCAATGACGCCATGGAACTTTTCCCGGCAACGGGTACGGTCGAGATCATGAAGGTCATACAGGCCACCGACATCATCAACAAACTGCGGCATTGACGGCAGTTTCCCCGAACCCTTCACGGAAGGCTACCGCTTGAAGGACACGCCGTAAAAAGTCAGCAGCACGAACATCACCATGCTGAAGAGGAAAAGGCCCAGCAGCATGCGGCGCTGGTGCAGAAACGCTTTGAACCGGACCCAGGTGATGTCGTCTTTACGGACATCGAAGAGGAAGGCCGTCAGAAGGTAGAGCGCGAAAAAAAAGGGTCCGAACAGGGATATGAACCAGGCAATGGCCCCGGCCTGTCCCGTCCCGAGGGCGAGCTGCCGGAAAAAGTCGGCATTCAGCAGGAACAGACCGACGGTCAGGAGCCAAAGCAAGCCATAGAGGATCAACAGATGAGATCGCTTCATGACGATTCCTTACCGGATGCGAGACGGGAACGCAAAAAGTTTTTGTCCACCGACCGGTTTGCCGTAAAATGACACGCCGGCCGGTTTTTCTGAAACCCTGGGGGGAAATACGGACAAGCGACTGGACGGACTGGCGATGGCAGTACCGGAACCGCATCCGCACTCTGCCGCGGCTCGCCGCGATATTCGGCCTGTCGCCGGAAGCCGTCCGTTCCTGTCGTCCGGTCGTTGAGGCCTATCCCTTCTCGATCACTCCCTACTACTTTTCGCTGATGGATTCGGCCGATGAAAGCGACCCGCTGCGGCGGCAGTGCTTTCCGCATCCCGATGAAATCCGTTTTTCGCTCGGCGGGGTGGATGATCCCCTCGGGGAGGGACGGAACATGCCCGTGCCGGGTCTGATCCGCCGTTATGCGGATCGCTGTCTGATCCTCGTCACGAATGCCTGCGCCACCCACTGCCGCCACTGCAATCGAAAACGGCTCTGGAAGGACCGGTCCCGGCGGAGCACGAAAGTCTTCCTGCAGCCCATGGTTCGCTATATCGCGGGACAGCGGGCGATTCGAGAGGTCATCGTTTCCGGCGGAGATCCGCTCACCCTGTCCGACCCGATGCTCGACTGGCTCCTGACGTCGCTACGGTCCATTCCCCACGTCGAAGTCATTCGGATCGGCAGCCGTGCCCCCGCCGTCATGCCCATGCGGATCACCAGGGAACTTTGCGGCCTGTTGCGCAGGCACCGGCCTCTCTGGTTCAATACGCAGTTCAATCACCTCCGGGAAGTGACGGCCGCTTCCGCCCGAGCATGCGGCATGCTTCTCGATGCCGGCATTCCGGTTTCGAACCAGTCGGTGCTCCTGGGGGGGGTCAACGATTCCTGTGAGGCCATGCGGGATCTGCTGCACGCCCTGCAGCGGATCTCCGTGAGGCCCTACTACCTCTTCCAATGCGATGCGGTGAAGGGGACGGACCATTTCCGCGTCGATCTGCGCCGTGGCATGGGAATGATGGAGGCGCTGCGGCGGACCATATCGGGTCTGTGCCTGCCCCGATATGTCATCGATCTCCCCGGAAGCATGGGAAAGCTGCCCCTCCAGTCTTGTGCCTTGTCGTCTTCTCGAAAAGCGGAAGTTGAGCAACATTTTTTTGACAAGAATTCTCAAATGTTTTAGGAGAATGGAGCGGTCGGCTGCGGGAAAAACGGGCGGATCGACGTCTGAATGATTTCTTGAAAGGCAGAACCGGGGGGAGAAAGCGATATGTACACCGCCAGTGATTTGAGAAAAAATTTGAGGATCAAACTGGAAAACGAGCCTTACGTCATTACGGACTTCAATTTTGTCAAGCCCGGGAAAGGGCAGGCCCTCTATCGCTGCAAACTGAAGAACATGAT
>CAYWTL010000122.1:0-5206 GCA_964460245.1 uncultured Syntrophaceae bacterium | reverse complement strand
CTACTCGACCTACGAACGGGAGAACGAGGCCCGCCCCTCGGACCGGTCGAAGGTCGTCATCCTGGGTGGCGGCCCCAACCGGATTGGCCAGGGCATCGAGTTCGACTACTGCTGCGTGCACGCCTCCTTTGCGCTGCGCGAGGAGGGCTACGAGAGCATCATGGTCAACTCGAATCCGGAGACGGTGAGCACCGACTACGACACGTCGGACAAGCTCTTTTTCGAGCCGGTGACCCTGGAGGACGTCCTGCACATCCTGGACGCGGAGAAGCCGACGGGCGTGATCGTCCAGTTCGGCGGGCAGACCCCGCTCAACCTGGCCCGGGGCCTGGAGGCCGCCGGGGCGCCGATCCTCGGCACATCGCCCGATGCCATCGACCGGGCGGAGGACCGGAAGCGCTTTCAGGAGATCGTTCACAGGCTGAACCTGAGGCAGCCCGACAACGACACGGCCATGGACGTGGCCGAGGCCGTCCGGGCCGCGGAGCGGATCGGCTACCCCGTTGTCGTCCGCCCCTCCTACGTCCTGGGCGGCCGGGCCATGGAGATTGTCTACGACACGGAGGCCCTGCGGCGCTTCATGGAAAAGGCGATCCATGTCTCCCCGGGCCATCCGATCCTGATCGACAAGTTTCTCGAGGACGCCATCGAAGTGGACGTGGACGCCATCAGCGACGGCACGGAAACGGTGGTGGCCGGCATCATGGAGCACATCGAGGAGGCCGGGATCCACTCCGGGGACAGCGCCTGCGTGCTGCCGCCCATTACCTTCCCGCCGGAGCTGCTTCGGGAGATCGACGAGCAGACCCGGCGGATCGCCCGGGAGCTCGGGGTCGTCGGGCTCATGAACATCCAGTACGCCGTGAAGGACGGCGTCCTGTACGTGCTCGAGGTCAATCCGCGGGCGTCCCGCACGGTGCCCTTCGTGAGCAAGGCCATCGGCGTCCCGCTGGCGAAGCTGGCGACCAAGGTCATGATTGGAAAGAACCTTCGAGAGCTGGGCTTTACCGAAACCGTCCGTCCGGCGCATGTCTCCGTCAAGGAGGCGGTGTTTCCCTTCAGCCGCTTTCCGAACGTGGACATCCTTCTCGGGCCGGAGATGAAATCCACCGGGGAGGTCATGGGCATCGATTGCTCCTTCGGCATGGCCTTCGCCAAGTCGCAGATGGAGGCGGGATTCCGCCTGCCGAAGGAAGGAAGGGTGTTCGTCAGCGTCCACGACCGGCACAAGGACAGCATCGTCCCCGTCGCCGACGTTTTTCGAAGGATGGGCTTCGAGATCTGGGCCACGCGCGGCACGGCCGCACGGCTGGAGCAGTCCGGGGTCCGCGCCCGGACGGTTCTCAAAGTCAGCGAGGGCCGCCCCCACGTGGTGGACTACATCAAGAACGGGGACATCCAGGTTGTCATCAACACGACGGTGGGCCGCCAGTCGTCCCGCGACGCCTACCAGATCCGCCGGGGGGCGCTCCTGTATAACCTGCTCTACACGACGACCATCGCCGGGGCGCGGGCGCTCGCCGAGGCCTTCCAGGCCCTGCAGCGGGGGGACTGGAATGTGGCGCCGCTGCAGGAGTACCACGCGCGGATCCCGCGTATTTGAGAAGGAAAAATCCAATGTGCCGAGCACGTGCGGCTGAAGACGCCCGGGCGGGGATCGGCGCCGTTTGTGCGGCGGCATCGAGGAGGATCGGTAAGGTGTGATGGAAAGGGATCAATATCATGAAACGGGCGGCAGGCCGCGTGAGGAGTGCGGCGTCTTTGCCGTCTACGGGCACGACGAGGCGGCAAGGGTGGCCTTCTTCGGACTCTTCGCTCTGCAGCACCGGGGGCAGGAGAGCGCCGGCATCGCCGCAGCGGACGGCTGTCGGATTCTGGAGCGCAAGGGGATGGGCCTGGTTTCCGAGGTCTTCCGGGAGGACACGCTCTCCAGGCTGCCCGGCCGGATGGCCATCGGCCATGTCCGCTACTCCACGACGGGCTCGTCCGTCATCTCCAACGCCCAGCCCTTCCTGGCGCATCACAGCGACGAGTACTATGCCCTGGGCCACAACGGGAACCTGATCAATGCCCGGGAACTGCGGGCGGAGCTGGAGGACCGGGGCTCCATCTTTCAGTCCACTATGGACAGCGAAGTCATCATTCACCTCATGGCGCCGCACCTGAAAATCGGCTTTGAGGCGGCCCTGGTCTATGCGCTCGGGCGTGTTCAGGGCGCATACAGCCTGGTCATGATGACCCGCGGCAAAGTGGTCGCCGCCCGTGATCCGCGCGGCTTCAGGCCCCTCTGCCTAGGTGCGTTCAACGGGGGGTGGGTGGTCGCCTCGGAAACTTGCGCCCTGGACCTGGTAGGGGCCAAATATCTCCGGGATGTCGAGCCCGGCGAGATCATCGTCATCGACGAGTCAGGGGTGCAGAGCCTGACGCCCTATCCCCGTGTGAAGCCGGCCCACTGCATCTTCGAGCTGATCTATTTCGCCCGCCCGGACAGCCAGGTCTTCGGGGAGAACGTCTACCTGTGCCGGAAGCGCCTCGGCCACGGCATGGCCCGGGAGTACCGGCCGGATGTCGACCTCGTCATGCCCTTTCCGGATTCGGGCAACTACGCCGCCCTTGGGTATGCCGAGGAAAGCAAAATCCCCTTCGAGATGGGGATGATCCGCAATCACTACGTGGGCCGGACCTTTATCCAGCCGACGCAGGCCATGCGGGATTTCGGCGTCCGCGTCAAGCTGAACCCCGTGCGCCCGCTTCTTTCCGGAAAGCGGGTCCTTATCGTGGAGGATTCCATCATTCGGGGGACGACCAGCCGGAACCGGGTCTGGAATCTTCGGGAAAACGGCGCTACCGAGATTCACATGGCCGTGAGCTGCCCGCCCACGCGCCACCCCTGCCCCTACGGGATCGACTTTTCGTCCAGGGGAGAGCTGATCGCCGCGCAAAAGGGCGAAGAAGCCGAGATCGCCGAATTCATCGGGCTCGACTCCCTGCACTACCTGAGCCTCGAAGGAATGGTCTCCGCGACCGGCATGAACCCAGACCATTTCTGCCTGGCCTGCTACTCCGGCAACTATCCTCTCCCGCCGCCGAAGGACATCGGGAAGTACTGCTTCGAAGAACACGAAACGGCCAGTCTGTTCTGATTGCCGGGAGTCATTGAAAAGCTAATCGGCGCGCCGTTTTTTGCGCGGCCTGGGTGAGCAGTTTTGTGGTGCGTCTTTGTTTGTCCTGTTGATTTCTGAAAAAGATGAGAAACGCATTTGACAAAATGATTCCAGCGCCGGGGCATTGTTCCGCAGGAAAGTGTTTTTGATTGCCTGCAACAAGACATGAAGCTTGACTCGCAAGGGCAATTTCGAGGAACGGTTCGTCATCGGGATCAGGAAGTGACTGAGACAAAGGGGTAGGAGCAACAGCCCGGCCCCGATACACAATATAGTCAAGAAGCGCGGCAATCTTTTGTTCTTCAAACCCAAATCTCGGGCGTCGCAAGACTTCCTTGTATTCCGATAGAATTCGAGCATCAAAGGAGAGCGCAATTGCGCCGGCAGAGAGCATGCGGACGATTTCGCCGCAAGCACCGAAAACGGTGCTTTCCGACGGTTTCCTCAAGTCAGACTTCATTCATCCCGGCAGGATGCAGCAAGCTGGCCGAATCGATTGCCGACCTGATGAAGAAAAGCGACCCGCTGAAATAGCCTTCTGTTCCGTTGATCCGTGTATGTTCATTTTCCGCATTCATAGTCTGTCCCTGCATTTCAATGCAATATCAATGAAATATCTCTTGACACCCCCCCAACACCTTCCTATAATTCACATCATCGAACGCAATCCTCTTCCATCACAATAATATCGGCATCTTTTTCAGACCGGGGCGGCAAAGGGAGCCCCATCATTTCAGGAGGAAGCAGACGATGATCCGGAATGCCTCTTTTAATAGCGGCCCGCCGGCAGTGGTTTACGCCCGGGACAAGTCAATCAAACAAAAACCTTCACCATTCTTCCTCTCATTAATCTTTTTGGCGGTCTTTGCGGGCCTCGCACTTCCTGCGGAGGCCCGGCAGCATGCCACCATTGCCGGTGGCATAAGCCATAGCCTCGGCGTCCGGGTCGATGGCACGGTGTTGGCCTGGGGGGGTAACCTCTTCGGTCAGAGCACTGTCCCGGCGGGCCTCGGAAGGGTGATGGAAGTGGCGGGAAGCGGATACCACAGCCTGGCCCTGAAGTCCGACGGCACGGTGGCTGCCTGGGGTTGGAACGCTAGTGGTCAGTGCAATGTACCTGCATCCCTCGCTGGTGTGGTTGCCGTGGCGGCGGGCGGATATCACAGCCTGGCCCTGAAGTCCGACGGCACGGTGGCAGTCTGGGGTGCTGACACATTAGGTATAAGCACGGTCCCGGCGGGCCTCACCGGGGTGGTTGCCGTGGCGGCGGGCGGATACCACAGCCTTGCCGTTAAAGCAGACGGCACGGTGGTGGCCTGGGGGGATAATAATTACGGTCAGTGCAGCGTACCCGCGGGCCTGAGCGGTGTCGTGGCTGTGGCGGCGGGATATTCCCACAGCCTGGCCCTGAAGTCCGATGGCACGGTGGTGGCCTGGGGAAACAACGGTGCTGGCCAATGCGATGTCCCAAGCGGGCTGAGCGGTATCGTGGCTTTGACGGCGGGATATTACCACAGCCTGGCCCTGAAGTCCGATGGCACGGTGGTGGCTTGGGGGAATAATTATTATGGCCAGTGCAACATCGCCCTGCCGCACGGGCTTGCCGGCGGACGCCTCCACTGTGTGGTTGTAAAAGGCGACGGCACGGTGGCGGCCTGGGGGAATAACGATGAAGGCCAGTGCAACGTCCGCGTAGATCTCGGCGGTGTTGTGGCCGTGGCGACAGGTCGTGACCACAGCCTGGCCCTGAAGTCCGACGGCACGGTGGTGGCTCGGGGGAATAACGATGAAGGCCAGTGCAGCGTCCCCGCCGGCCTGAACAACGTTGTGGCGGTGGCTGCGGGCAGCAAACACAGCCTGGCACTGAAGTCCAACGGCAGGGTGGTGGCCTGGGGGAATAACGACGACGGCCAGTGCGACGTCACCGGGGACGACAATGTGGCGGTAGCGGCGCGTGGCGTACACAGCCTCGTCCTGAAGTCCGACGGAACCGTGAGGGCCTGGGGGAATAACTCGTTTAACCAGTGCGACGTTCCCCCCGG
>CAYWTL010000121.1:0-5248 GCA_964460245.1 uncultured Syntrophaceae bacterium | reverse complement strand
CACCCGGTACAGGATTGCGACGGTCGCGCTCCTGCGGCCGGGCTGAAAGCCGTAGACGCTGAAGGGCCTTCCCAGCAGCCGCTCGCCGCTCTCTTTCGGTCGGACCATAACGAACTGTCCCGGCAGGGGTTCGCCGAAGGCCCGGGGCAGACGTACCGTCATCACCAGATGCCCCTTCGCGATCTCCCAGTTGGAAATCACCCGGCCGTCCAGCAGCGCCTCTTTTTCAGGCATGACGCGGCACCTCGGAACAGAATTTCAGTTCGGCGGACATGATCAGTGCATCCTCCCCGGTATCGGAATAGTAAAATGGCCTTCGGTCCGTGACCCGCCAGCCGAACTTCTCGTAAAGTTTTCTGGCCGGGTCATTCGCCTGCCGGACTTCCAGCATGCCCGTTTCGGCGCCCTCATCCAGCCCCTCGCGGATCATGGCCGAAAAGAGCCGCGAGGCGATGCCTCTTCTTCGCAGGTCCCTTCGCACGGCCATGTTGTGAAGCTGGACCTCATCGGCAATGACCCAGAACGTGACGAAGCCGGCCACCGGGTCGGACGGCCCCGGTCCGGACAGGGCGACGAAATTGCGGGAAAAAGACAAGCGCAGCTCCTTCCTGAACATCCCTTCCGTCCAGGGCGTGAGGAAGGCGTCGGACGCGATCGTCAGGACCTCCTGAATGTCGCCGGATGCCATCCGGCGGATTCGGACGTCCGCCGCGGCTTCATTTCGCAAGACCATGTGAAAATTCCATCATGACCAGAACGGCGACAAACACGGCGCAGAAAAAAGCCACCATTCCCTGGCGCTTGACGGTCCGGATGGCCACGGCAACGCCCAGCAGAGGAAGAAAATAATAGCACAGCGTCAGCGCCTTCCGGAAATACTCCGGCAGCAGGGGAAACATCCAGGCCGCGAGCAAAACGCCGGAATACAGGAAAACGAGGATGAAGAGCACCGTTGCCGCAAAAGACCCCGCCATGCCCAACAGGTGCCTTCGGGAAACACCTCGTACATCGCCCCGCTCCGCGGCGAGGACGGCCGCCCTGGAAAGGCGTTCGTTCAGCCGGATGACGAGGGTGTCCATGGTCCTGGCCGCGTATCCCAGCGGAAAGAAGAGAAGAATGCAGAACACGGCCAGTTCGCGGGCATGGTTGCCGGTCAGATTGCCGACCAGGATCGCAGCCGCCGTGATGATGACGGTCACGACGGTGTCGTTCGGCGGGACGTAGGTGCCGATGGGCAGGCGGTCGATCCAGAGCAGCTCGATCAGTGCGCCGCAGAGGAGGCCGGTGAAGGGATCGTGAAGGATCAGTCCGATGGCCGGACCGGCGACCACGGGACGGGAGATCATGATCTGGAGAAAGATCCTGTCCAGACAGATGATCCCCCCCACAACGGAAATGATCAGGACATTCCAGAACATGGGCTTCTCATGAAGACGTACGGCTCCTCATGGCCCGGCGCCGTCGAGCAGGCGTCGAAGGTCGATGGGCTTTTCTCTCGGAACCCGCCGGACATCGATTTCGACGCCGGCCGCCAGAAGGGTTTGGACCGCTTCGATTTCTTTGTCCCCGAGCAGTACGGAAGGCGAGCACTGCCGGACGCAATCCTCGCTGTACACGTTGCCGATATTCAACTGTTCGAACTTGAAACCCAGCCGGAAAGCCCTCAGGGCCTCGGCGATGTTGCTGAACAGGACGATCGCCTTTTTCCCGCTCCCCTTTTGGTAGGTGAAATTTCCGGCGAAACTCTCGACGGCGCTGACAATCAGCTCCACCTCGCTCGGGACGGCCATCTTGATGACGGTTTCCCGAAAGAAGTCACCGGCAACATCATCGTCCACCACGACGATGCAGGACGCCTGCAGGAAAGGAACCCAAGCCTCCAGGATCTGCCCATGAACCAACCGATTGTCAACCCGGACGAGCGCTGTATCCATAGAAGCCTGTCGACTTTCTCATTTTTGCCGGATGCGTGCGCTGCTTCGCGCCATCCCCCGCCGGGTTCCGTCACTCCACCGCCTTCTTGTTCAGTATTTCACTGGCCAGATAGATGTTCTTTCTCCCGTAATCCCTGATATAAAAAGCGAAATCCTGCAGATTCATTTTCTCTCTCATATCCGAGATCTTGAGCAGCATCGGCAGGTTCACCCCGGTCACCACCTCGACCTTGCCCTCTTTCAGCAGCGACAGGGAAAGATTGGACGGCGTTCCCCCGAACAGGTCCGTCAGGATCAGAACTCCCTTTCCCCGGTCCAGTTTCCGGATCGCCGCATTGATGTCTTTTTTCAGATCTTCGACGCTCTTGGTCTGATCGATGGAGATATGCGCGACATCCTTCAGGGGTCCCCGGATCATCTCCGCGACTTTGAGGAGTTCGCCGCCGAGATTTCCGTGGGTGGTTATCAGCACGCCGATCATGCGTTTCTCACTCGCCTGCCCGTTTTTGAGGCGTACGCTAATGGATTGGTTTTGAATTGTCAAGGCTTGATTGCTTGATCGCGGACGGCGGTATCATGCGGCGTGGCGGGCAATCGCATCGACCCGTTCCGGCCGAGCGGGGGATGGAACGCGCTACTTTGTGAACCCTTTCTCACGCATTTTCTCCGGATGTTTGAATCGCGCCATCCCCGTTTTCATCTTTCGAAATTCCAGCGCCCTGTAGAAGCCTTCCTTTTCGGGCGCCGCATACAAGATCACATTGCATTCCGGCAGCCTTTCCAGAATCTTTTTCATGAGGATCGTTCCGATGCCCCGCTTCTGGAATTCGGGAACGATCGCGACATCATAGACGGCTGCCTGGTAAACGCCGTCCGAGATTGCCCGGCCGAAACCGATCAACCGGTCGCCATGATAGACAAATGCCGCCGTATGGCTGGCTTCAAATGCCCTTCTGTGAACCTCGGGTGCATCGTACGCCATCCCCGTGCGTTTCAGCGTTTCCGAGACGATTTCCCAGTCCACTCCCGTACAGTCGTACCGAATGTCAAGTTCCATGATCGCAAGACCGCGTTATCTCCCATTCACCGCCAAAAACCGTTGACGACGCGACGAACTCCATCAATTCGTCGTCTGATGGCCCATGCAAATGCATCCACCCTCCCGGCAGAGCAGATTTTGCATTCCCTTTGCCCGCAGGCGCCTCAATGGATGGGCTGAGCATGAGAATCCGGAAAAGTATCATCGCTGCAAAACTGCGCATCTTTCTTCTCATGTCGTCGGACAATCGTTTTGACTGGTTCGGTATCACCGGTTTTCGATGCAATACTACTCCCGTTGGCTTCGGGTGCAAAGAGAACTATCGCTGTCCATCTGCAAGAAATGAGCAAGAGGAAAGAGATGGTTAATAAATGTTCCCGCAGAATGGAAAGTCAAGGAGAAAAACAGACCCGAGATATTTGAAAAAGAAAACGTGGGGAATGTTTTCTTAGCCACCCCGATGAGTTGTTCAATGGGGTGGCTTGATTGGTTTATGGGTTGACCCCGGCCTCTTGTTATTTACTGCCGATGTCGTTCAGTTGCCTGGCTTGTTGTAACGGGTTTCGACCTTGATGGCGATACCTCCGCGCACGTTGAATTCACCCACCACTTCGCACCATTTGGGCTCCAACGTAGCGACTAGATCATCGAGGATGACATTCGTAACATGCTCGTGGAAGATGCCTTCTTCACGAAAAGACCACAGATACAGCTTGAGGGATTTCGACTCGACAATCTTCTCATCCGGGCAATAACGGATCGTGATGGTCGCGAAGTCGGGCTGGCCGGTAATGGGGCAAACAGCAGTGAATTCCGATGTCGTCAAGATCACGGTATAATCCCTCCCCGGATGGCGGTTTGGAAAGGTTTCCAGCTTCTTCCATGGCCCCTTGACCGGGTGGCCCACCCGTACGTTCAATTCTTCAGACATGGTTCCTCCGCGCCCAACCGGATCGGATTAAAATTCGTGTTCCGATCGTAGAAATCGACACCTTCCGCTCGTTTCAGAAAGTTGACCACGGCATAGGTCGCCGGCGTCATCAGCACTTCGTACAGTACCTTGAATAGCCATTGGCTCAGAATGAGTGTCATGATCTGTCCGGACTGGAGCAATCCCACGAAAGCCACAATCAGGAAAATCGACGAATCCAGTGCTTGGCCCACAACGGTCGAGCCAATGGTGCGGGTCCATAGGTATCGACCATGAGTCAGGATCTTCATTCTCGCCATCACAAAGGCATTGGAAAACTCGCCGGCGAGATAGGCAAGGAACGAAGCGAGCAACAGGCGCGGCGCAAAGCCCAATATCGCCTGATAGGCGTTCTCCGCATCATGGGCATTGCTGTAATGGCCGCCCGCATTCCAGAAAGGAACCGCGGGCAAGATGCCACCCGCTGCGATTGCTGCGACAACGATCAGATTTGCGCCGAACCCCAACCAGATGACCCGTCGTGTAACACTGTATCCATACACCTCGGTCAATACATCACCCACGATGTAACTGACTGGAAAGATGATGACTGCTGCTGGTAGTACCAATGGGCCGATATGAATCAATTTGACGGCAATGATATTGGCGGTCAGCAGCGAAGCCACGAACAGCATCTGCAGCACATCCAAATATTTCCGGTTTTGTCGGCCGGCATTCTCTCGCATCGTCAAGCTGCTCATTTTCGATGCATCGTCATATCATAGACAAAGCATGTCGACAACGGCATTAGAATGGACTGTGATGAATGCTGATCTGCTGCATAACGGACGACCCTATGCCTTTCATTTCGCCCGCAAGTCCCTCCCGGATTTCCCATGCGCAAGGCATACTGCAGCCTTCAAGCGGATCGCCCCGCTGTCGATGGCAGCGTGAAAAGCACAAACAGACTTCTTACTACTTCAGTCCCACATCCCGAATCGCCTGGGTGCACCGCTTGCCGACCTTCTTTCGGTTCCTTTCAAGGCAGTCCAGCAGGCGCCCCTCGCCCGGCGTCACATTCTTGCAGTAGACGTTGATTTCCTTGCTGCATCCTTCCGTTACCGTCTGGACCACCCCCTCCTGGGCCAAAACACTTCCGGCAAAGAAAAGCGCCAGGCTGATCGCCGTCAGAAACCCAATCATCCGCTTCATCGCTCATCACAATGGGTCATGCAGACGGTTTTTTACGTCTGAAATTGAAAATCCGCAAGCATCAACCGCTTGCACGGAAGGAGTGAAGTGATGTAAGTATGGTCGGGGCGGCAGGATTTGAACCTGCGACATCCTGCTCCCAAAGCAGGCGCG
>CAYWTL010000120.1:0-5266 GCA_964460245.1 uncultured Syntrophaceae bacterium | reverse complement strand
AATCTCACACCGGCCTTTAGCACATTTGTATAGCGGAGCAAGTAACCTGGATAACTCACCGCTTAACTGGTTAGCAGACTATCAAAATTTGGGGAAAAGTCAAGGGGTTTTTGACATAAAATTGCACCCCCCTGTGTTCATACCCGTTAGCCCTTCTGCCTGCGGACCCAGTCTTTCATATCCTGCAGCAGATCCCGTCTGAAGTCTTCCGGCGCCAGGATCGTGATGTGGGGGATCCATGATTTTAGGATGTTCCGGATGGCTTCGTAGTGTCCCACCCGGTAGCGGACGACGAGCGACCCGTCCGGCTTCTCCTCCAGGATCTCCTGGGTGGGGAACATCTTCCGCCGCTTGAAATAGTGGCTGCAGGAAGCCTCCACCAGGATGGTCACCTCCAGGTTCCTCTCCGCCGTGAACCAGATGTTGGCGCTGTTCAGGAGCGTGGCGTCGAGGTCGCGCGGGACGCCCTTGAAACAGGTTTTTGACAGCTTGAAGTCTTTTATCTTGTCCAGTGCGTATCTCTTGAGGATCCTCGTGGAGACCTCGTTCCCGATCAGGTACCAGAACCCCTCGAAGTATGTGACCCGGTAGGGCTCCAGGACGACGGGGTGTGCCCCCTTTCCCGAGTCATACTGGAAGACGGCCTGCTTCTTCTCGTGGACGGCCCGGACGATCCTGTTCAGCAGGGCGCCGTCCAAGGGGACGGGGTCGTCGATCTTCACGAAGACCGGCATCGAGGTGACGCAGTCGAACAGCCGGTCCAGCACCCCGTCGGCCGCCTTTCTGAAGGGCTGGCCGAGCTGGCCGACCATGTTCCGAAGGGCGACGATCAGGGCCAGCTCCGTGTCGTCGAAGACCTCCAGGATCTTCACCAGATCCTTGCTCATCCGGTAGGTCCCCTTCTTGACCTCGTGCAGGGGGAAGCCGGAATCCTTCAGCAGCAGCAGGTCCCGCTGGACCGTCCGGATGGTCGTCCGGAACTGATCGCACAGCCAGGCGCTGGAAACCGTCTCCCGCTCCATGAAGATCCTCAGGATCTGGCCCAGGCGCAGCAGCT
Organism: uncultured Syntrophaceae bacterium; assembly: GCA_964460245.1. GTDB lineage: Bacteria > Desulfobacterota > Syntrophia > Syntrophales > Fen-1087 > JAXDBM01. The sequence continues at coordinate 4,209 of CAYWTL010000120.1, read as the reverse complement.
TCGTCTGCGCGCTCTTGTCGCGAACCATCGTCATTCCCTCCCTCTCTGAAGAAAAAAAGACCCGCCGCAGATAACGCGACGCACCCTTGTCGTCCTGACGTTGCTTTATCAGGGATTGCTGCATAAAATCAACTCAAAAGAGGGGAAAGGAGAAACAAGAGATGGAAGCAATCGTAAAGGGGCGCATTGAGGGGATGAAATTCGGGGAACTGCAGGTCCACGGCCACGTGGCCGTCATGCCAATAATCAGTTCAAACGGCGCCGGGCCGGACTACCTGACCCTGAAGGAGGCCATGGAGGGCCGTTTCCTGAGGGTCACGGAGATCACGGAGGGGGGCAGCGTCCCGGAGCTGAAGGTCATCAACCAGAGGGACAGGCCCGTCCTGCTCCTGGACGGCGAGGAGCTGTCCGGGGCGAAGCAGAACCGGGTCCTCAACACGACCATCCTCCTCAGGGAGAAGTCCGAGACGGTCATCCCCGTGAGCTGCACGGAGCACGGCCGATGGTCCTACAGCAGCGCCGACTTCATGGAGTCGGGCCACATCATGTCGGCCAAGCTGAGGAGGGTGAAGAACGCCTCCGTGCACGAGAACCTCAAATCCAGGCTCGCCTTCGAGTCTGACCAGTGCGCCGTCTGGGATGAAATCGAGGTGCAAGCGCGCATGAACAGGCAGAGCTCCGCCACCGGGGCCATGAAGGACGTCCTGGAGGCGAAGAGGCAGGACCTGGACGAGTTCCTGGGGCACCTCCCCCTGGTTGAAAACCAGAACGGGCTCCTAGTCCTCGTGAATGGGAAGGTCGTCGGCATGGACATGATCTCCAGGGCGCCAGCTTTTAAGATACTCCACTCGAAGCTCATCCGGAGCTACGTCATGGACGCCCTGACGGAGAAGCCGGCGAAGTCGTACGAGACCCCGGGGAACAAGGCCGAGGCGTTCATGGAGAAGGTCCTCCAGTGCACTGAGACCCAATTCGATTCCGTCGGCTACGGCCGGGACTACCGCTACGAGGGGAAGAAGATCGTCGGCTCCGCGCTTGTCCATGAGAATACGGTGGTCCACATAGCATTCTTCCAGGTCACTGAAACGGAAAGGGCCGGCCGCATGTCGTCCGTCTCCCGGAGGAGGGGTTACCGGGCCAACTGATCCATGGCCGGGGAACGATCGGGAAATGAAGAACCTTTCAGGGGTCGTCACAAAGGGGAACACACCATGGGGAAAGTGATCAGGTATAAGAACAATTCCACGCGGGGTCAGGGGACTTCGGCTTCGGACAATTCCACGTCCGTGCCATCGAAGTTGTCCCCGAAGGCAAAACAAAAGGGAAAGCACAAGGATGCGGTTCAATCGTGGAGCGAAGACGAACTGGACCAGCACCGGCAACTGCTCAACAGGCTGATGAGGGAAAAGCAATTTGCCCAGGCGACCATCGTCGCGAAGCACCTCATTGACCTGAAGCCGGACAATGCCGACGCATGGCATTGCCTGGGTGCCGGACTTGTTGAATCGGACGACCTGGAACAGGCGGAATTCTGTCTAAGGAAATCCATGAGTTTTGCAGACGATGACGGACATGGTTGCTATCAGATGTCGCGGGTCCGCCTGTTCCAGGGGGATTTGGACGGGGCCCTGCACTGGTGCGATCGCGCCATCCAGGCGGACCCGGAAGAGCCGTTTCTGCGCTGGCACCTGATCGGGATACACAAGATCCGGGGGGACCTGCCTGCGGCCATCGCCGTGGGAAGGGATCTCGTGACGAAAACGGTCGGGACGCCGGATGAGGTCCGTTACCGCCTGACGCTTGTGAATCTTTGCCTTTTGGCAACGGCAATCGGTGAAGCCGAGGAACAGTTACAGGCAGCCCTGAAGCTCGATGATCAAAACCCGGAGCTCTGGTCCGCGCTGGGCCGTTGTTTTTCAAGGCAGAACAAAACGGAAGATGCCCTGAGGGCGTTCCAGCGCGCGGCGGAAATCGATCCTCGTGACCCCAACCACCTGTACAGCATCGCGGACGCCTGCCTTGGGCTCGGGCAACCGGACAAGGCGATCAAACCGCTGCTTCAGGTGACACAGCTCACGGACGATTACAGGTTCGCCCACTACAAGCTGAGCCTTTCCTATTTCAGCCTCAAAAAGTACCGGGAAGCGGAGATATCGTGCCGGGCGGCCCTGTCCGGTGACCCGAAGGCGGATTTCCCGGAGTCAAACCTGGGGCTGGCAGCCATCGAGGATCTGGGCCTGGCCCTGCTGAACCAGGGTAAGCTGGAGGAGGCTGAAGCCTGCTTCCGGCGGAACCTCAAATGTTTCGTGCAGACCTCTTTCAATCTCGGCCTCACGCTGTTCCGGATGCGCCGGTACGGGGAGGCCTTCGACCATTTTCGCAGGGCAGTGGAACTCGCGCCGGAAGACGCGCAGTGCCACAACCTCCTCGGGCAGACGCTTGATCAACTGGGGCGGGCAGCAGAGGCGGAGCAATCGCTGCGCCGGGCCATAGAACTCGACGAGCGTTACGCCATTGGCTATTACGATCTGGGGGTCGTCCTCGCCAGGCAGGAGGGTCGAAAGGCGGAAGCGCTTTCTGCCTTTGAGCAGGCCCTGAAAAATGACCCTGAGATGGCGCACGCCTGTTACGATATCGCCTGCCTCCACGCCGTCACCGGGGAGGAAGAAAAAGCGCTGGCGATGCTGGGCGAGGCCCTCCGAAAAGGGTTTCAGGACATTGCCCACATCGAAGCGGATTCCGACTGGGACGGTTTAAGGGCGAATCCGAAATTCACCCTTCTGCTCCGTAAATGCCGGAAGGCGGGAGAGCCGGCCGCATGTTCCCCGCCTCCACCGGCAGGACATGACGGGCAGGGTAACATATGACGGCGAATCGTCAGAAAATGAAGGATGCCGGACGGCGCCCAATGCACTCAAGGCCAAGAATCAGAGTCGCCGTTTGTGATTGCCGGGGGTAAGTGATGCGGAAAAAAGAGCTGCTTGCCGCGATTGCGAATGCGGACGGAATATTCCGGGAAATCATGGGCAGATATGCCGGGCTCAAGGGGTATCTGGTTTTTTCATCACCCATCGGCCAATGTGAGCTGACGGGCGATCTGATGAAAATCGCAAAAGAGTTCCGGGACATGGTGAGGGACACGGACACAAAAAGGGAAGCGTTGAAACACATCGAGAAGACTCAGGATCGTGAGTCGGACAGGAAACCCGAATATCCCATCAAGGGGAGAGATGAACGTGATCGAAGGATCAAGAAGGGGTCGAGAGACCCTGACCAGATTGCCGACGGCCTGGAGGTCAAAGGCAACACGTTAGTCGAAATCAGATTCAGCACGCCAGTCTCCGACCTGATCTTTCAAATGCAGAAAGACCCCCTGGTGTCCCGGGAACATACGCCGCAGACTCGGGCATCGGTGAGAATAGTGCTCGGCACAATCGAAGAGCTGAGCCGGGGCAAGCGTAATGAAGGGCATGGTAAAAACGATTTCAACGGAAAAATGTGAAAAACTGAAGAGGTGACCGAAGGATGAACCCATTTATCTGGCATGTGCCTGCCATCAGGCGGCTGTCGCTGACGGGGATCGGGGGCTGGGACGCCCTGAGCATCGAGTTCGCCCCTGCCCTGAACATCGTCATCGGGACAGGTGGCAGCGGGAAATCCACGATCCTGCGGGCGATCCGCTACGCGGTGAACCCCCTGGACAACTTTCCGCATTCCCTGGCACACCCGCGTCCCCTCGGGTCCGGGCGGATCGAAATCGAATTCCTCTGCCCGGAAATCTCGGTTGACAGGTCTGCACGGGACAAGGCGCCTGTCAATTCCGAGAAGAGCGAGAGCCTCGGTCAGGTCATGCTGGAATACCTCCGCTCCCGCCTTCAGGAAAAGCATCGAGGCATGGCCCTCCTGGTCGAGGAAGAAATCACTTCCTGCCTGGACGACAGGCAGTACAGCCAGGCCGCGGCACTGCTGAACGGGGCGGGGAAGCAGGTTATCTGCCTGATCCACAGCCACCGGTTCTCGGCCGGGGACTTCCCGGGCACCCGAGTCTACAGATGTTACATCGGCGACGAGGGTTCTCATCAGATCGAGAAACTCCAGTGATCGGGAGGGAATATGCCGAAACGTTTGAAGCGTTTGGAAGAAAACCCGGAGATCGGTCTTGATGATACTGATGAGCCGGTCCGCCGCCCCGGACCTGCCGCGCCGCCG
>CAYWTL010000119.1:0-5391 GCA_964460245.1 uncultured Syntrophaceae bacterium | reverse complement strand
AGCCGTTGCGCATCATGGCGGTGAGCATGACCCCGCCCACGGCGGCCGTGCATGCGGGTCCCGAGCCGGATATCCCGCCGATGACCATGGCCACCAGGATGGTAATGACTGCCAGGGCTCCCCGGCCGCGGCCGATGATAGCCTCCGCGAAGCGCAGCAACCGCTCCGCGACGCCTGCCCGGTCGAAGATGGCCCCCGCCAAAACGAACATGGGAATGGCCAGAAGCGGATACTTGGCGATCCCCGTGTAGAAATTGGTCGGAAATGCCATGATTCCCAATTTTCCCATGGCGATGGCCAGGGTCCCCGCCAGGCCGAGGGATACGGCGATGGGTACGCCGACAAACATCATAACGAAGAAGGCGCCGAAAAGGAGGCAGACCAGAATCACTCCGCTTTCCTCCTCCAAGCCCGGATCATCGCGCCCGCGGCGCGGCCGCAGATCGCCAGCGAGAGGATCGGGAGCCAGACGGTGTAGATCCAGGTCGGAAGGCCGAGCCCGGGCGAGGTGACCTCGAAGCGGTATTCGTCCCAGGCCATGCGGCCCCCGAAGAACGCAAGCAGGGCAAACATGAGGATCGAGAGGGCATGGGCCGCGCAGACGACCCGATGCCTGCGTTCCGTCGAAAGCCTGTCCACCAGGAACATGATGTTCAGATGGCCGCCCTTGGCCATGACGCTCGAACCGCCGAGGAGTGCCACGAGCACCATGAGGAAGATGGAGACCTCTTCGGTGAACGCAAAAGAGAAGTTCGTCAGATAGCGCACCACCACGTTCGCGAAGGTGATGACCGCCAGGAGGCCAATGGTGATTCCGGCTGTATATTCTTCGAATTTGAGAGGAACACGGGTCTTGAGCCCTTTGGCCTCACGGGGAGGTTGACATTCCATGGATTGTCCACCCTGTGCGGAGCGGTAAAACCGGGACAAAAGCAATGGCACGCGCCCCGATCCGATCTATCGGGCGCGTGCCATTGTCAGTCGAGGCGTGAGGGGAAAGGCTACTTGCGCTTGGCAACCGCCTGTTCGGCCTTCTTGACGAGGGAGGGTCCGATCTGTTTTGCCCATTTCTCGTAGACGGAGCGGGTGGCCTTTTTGAATGCCTCCTTTTCCTTCGGCGTGAGACTTGCCACCTTGACCCCCGCTTTCTCCACATCCTTGATCATGGTGTCGTTCGGGGGGACGAGACCCTTCCGGGCCGCAGTGAGATTCTCCTTGCCGGCCTGAATGGCGGCTTCGCGCACGGCTTTCTGGTCCTCCGGTGTCCAACTGTTCCAAACTTCCTTGTTGACGACGAAGATGAGCGGGTCGGCCACGTAGCCCCAGATCGTCAGGTGCTTCTGGTTTGCGGCCGTGGACAGCTTGGCCACCGTGTACACGGTCAGCGGGTTTTCCTGCCCGTCGACGGCGCCGCTGGAGAGGGCGGGTACCGCGTCCGCCCAGCTCATCTGGGTCGGGTTGGCGCCCAGCGCGGCGAAGGTCTCCAAAAAGAGCGGGGAGCCGACGACGCGGATCTTCAGGCCCTTCAGGTCCTCGGGCTTGCGGATCGCCTTTTTCGAATTGGAGAGCTCACGGAAGCCGTTCTCGCCCCAGGCCAGGGGAACCGTGTCCTTGCTCGCGAGGATCCTGAAAATCTCCCGGCCGACCTCGCCCTGCGTCAGGGCGTCGATGGCCTTGTAGTCCGGCATGAGGAAAGGCATGGCGAAGATGTTCAGCTCCTTCACCTGGGGCGACCAGTTGATGGTGGACCCGATGGCCATGTCGATGGCCCCCTGGCGGATGGCGGTGTACTCCTTGGTCTGGTCGCCGCCGACGAGGCTCGTGCCCGGGTACTGCTTGACGTGGATCCTCCCCTTCGTCTTCTCCTTGATCAGCTCCGCCCAGCGCTCGCCGGCAATGCCCCAGGGCATGGGCTTCGCGAGAACGGTGGAGAGTTTGTATTCCGCCTTGTAGTTTGCGGCAACAACCGGGGGCGGCGTCAGCCAGGTGATCGCCACCGCGACCATGAACAATGCGACGACAAACCGTTTCTTCATGATTCCCCTCCTTGATTTTTCACGATTTGATTTTCAAATCCGCCTGTTGGCGGACGAAGTATAAGGGGAGATTTTCTTGCGTGTCAAGACAATAATCGGACGAACAGGACAGGGCGGTAAAGGCCGTTCGCTTTCCGGCGGGCGCCGGCGAAACGGCGCTACGGAACGAGCTCCGCGCACAGGTTTCGGATTTCCTGGGAAGCCTCGCTGCCCGGGGCGTAGGCCATGACGGGGAGTCCGGCGATCATGGCTTCCACATATGCGATCCGCTGGCTGATCTCGGTCTGAAAAATCTCCATCCCGTACATTTCCAGGGCCTCCCTGGCTTCACGGCCGATCCGGGTGCCCACGATCTTGCGGCAGATCAGCAGCCGGCCCGCAAGGGTCCGCTTCTGCCGCCGCGTCTCCCTGACCAGATGGACCATTTCCCGGCACGACCAGATGTCCAGGGGACTCGGGCTGACCGGAATGATCGCCAGGTTGGAGCACATCAGGACGGACTGAATCACATCGCCGATCGCCGGCGGCGCGTCAATGACCGCATGCCGATATCCCTTCGTGAGTTCGGCGGCGCGCTCGTGAAGGTCCGCATGGGGATAGTGGATCACGTCGAAGTGGTTGCCCCGGTCGATTTCCTTCCACCGCACGACACTCCCCTGCTGATCGGCATCGATGAGGAGGACCCGCTCTCCCGCTCCGGCAAGTCCGTGCGCCACGTTTACGGCGATGGTGGTCTTTCCCACACCGCCCTTCTGATTGACCAGGCTGACGATCATGGCGATACCGGGCTCCTTTGACGATTGGATTCGGCAATGCACGGGGCATTGCCCATGGCCCGACTTATTCTCACAAGTCCGCGGATCGGTCAAGGATTTCCGGAGGCCGGGCAAAAGTTTTGAATGGTCTTATTCTCGGAATCGTGATATGTTTCTCAAAATCGCCCGGTAGGAAACACCCCTGTGAAGAACCGGATCAGCAATGGCGATATCGAATTGAAATCAGGAGGATGCACAATGGCCACCATCATGCCCGAAGGCGAGGAAATCAAAAAGGCCATCAAATGGGTTTCCGAAAAGTTGGAAGGAAAGGACCGGGGTCAGTCGCTTCACGCACTGGTGGATCAGGCGGTCTTCAAATTCGATCTGTCTCCCGTCGATGCCGCATTTTTGACGGGCTTTTTCAAAAACCGCAAATCGGGTTGAGCGGGAAAGGCATGCGAAAAGGCAATTCCGCATGCGCCGGACGGTCGAGTCCGATGGGCCGGGCAATCTGAAGGACTCACGGGAAGATGAAAGGCCGGACATGGCTTCATGCCGCCCGGGCGCATCGCTTCCGCTGAGATCACACGGGCGGCACTGCAAAAGGAGGTCCTGATGCGCTGGAAAGACGGCGAAAGAAGCGAAAATGTCGAGGACAGAAGGGGAATGACCGTCAAGCGGGGGATGGTGGGCGGCGGGATCGGCACGCTGATCCTGGTGCTGATCGGCCTCTACTTCGGCGTCGACCCTTCCGTCATCCTGCAATCGGTTCCGCAGGGAGCCCCCCCGCAGGTGACGCAAGGGCAGCAGAAGGCGGGGTCGGACCCCATGAGCCAGTTCGTTTCCGTGGTCCTGGCCGACACGGAAAAGACCTGGCACGAGCAGTTTCGACGCTACGGACGGACCTACTCGGAGCCGAAGCTCGTTCTTTTCTCCGGGGCCGTGGAGTCCGCCTGCGGCTTTGCGCAGTCGGCCATGGGCCCTTTCTACTGCCCCGCGGATCACAAGGTTTACATCGACCTGAGCTTTTTCGAGGACATGAAAAACCGCTTCGGGGCGTCCGGCGATTTTGCCCAGGCCTATGTGATCGCACATGAGGTCGGACACCACGCGCAGAACCTGATGGGAATCTCCGAAAAGGTCCAGGGTATCATGCAGCGCGTGAGCAGGGTCCAGGCCAACCAGTTGTCCGTGCGGGTCGAACTTCAAGCCGACTGCTTTGCCGGCGTCTGGGGTTACCACGCGGACAAGTCGCGCCAAATCCTCGAATCGGGAGACCTGGAAGAGGCGCTGGGGGCCGCGAGCGCCATCGGCGACGACCGGATCATGCGGCAGACCCGCGGCACGGTTGTCCCCGATGCCTTCACCCACGGCACCTCGGAACAGCGGGTGCGGTGGTTCACGCGGGGCTTCGAGTCGGGCGACCCGAACCAGTGCGACACGTTCAAGTCGAAATATCTGTAACCTGCCGGGGCTTCACGGTCGGTAAAGAGCGAGGACCCCGACCAGCAGCGAAAAGAAGATGGTGGCGACGATCATCATCTGCGTCAGCATCCGGCTGGACGGCAGCTTCCCGCCGAGGGAAAAGGCCGTCCACACGAGCATCAGCGAGTGCAGTGTCATAAAGATCCAGATCATCCGCAGGCTTCCGGAAATAATGCCCGCGGCAATCGGAAGGACCGCAAGTGCCTGCAGCCCGAGGACGATTCCCTTCGCTGCGGGCAGTCCCAGAACGACCGGGAGCGTCCCGACGCCCGCCTCCCGATCCCCTCGAATGTCCCGCATGTCCCAGATGATCTCGTAGGTCGTCGCGCTCATGAACATGTACAGGCAGGCCAGCAGAAGCTTGCCGTCCGGGTCGTAGCCGCTTCGCAGGGCCGGGTAGAGCACCACGCCGATCGACCAGCCGATTCCCGAACTCAGATTCTTGAACAGGAAGATGTCCTTGATGCGCCTGGAGGATTTTCCCGGCAGCAGAGGCGTGCTGTAGAAAAACCCGAGTGAAAAGGCCAGCAGCAGGGATGCGGACACCAGCCAGTCCGTCGCGGTGACGACGATCAGCGTGATGGCGGATGCCGCCGCAACGTAGCAGTAGCCTCGAATCCAGCGGCGGTCCCGAATGGCGGTCTCGAGATCCTCCGGGCAGTTGACCCGGTCTTCCTTCTCGTCCGTCAGCCGGTTCCACTGGCAGATGAAAGCGGACACCAGCGTCAGAATGACGTAATCCACGAGACGGAAGGAATGGTCCAGCAGGCGGGACCAGAGCCACATCAGCGCCGGCGCGGTCAGGGCGATGTGGATCCGGTTGTCGATGAATTTTTGAAAAAGGATCCTGAACAAACGCATCGATAAAGTCCCTCCCCGGCTCTCAGCGCGGATACCGGGGCCAGAATCGGCAATTTGCCTTCGCATGTCAAGGGCAAATCGGGAATCAAAAAATCAATCCCGACCCTGTGGAAAAATTCTGGATATTTTAGCGGAAAAGGTTTGTTTTCGGGGATGGCGATCGGGAGATGCGCCCGCTCCCCCGGCATGGGGGAAACGGGCGCACCGGGACAAGATCAGTACTGGGAGACCTTGCTGATGATTTCCTTCAT
>CAYWTL010000118.1:0-5416 GCA_964460245.1 uncultured Syntrophaceae bacterium | reverse complement strand
TCCCGTCTATTTCAGGAGCCTTCGTTCCATCGGGTACCTGTTCGACCACCCCTGACGAGCGCCATGCTTTTTAACGAATCTCCTTTTCAAACCAGCTTTGGCATTTTTTCTTTGCGCTGAGTGGGAATATGAAATGCGATGGACTTGAAATCCCCGACCGGTTCACTCTTTATGTCATTAGATCATATTGGCGATTGGAATACACGCCTGAAAGGAACCGTTTGTTCTTCGTTTGACAGGTGGCAGCAGCAGAAAGACCAATTCAAGAATTTCGAAGTAACAGGTTTTGCGACCAGGAGTTCCGCTGCCGGCAAGATCAGCTAACGTCAAGATCCGGAAATTCGCTTCTTGAGACCGATGGTAATTTCTTCAACATTCCAATACTTTCCAGCCTCATCAGACAAAGTCTGATCCATTTTAAGGCCATCCTCCCTGAATAGAATCAGAGTTTCTCCGATTGCCGCAAAGGGTGTTCCGGATCATTGTGAAGATGAAAGTGGATTGAAAGAACAAGGAAAGCCGTTCTGAAGGGAAAAGTCGAGTTCATTCCCCCAAAAGGTCTTCGGGGGAAGACGATCAAACGGTATCGGACCCGCTATCGTCAGCATGACCGGGACAACGGCAATGCATTCGATTTTCTTGCAAGATGCGGCGTGATTACAGGAGGTTCATTTGGAGTCCGATTTTACGATGTTGACCTTTGAAAGAGCGGTTCAGCTGTTTCAAGAATGGGGGTTTCGAGTAGAGAAAGGTCCCGAGCAGGACGAAGTCACATTAATCCTGGAAGGATCAGGATATCGCTCTTACTACGTCTATGAAATGACCCATCTGCCGCAAATCGCTGCGGTCGCCTTGATGGTGCGCCAGAATAAAGACGCCATAAAGGAAAAACAATTTCCCTCACGGCGGCGTCCAACGGATGGTCCATACGCTGCTGCACAGCGAATGTTGAATTGATAAACTGACACCCTTTCCGAATTTCGACCGGATCAAGAGCACGGGAAGCTGTCATTCCTCGGCGAACCCGGGTCCGTTTTGCAGTCCCGTCAGCCTTGAGTATTTTTACCATCCAGGGATGAGGAGCATATACCCCTGGATGGTAATTACAACAATCTACATGCTCTGATCCAGGATACAAACATACTTTTTTTTACCATTTAGAAGACGTAAATCTTCTTGGTTTTGCACTAAAGTATATGTCTGTCTTCCAAATCGCAATGCCTTCTTGTATGAAGGCATATAAATGTCTATGTTACCACGATTTCTTCGATTTGTCCGATCTTTGACGATAAAGGTTCCCAAATCGCTGATTTTGATTTTGGTTCCCAGTTTGAGCCCTTTACGTTCCAAGTCCGGTGAAACAGCTACAATCCCCTTTCTAACGGTCTCTCCAGAAGCCGTCTTCCCCTTATTGTGGTAACACTCCTTCAATGTGTACGCTGTCACGGATGTCTCGATTTCTTCCGCCCATAAACTGCCGGACGAAACAAACAGGATACACATTCCTAAAAGCACGACTCTTGCTACTAATAGGTTTATTCTTGTCATAATGACCTCCTTGTGCTGAAAAGAGCAAAAGCGCTCTTTTTTGCACAGATTGGGTTATGGCTACCTTAGCCTACCCGTAGCTCCTCTATGTTAACACTCTTACAAAGAGCGGAATACGATAACTCGTCCTTATTGCAGAATCCCAACTTATCCCGGAAATATTGGAAGAAGAAATAGAGTTACGATAAGGACTAGCTGTGAAGGTGAAGAAGCATATACAAACTGTTCTTCGATGTCAATTATTCTTTTTCACAATGTCGGTCTCAAGTTTAAAGTCGTTTATTGCTTACCGATCGAGAGCGCTTGTTGCCTTCAAAGATGCCGGCTACTCTCAATCAGGAAGTCGTCCCTGTTTTCCTGAAACGGAGAAAATGCACGCTTCGGATCCGCAGGATTCAGGCCGCATTCACTGACCCGGCTGGATCAGCTACCGGCAAGAACGGAGGCCCCCAAAAAAAGCAAGGCAGGAAGATTCTCCTGCCTTGCATGTCACCCAGCAATGACCGGATGCGATTTGCCCGGTCCCGGAACCAATGTCAGTTTTTCTTTTCCTTCCCTTTCTTGACCGATGCTTTTGCCGTGGCTGCCTGCTGACCCGAAATGCGACCCATGACGAGACAGTTGGCCAGTGATGCGCCTCCGATATAGTCTTCATAGTAGAGCCCGCCGGCGCACTCCCCCGCTGCATAGAGGCCCGGGATAGCCTTTCCGTCCGCCTCAAGGGCCTGCGCCTTTTCGTTGATCCGGATGCCGCCGAAGGTCAGCGTGATCCCCGGAGACAACGGGTAAAAGGCATAGAACTTTGGCGCCGATACTTTGTATGCAAATGCCGCCTTTGCCGGTTGCGCACCCACCGCCTTGTCATCCTTCACGGCCGCGTTGAAATCGGCAATGGTCTTCTCCAAAGATGCGGCCGGGACGCCGATCTTCGCTGCCAGTTCCCCAATGGTATCCGCTTGCACGATGTCGATTCCAAGTCCCTCAAACTGTTTGATCGATGCGGCGACGCCGGGTTTCTTTTTGATCTCCTCGTCAAAAACCAGGGCAACCGTCTGGCCGGGCTGCTTCATCGATGCCTTTCCATTGGCCACATACCCGAGGGATTCGTCGACGTAGCGTTTCCCGTCCTTGTTGATGCCCAGCGTGTAGGCGACGGCCATGAATGGATTTCCCGCCGCCGTGTTTTTGGGCGACACGGCCGCGACGTGCACGGAGGCCATTCCTCCCATGTTGACCCACATCGCACCGGCTTCCCGGGCCATGTTCAAGCCGTCGCCGGTGGCGGTTTTCGCTCCCCGCAGCATCATCTCGTCGGCATTGGGATCGACAAAGGTCTCCAGCATCTCGCGATTGCCGCCATACCCGCCCGTGGCAATGACCACCGCATCGGCAAGATAGTCCTTAAGTCCTGCTGCATCCGACGCCCGGACCCCGATAACGGCTCCGGACTCACCCAGGATCAACTGTTTGGCTTTGGTCTCATAGAAGATTTTGCCGCCTTTTTTCGTCAGCTTGCCGCGCAGCGTTTCCAATCCTTTGGGCATCCCCTTGTAAGCGCCGGGCTTGAACACGACACTCTTGACGCGATAGCCGGCAACGGTCATCGGGTCTGTGAGTTCCGCACCCTGCTCCTTCAGCCAGTTAACGGCATCGAGAGATTGATCGGCCAGCACTCTGGAAAGCGCGGCATTCCCCTTGCCTGAGCTCTTTTTCATGAAATCTTCATAATATTCATCCTTGGCCGCCTGGCTGCCGTCACGGGTTACCGCGATCAGACCACCGGCAAGTCTCGAGTTCCCACCAACTTCCTTTTCGGAAACTTTTTCAAGGACCGCAACTTTTGCACCGGCGTTCTGCGCCGCCAGGGCCGCCGCCATTCCGGTCAGCCCCGTACCGATCACAACCACATTGAATTTTTCGCTTCTCTTGGCTTTCGGCAACAGGGCAGCCTGCGCGAGGTCGATCTTGCCAAGGGTGAGCAATCCCGCACCCAGACCAAGACCGCGGATGAACTCTCTCCTGTTTACGGAACCGAACTGATCTTTTTTCATGTCTGCCTCCTTTTGTTGAGAAAATTCTGATTTAAGCTTTTTTTCGGAAGTTTCCGGACGTGGCATCCATGATGGCTTTGCCATTTCCTCAGTGATCGCGTCTTCAATCGAATGTCCTAATGTTCGTGGCAGGTTTTGCACCGATCGAAGGTTCTGTCGTGATGGCAGCCGAAACACTTCTCCACATCCGCCCGCTCCACTTTATCCCCGGGCTTCATGTTGTCCTTGTGGGGTTTGTGGCAAAAGGTGCACTCCTGGATGCCCTTCTCGGTCTTGTCTTCATGGGGCCAGTACTGGTGGGGGTTCACCGCCGTGATCTTGGACGGCCCGGGATTGAATCCCTTGAAGAAGGGCGGTTTTGACGCAAGCATTTCATACGGGCCGTGGCACATCAGACATCTGGCCTTGGAGACGTCCTGTTCGTCGGCTTTGGCCCCGCCAAGGCCCGTTGAAAACGCGAGACCCAGGCATACCGAAACGATCAAGGCGCATGTCATGAGTTTTTTCATGCTGGATTCTTCCTTTCTTCAAAGCGGGGTGCGGGCATGTTCCCCACACTCCTGGAAGTCAGTCGTTTAACCCCATCTCTTGAGTTTGGCCGCATGAGGACCGGCCGTCCAGCCGCCGAAAAGGCATTCCGCCAAATTTCCGCCGCCGTTGTACATGAATTTGAATTACACTATAGTCGTTTTCGACGATTTTATATCACGGTTGGAAGAATATCCAGACGAAAGATTCTCTTTTCGTTCTGACCTGCTGTCGACACCTTGTTTCAGAACAAAAAGATTGAGAGAAATCAAGACAGGCGCCGGAAACAGTCTGCAAAAGAAGCCCCTCATATCCAGGAATATGAGGGGCCAGACCAGTGAAACCCGAAAAGCCGATTGCGTGATTTTAATCCAGTTAAGCTGGTTTTATTGAGGATTTACCCGCACACCCGGAAAAGGACGGGGAAAACGAATGCGTGATCGCATCTCCTTTCCTTGACCTGCCTGCCGATATCGTCCTGCACCAAACCCGACTTCCCTGGATACTGGTTCGTCAGTCGAGCAGTTCCTTCGGGATGTTGCCGCCGTTTTGGGCAAGCTTCTGAAGGACGGTCTTGTGCAGCCACATATTCATCTGCGCCGAGTCGCCCATCTTCTCGGGCGGGCAGCCGAGCTCGACGGCCAGCTCCTTGCGGTCAGCCAGGCTGCTCTCCAGACCCAGGAGTTTCAGCAGATCCACAATCGAGACCTTCCAATTGAGCTTCTGGGAACTTGAAGCCGCCAGTTTCTCAAGCTGTGTTACCACATCAACCACTGTGATCGCCGCGGGAACAGGCTCCACCGGAGCCGGCGTTGCGGCGGGCGCGGCCTGGGGCGCGGGAACAGCCGGCGGGGCCGTTTCCGCCTCCGCCGGGCGGTTAAAGCCGAGTTTCTCCAGTATCTTTCCAAACAGACCCATGACGTGACTCCTTTCCATTCAAAATAATGACGGGAAATTGACCTACGCGGACGGCAAACCGACCATTTCCCGAATGCGCCCGGTGACCTGCGGGGACAGGCCGAGACCCGCGGCCAGTTGATCCAGATAGATCTTCTCCGCCTGTGTGTCCACTTCGATCGCCAGCAGGGAGGCCCCGTACATTTGCGCCGCGAGTTCGGTCTGCCCCTGAGCGGCGGTCACCAGCCGATCCGTTTCCATCGGCTGCTGCAATTGCGTCATCAGATAGCGCTGGCCTTCGGCGTCTATCCCTGCCTCGCTGAATTTCCCGATCAGGCGGTTGATTTCATTCTGGTCGATTTGACCATCCGCCTTGACGGCATTGATCATCG
>CAYWTL010000117.1:0-5521 GCA_964460245.1 uncultured Syntrophaceae bacterium | reverse complement strand
CGTAGATCCGTGCGTTTCCGCTTTTGTCGCAGGCATGCACGTGAATGACGGCCACATCGGGGTACAGCGCCGGGATGAAGACCACGGGATCCCGATCGTCCCGCATCGGGTTCTGCATGACCTTGACATAGGGGTTGTAGCGGATGATGTCCGATCCGAGGAGCTGCTTGCTGAAGACGCCGGGCGAACCGAGCTGGGCCGCCTTGAAACCCTGCGCCATGGCGCCGTGGCTCCATTCGGAAAGGATTTTCACCTTTCCGGCCTTGAGCTGCCGGGAGTAGTTGCGGTCCGATCCGCGCATCTCGGCGCCGATATAGGAATTGTGGGAATAGCCGCAGACGCCGAAATTGATCATGTAGCTCTGATTGGTGTTGGGGGATCCGATGAACTGCAGGTTCTTCTTGCCCTGCCGCATCATTTCGAAATAGGCCTGATGAGGCGTGCGGACATAGGCGAATCCGGTGTCGGTGAAGATATCGCCATCCTGAACGAACTCTGCGATAGCCTCCCTGAGGCCGATACGCTTGTCCTTTCGGGAATGGTCCTTGTTCAGATGATCCCGGCGCACCGATTCAAAATCGACGAGGCGATCCAGAATCGATGTGTCCTCGATCTTCAGGTTCCGGACGGCTTCCTGATTGTAGCTGAAACGGCTCATGTCGTTCTCCTTGTTCGGAGCAGCGGTCCCGTTGACCCTGTTCACCGTTCGTTCGTCTCGAGAGCGGTCTCAAACCTCTCTGAAGACTCTTATGATGCCTTTGGGATTGCCGCGCTATCCGGTTTTGTCCGGTTTTCGAATAGGACCTTTTCTTACCGTGCGATCGGCGTCTGTCCGATGGCGACGGGAGCGGGGTTTTGCGGCTGTCAGGTGAATTAAAGTCGGAACGCTTGCGGAATGTCTGCGGCGCTTTCCAAAGCGCTCTTCCTCCCGGTGAGATCGATTTCCATGCGGTCACAGACGTCCAGGACGGAGGACTCGTAGCGGGCCGGGTAGCCCAGGCGGCTGAAGAGCCGGATCATCCTTTCGTTGCGGGAGTCGAGAAGGATTTCAATGGCGGCAATGCCCCGTGATCCGGCGATTTTCACAATCCGGGAGGCAAGCATCTTTCCGATTCCACGCCCCTGCCAGTCATCCCGGACCGTGACGGTCAGTTCCGCCCGGTCCGGACGGGCCGCAGCGACCATAAAACGGCCGGTCCCGATCAGGGTTTCCCGGTTCTCCTCGAGGGTGGTCGCGGCCAGGCAAAAGTGGGTCCGGTAGTCGATCTGGACGAGATGGCGGAGTTGGGCCGGCTTCAGCCGCTCCAGGCGGGTCAGAAAGCGATAGAAGACGGATTCAGGGGACAGCCGGCTGAAGAGATCCAGGATGAGGGGCTCATCCGCCGGCCGGATGGGCCGGAACAGCAACCGCTGTCCATTCGCGAGCGTAACCCGCTCCTCGTACTGCGCGGGATAGGAACCGGATTGCATGCCATTCATCACACGCGCCCTCGTGACCCGGCAAGCTCGTGACTCCGGGTCATGCCTTAGATATTTTTGAATTTTGCGATGATTTATTATAAGCAGGAAACCGCAAGTCAATCAAGCGCCAACATTAAAGACAAGGAGGTTTGCAATGGGCAGGATATTCGATCTCAAAGTGGAGGAAAGCGGCATCGGCGTCGTCACCTTCGACGTGGCCGGCGACGCCATGAACACATGGACAGACGCCGCTTTCGTGAGTTTCGACGAGCTGATGGGTGAAGTGGCCAAAACCCCGGGGCTCAAGGGCCTGATCTTCATCTCCGGCAAGCCCGACAATTTCTTCGCCGGCGCGAACCTGAAGATGATCGCCGACATCGAAAAGGCGGAGGACGTCCGCAAGATGCTGGACCTGTTCCACGGGTCTTTCGCACGGCTCAACGCCTTTCCTTTCCCCGCGGTCGCGGCCATTCACGGCCACTGTCTGGGTGGCGGCCTGGAGTTCGCGCTGGCCTGCACGGCTCGCATCGCCAAGGAAGGAAAAACGACGCTCATCGGCCTGCCGGAATGCAACGTCGGCCTTTTCCCGGGCGGCGGCGGCACGCAGCGCCTGCCCCGGCTGATCGGCTATCCCGCGCTGGAGATGATTCTGAAGGGGACGATGATGCCCGCGGCCAAGGCCTTTGAAGCGGGCATCGTGGACCGCCTGGTCCCCGCGGACGGCAACCTGCCGGCCGAGGCGAAAAAGCTCGTTCACGAAATCAACGCGGGAGCGGCCAACCTGAAGCGACCCTCGCACGATTTCTCGCAGATCGACGCCGTTGCCGACATGGCCCGCCAGGGAATTCTCAAGGCAACCAAGGGCCGTTACATTCCCGGACCCATGCTGGCGCTCAAGTCGATGCACGAAGGCCTGAAAGTTTCGCTGGAAAAGGGGTTGGAGCTGGAAAAGGCCAATTTCGTCGAGGTGGTCCTGACAAATCAGGCCAAGGGGAGCATCAACACCTTCTTCATCAAGGGCATGACGGACAAGCCCAAGGCCATGATGACCAGAGGGTTCCAGCCCAAGGCGCTGAATCGCGCGATGGTTCTGGGTTTCGGAACAATGGGCCGGGGGATCGTCATCGACATCCTGAGGAACACGCAGATCCCTGTGCTGGTGAAGGACATCCCGGACGCCCTCGAACCGGGAAAAGCCTTTGTCCGCAAGATCCTCGACGGCATGGCGGCAAAGAAACGCCTCAAGGAGCCCGTGGACGGCGTGATGTCGCGGCTCACGACCATCTCGGAATATACCGAAGAAGCCCGCAAGGCCGACATCGTCATCGAGGCGGTTTTCGAGGACATCAAGGTCAAACGGCAGGTGTATGAGGAACTCTGCCGGGTCGTCGGAGAAGACTGCATCATTGCCAGCAACACCTCGTCGATTCCCATCACTTCCATGGCCGGATACGTCAGGAAGCCCGAGCGCTTCGGCGGCATTCATTTCTTTTCGCCCGTCTGGCTCATGCAACTCGTGGAGGTCATCCGGGGCGAAAAAACCAGCCAGGACACGATCGACAACCTGCTGAACTTCGCGGCGGCCATCCGCAAGCGCCCCATCGTCTGCCGGGACAATGCGGGGTTTGTCGTGAACGCCCTGCTCTTCCCCATGGTGATGGAGACCTTCCGCTATCTGGAGGAGGGCAACACCATTGAGAAGATCGACAAGGCCATGCTGGATTTCGGAATGCCCGTCGGTCCCATCCGCCTCACCGACGAGGTGGGAATCGACATCCCCTACAAGGTCTTCAAGGGGATGAATGTCCGCCAGGAAACGCTGGCCAATGTGGTCGAAGCGGGGCGGCTGGGCCTGAAGAAGTCGGGCAAGGGGTTCTTCCTGAAGGACGGCAGTGTGGATCCGGAGGTGCTGCCGCTGATCGCCAAACGGCCGCCGCGCAGCCTGACGCCGGAGCAGATCCAGGAAGGGCTCCTCGAGGCCATGGTGAAAACAGGCAAGGACCTTCTGGACCGCCGGGTGATCGATAATGTCCGGATGATCGACGTGGGTATGATCTGGGGCGTCGGCTTCCCCGCCGACAAGGGCGGACCCATGAAATGGGCCGATTTGACCGGACTGAGCAAAAGGCTTTTCGGCAAGAATTTCTACTGATTCCCGCCCGGCAAGAAAGAGCGGCCGTACCGAACGGAAGATGGAACCGGCCGCTCTTTCTTGCAGCGCCGGGTCCCTCCCCCGCAACCGGCGATCCCGCCCGTGGGCGCCGGTCATCCATGCGGACGGGATCTGTGCCGATGGTTTCCGCCGTTTCAGATCCCGATCCGCGCGAACCGAATGAGCGATCGGCGTCGATCCCGAATCGCCCGAATCATTCCGAGTCCTCTTCAATCGACGTGATCAGCACCTTGTCCACCCGCCTGCCGTCCATATCCATGATTTCGAAGCGCAGACCGGCCCATTCAAACTGATCCGCAACCGCCGGGATGCGACCCATATGCGTCATGATGTAGCCTCCCAGTGTATTGAATTGCCCCTCCCCTTCACCCGGAACATGACTAATGTGAAAAATGTCCTTGAACTCATCGAACGGGATGCTCCCGTCCAGCAGCCAGGATCCGTCCGCTCTCCGCACGGCCCGGGACTGATCCAACGGATGCATCTCCGCCAGATCGCCGACCAGGGACTTGAACACGTCATGAGGCGTCACAATGCCCTGGACAATCCCGTATTCGTCAACGACAACCGCCAGGCGCGTACCGGACTCCCTGAGCAGCTCCAGCAGCTTCAGCGCCGGAAAATGTTCCGGCACGAACGAAGGCTTCAGGAGCAAACCCTTCAGATCCGGTTGCCGTCCCGCCGTCAGCTCCGCCCACAGGGCTTTGATCGACGCGATGCCCACGATATTGTCCTCCGACGCCTCGTAGACCGGAAAGTTCGAATGGCGGCTCTCGGATATCTTCTGCCAGTTCACTTCGAGGGGATCATCCAAATCCAGAGAGATCACGTCCGGGCGGGCTGTCATCATGGAGTTGACCTTCCGGTCGGTCAGGCGGAACACCCTTTCCACCATGTCCTGTTCCCTCTCCTCGAAAACGCCGCTCCGCGTGCCCTGATCGATCAGGATCTTGACTTCTTCCTCCGTGACGGGCGGTTCCTTCGAAGGCCGGATGCGAAGCATCGAAAGGATGGCATTCGTCGATGCGCTGAGCAGATGGACGACCGGCAAGCTCAGCCTGGACAGCGTCCGCATCGGTTTTGCCACCAGGGTAGCGATACGCTCCGGACTGTTCAACGCGATTCGCTTCGGCACCAGTTCCCCGATGATCAGGGAGAAATAGGTGATTCCGATGACCAGAAACCCGATGCTGATGGTTTCACGATAGGGGGCGAGCAGGGGAAATCGCTGCAGGTACAGCGACAACGGGGTCGCCAGGGTCGCTCCGCCATAGGCGCCGGCCAGGATGCCGATCAACGTGATGCCGACCTGGATCGTCGAGAGAAAGGTTTCGGGCGCGTTCGCCAGTTCCAGAGCGATGCCGGCACTGGAATTTCCCTCGTTGGCCAATTGCTGCAGCCGGGCCTTTCGCGCCGAAACGACCGCAATCTCCGACAGGGCGAAGACCCCGTTGAGAACAATCAGAAGCACGATGACTGAAATTTCAATCCATATGGCCAACACGACAACCTCCTCCACGAATCTTCGCCTGTGCGGATGAACGATTTTTCCCCATGGCCGACCGCTGTTTTTTTCATATTGCGATTACGGCAAAAGCGTTTCCATACGAACGGGATGAAGATCTGCCGCATACGGTTCTTTCCCGAGGTCATTCCTTTTTCCCCGCCGGCGACTTGACCGGAATACGCAGCGGAGTCATTTTGCCTTGAACGAAATGTGTTTTCCTTTCCCGTTTCCCTGCGACTTTACGTTTCTACGGTTGTCCCGGAACCGGAGCGCCGTCAGGATGGCAAGCGCGATCAGGATGAGCGCCATGCCCAGCGTCTCCCACGGATCGGGCCGTTCGCCGAGTTCGATGAGGGATGCGCCGACTCCGATCACGGGGA
>CAYWTL010000116.1:0-5526 GCA_964460245.1 uncultured Syntrophaceae bacterium | reverse complement strand
TCGCCGACATGGTGAAGTCGGGCGACTGGATCAACCATGGCAGCGTCGGCGGCGATTCCACCGTCTGCACGGAGGCCGTTGCCAGGCGACTCGGTCCCGGCCCCGCCCAGTTGAAAAACATCGAGTTCTGGATGTACGCCATGTTCTATCCACACCCCGAACTGCAGCAGATCGATCCGAAACAGGAATACCACTGCATCCATGAATTCTTCTTCTTCCCGTGGAACCGCAAGGCGCGCGACATCAACAACGTGACCGACTGGGCGCAGTGGGGATGGGCCTACGGAATGAACGCCCACCACTACCGCTTCGTCAACGCCGTCAAGGAGAAGCGGGGCCTGGACTGGTGGTTCAATGCCGTGACGAAACCCGACGACCACGGCTACTTCAACTTGTCCTACGGGACGAACAACTGCCAGATTTTCAAACAGACGGCGAAGAAGACCGTCTTCGAAGTCCGTTCCGATTACCCCTGGGCGGAGGGCGGCCGCTTCAACACGATCCATATCGACGATGTCGATTACTGGGTGGAAGTGGACTGCGCCCGATACCGGTGGCCCCAGATCAATGAGCGGGCCATCCTGAGCAGACCGGAAGAGGAAGCCATTGCCGGACACGTCATGACGATCATGAGGGACCGGGACACCGTTCAGCTCGGCATCGGATCCCTGCCCTCGGCCTGCGTGGCCGCCATGGCGGACGCCGGTTTCAAGGACCTCGGCATCCACACGGAGATGCTGAATTTCGGCCTGATCCGGCTGATCGAATCCGGGCAGGTGACCAACCGGTACAAGACCCTGGACAACGGCAGGAGCGTCTGGAGCTTCGCGTTCCCCGTGGACGTGGACTGGTACTACGACACGATCCACCGGAACCAGGCGCTGGCCGTCTATGACATCAACTACACGAACAACTTCGATGTGCTGCGAAGAATCGACAACATGATCGCCATCGACAACTGCGTTGCCGTGGACCTGCTCGGCCAGCAGTGCTCGGGGTTCTACGAAAAACGGCCGATCTCCAGCACGGGCGGCTACTTCCAGTTCGTGACGTTCTGCGCCCAGTCGCGGGGGGGGCGCGGCGTGGCCTCCATGACGTCGCGCAGCAAGCACGGCACGTCCCGGATCGTTCCGTTCCTGCCGGAAGGGTCCTCCGTGGACGTGCCGGCCCAGTTCGCCAACTATGTCTGCACCGAGTACGGCATCGTGAATCTGCGGGGGCTGTCCGGCTACGAGCGGGCGGCGGCTCTCATCTCCATCGCCCACCCGGAAGACCGGGAGTGGCTGGAGCAGGAGGCCCGCGCGAACGGTCTGGTGGCGCCGCGGTTCCCCGTCTCCATGGACCCGGCGGGTCCGCGGAGATACCCTTCCTACGACGAGCGAAGGAACTACAAGATTCCCATGGGCAGCGAGATCTGGGGTTTCGACTGGGATCCCTTCCAGTCCGGAAAATAGCGCGCCTCGATGCCGATAGCATGAACCGGCTTCGCACTCCGCAGCTTGAACCGTTGAGGCGATGACGGACGAGGCGGCGAATCGCATCCCGTTTGAAGCGGCCGGCAGTGGGTCCATCCATTGCCGGCAACAGGAGGTTTCATAGGTGAAAAGCAAAGCGGCTCAGGGCAAGAAAACACCGACGGGCATGATGCCGGAACCCGAGGGCTCCAACAAGCGGACCGTCGTCATGCTGCTGTTCCTTTTCTGGATCGTCGGCCTGATCGTGATTTTGATCAAGTGGGGAAACTTTTGACCCGCTCCGGTCCGTCCGATCGGCAAGTCGGATTTTCCGCTTGACAAATTTATTGTAGATTTGTTAGGAAGTACCAACAATGCGACACAGTATTCGGTGTTCTTTTTCATGGTAGATTTTATCGGGTTTGGCGCCATTGTGGAGGGAACCTTCTTTATCATTACGGAAATCCGTCGGTGCCGCTGGCGGGATTCCTTGGATTTCTCGAAGTGACGGTGCTGCAAATGCAGGCATGACATTTCACGAAGAAAGGGGGGATGCAATGGGAGTGAGTCAAGAGCGGATAAAGTAGTGGTTAAGCGATTAATCATATTTTAAACGAAGCTCTTCATTATTCCAAAAAAAAGGAGGAATATTTTATGGCGCATGAACACAGTTTTGCAAGCCCGGGTCCCGCGGGACTGGCAGCGTTGGCCGTTGCCTGTTTCGGTTTTGGTGCGGTATTTCTTGGCTTGGTGAAACCGGGCGGGCTGCCCCTTTTGGCCGCCTGGCTCGTTGGCGGCTGCCTGGTACAGTACACCACGGCCGTGATGGAATTGAAAGACCACAACATCCTTGGCGGCAACGTGTTCCTGTTCTTCTCCGCCTTCTTCATGCTGGGGGCGGCGATTAGTGTTATGGCCAAGTTCTTGATGCTGTCTGGCGCAGGCGCGTTCCTTCCGAAAGCCGCGGCGGCAGCACCGGCAGCGGCGGGGGCGCCGGTCGTAGCGGCGGCGGCACCGCTCACCTGGTTCCCCAAGCCCGATGTACACGTCGAGGGATGGATGTGGATGGCGGGCGCCGGCTTCCTGACCGTCGTGACCCCGGCGTATGCCAAGGGCAACCTGTTCATTTTCATCCTGGTCCTCCTGATCGATGTTGCGTTGTGGCTCATCGTCGGCATTGATAGTGGATGGTATGGAAATCCGGCGGTCACGAAACCGATCGTTGGATGGTGTCTGATCATTGCCGGGTGGATCGGTGTTTATCTGGCGGGGGCGGTGGTCTGCAATACCGTGTATGGCAAACCGGTATTCTTCGTTCCCAAGCCACTGGTGAAATAATTATTGATTGAGAACTTTCCCGAAGAGGGCAGGCTGGATAGAGAACAGCCTGCCCTCTTTATTTTCCGGCGTATCTTCGACTTGGAATTCCACCGTTTTCTCCTTGATTTCATCCGCCGCGGATGATAGATTATCCAAATCGGATTGCAGCTTGCTCCAGAGCCGCGATCTGCCAGCCGAAACCATATCTTTTCATGAACGGAAACGCGGAAGACGTGCGAGATGTCCCGTCAGGGAATCTGTTTTCGCTGCGGAAAATGTTCAACGAAATCAACAAACGCCTTTTTAACGGAAAAACAAGGTTTTTTGTTTTTTTACCCCACTGTTGCAGTTTGATTGAAAGGCAAACGCCGATCGGAGAGGAGGTGGTCACGTCCGTTCAAACGACGTTCAAGAGGAGTCATTGTAGATAGGGCATTTCAACAAGAAATTAGGACGGGAGGCCGATCACGGCGCCGGGTCTTAAAAAGGAGGGAATTTATGCCTGAAGTCTTCAAGGATTACGTCAAGAACAAGTTCAGAAGCTCCGGACCTTTGAAGGGTGTCCGGGTGCTGGAAGTCTGCACGTTGCTTTTCGGTCCGTCCGGCCCGTCCTTTCTCGCCGAAATGGGCGCGGAGGTCATCAAGATCGAATTGCCACCGGTGGGAGACGTGACCCGTTCCCTGAACCCCTTCGGCTGGTTCTACAAGGAACAGTCTCCCATGTTCATGCACATCAACCCCAACAAATACTACATGGCGCTCGACCTGCACATCGACATCGCCCAGCAGATCTTCAAGGAGCTTGCCGCCAAGTCGGACATCATCGAGTTCAACCTTCGGCCGGCCGTCACCAACCGGTGGAACATCGGCTACGAGGACATCAAAAAGGTCAATCCCGGCATCATTTACATCGAGAAGAACGGCTTCGGCCAGTGGGGCATGTACGCGGAACAGGACCGGCCCTCCAACGACGGGGCCGCCCAGGCGCTGGCCGGCTATGCCTGGATTTCCAGCTTTCCCGGCCGCCCGCCGCTGAAGCAGCCGATCTGGATCTGCGATTACTACGGCGGGCTGATGGGCGAAGTGGCCGTCCTGGCCGCGTTGCACCACCGGCGGAAGACGGGCAAAGGCCAGTTCATCGAGATGTCCCAGATCGAAAACATCATGCGGACCATGGGCTGGGTCTGGCCCTTCCAGCAGATGACCGGCAAGGGCGTGGAGCCGTCCGGAAACCGGGATCAGTGCATCTGCCCGGCCGACACGTTCCTCTGCAAGGACGGCCTGCTGGCGGCGATCGCCGCGCCCGCGCCGGAGGAGTTCAAAGGGCTCTGCGCGGCCATGGGCAAACCGGAACTGGCGGATGACCCGCGTTTCAAGGACCATGAGACCCGCCTGAAGGAGGAAAACGCGCTGGCCATTCTCGCGATGATCGCCGAATGGGCGAAAACCCAAAAAGCGGACGAGATTGAACAACTGGGGAAAACCCACGGCTTTGCCGCGACCAGACTGCACAATGCCGTGGACATGAACAAGGACTCCCACCGCCGCGAGCGAGACTTCGTCAAGGAGATCGACGATCCCATGTACGGCAAGTACGTGGAGCACGAATTCCCCGTCATGATGTCCAAGACGCCTCCCAAGATCAAGTGGACGGTCCGCCCGGTCGGCTTCGACAACGACTACATCATGACGAAAATTCTCGGGAGAAACCAGGCCCAGATCGACGAACTTTACCTGCACGGCGTCCTCGGCAAGTGGAAGGACCAGCAGGGGCGCCGTCCGCCGTCGGACTGGGACGGTAAATCCGGAGCGATCATAAGGAGGTGATGAGCAATGGCGGAACACAAGAGACCGAAATGGGCGGCCTGGGCGGACCATATCCGGGCGCTGGACGATCCCGCGAAGACCTACGACAAGCCGGAGGCGCTGGACGATCTGGTGATTCTGGACCTGAGTTCCAGAAGCATGGCGGGCTGTTATTGCTCTTCGCTTCTGGCCGAACTGGGGGCGGAGACGATCCGCATCGAACCGCCGGGGGGGGATCTGGTCCGGACCTATTCGCCCAACGGGGTCATGCACCGGGGAACGGGCATGGCCTACCTGCAGGAGGGCCGGAACAAGTACCATGTCACCCTCAACCTGGAGACGAAAGAGGGGCAGGAAATCCTGAAATCCCTGGCCGGTCAGGCGGACATCCTGATCGAAACCTATCCTGCCGGGACCATGGACGGCTGGGGAATCGGCTACGAGGCATTGTGCAAGATCAACCCGAGGCTGATCTACACCTCGATTACCGGTTACGGCCAGTTCGGCCCCGAGAGCGGCCGGAAACAGTATGACTATGACAACGTCTCTCAGGCCCGGTCGGGCGTTCAATATGCCTGTGGCGAGGTCCTGTCGGAGGGCAAGACGCTGGCGGATATGCCCTATGCGACCTCCACCAAGGCCGGCCCCTGGATCGCCTGGGCGACGTCCGGGACTTTCGGCGCCGTCGGCATCCTGGCGGCCGTCTACTACCGGGGGGTGTCCGGAGAGGGACAGGCCATCGACATCTCCACGCCGGAGGCGTACGAGCGTCTGAACGATTACATGCTCCACTGGTATGCCGACCAGGGCGTCGTCAACGAGCGGTTCGGCAACCTGGACACCTGTCTGTGGCTCTACGGCTTCTATCCCACGAAGGACGGCGGCGTCTTTCTCGGGGGGCTGCGCCTGGAGATGTGGAAGGCCTTCGTGGACATCATCGGCAAGT
>CAYWTL010000115.1:0-5601 GCA_964460245.1 uncultured Syntrophaceae bacterium | reverse complement strand
GGCCTCGAAGCGCAGGACCAGGACCGGCTGGGTGTTGGACGAGCGGATGAGACCCCAGCCGTCGTGAAAGGGAATGCGGACGCCGTCCACATCGATAATCTTGAATTCCTTCCGGAAATGCTCCTTCGCATCCTCGACCACGCGGAATTTGATTTGGTCGGGGCAGTCCACCCGGATTTCCGGCGTCGTGAAAGTTTCCGGGACGTCGGACAGGATGTCGCTGATTTTTCGCCCCGAGGAGGAGACGATCTCGAGCAGACGGAGCGATGCGTAAATGGCGTCGTCATAGCCGAAGTAGCGGTCGGCGAAGAAAAGGTGGCCGCTCATTTCGCCCGCCAGCAGGGCCTTCTCCTCCTTCATCTTTCCCTTGATCAGCGAGTGGCCGGCCTTCCACATGATGGGCCGCCCGCCGTGGGCGGCGATGTCGTCATAGAGCTTCTGCGAACATTTTACTTCGCCGATGATAGCGGCGCCGGGATTTTCTTTCAGGATGAATCGGGAGAACAGCAGCAGCAGTTCGTCTCCCCAGAGGATCCGGCCCGTGTCCGTGACGACTCCCATGCGATCCGCGTCGCCGTCGTAGGCGATGCCCACATCCGCCTTTTTCCGCCCGACCAGCGCGATGAGGTCCTTCAGGTTTTCCGGGATCGTCGGGTCGGGAAAGTGATTGGGAAAACGGCCGTCCGGATCACAGTAGATGTCCGTGACCTCGCAGCCCAGGCGTCTCAGGATGGGCAGGGCGAAGAGCCCCCCCACGCCGTTTCCCGCGTCCAGGACGACCTTGAGGCCGGGCCGGATCCGGACGTTGTTCACCAGACAGTCCGCATAGGAAGATGTGATGTCTTCGCGGCCCAGCGAACCGCTTCCGGAAGCGTACTGGCCCTTTTCCATGATCCGTCGAAGCTCCTGGATCTGCTCGCCGTAGATCGTGTCGGGGCCGATGCAGATCTTGAATCCGTTGAAATCGGGCGGATTGTGGCTTCCGGTGACCATGACGCCGCCCCCGGTTTGCAGATGGCGGATGGAGTAGTAGAGCATGGGGGTTGCGCAGAGTCCCACGTCGAGGACGCGCACTCCCGTCGACCGGATTCCCTCCATGACGGCCTGATGGTAGGATTCGGAGCTCAGCCGGCAATCCCGGCCGGCCGTCATGGTCGCGACCTGGTGGCGAAGGGCGTACGTGCCGATCGCTTGTCCCAGCTCCCGGACAAAATCGAAATTCAGATCCCGGTCGACCAGACCCCTGACGTCGTATTCGCGAAAGACTTCCGGATTCATAAAAAGACGCTCCTGTGTGTTTGATGGTTTTTCCATTCGGCCCGTTTCATCCGCGGCCTGCCGGTCAGTTCCGAAACGCCATATTCAATTCATAGACGCCGGCGTCAAGCGTTTTTCGAATATCGAAGCCGCCCTTTTCAAAGACGTGCATCATCGGCTTGTTTTCCGCCAGCACTTCGGCGGTGAATCCCAGCAGACCTTCGCGCCTGCCCAGATAGGTCAGGTAGGAGAGTAGTTCGGTGCCGATCCCTTTTCCCTGGAAGTCGTCCCGGACGGCAAAGGCGACTTCCGCCATGTGCGCGGCCTCGTCGATGCTGTACTGCCCCAGCCCGGCAAGGACCGGATTGTCCAGGGAGCCGACCACGGCGAGGATCTGCATTTCCCGCGTATAGTCGATGATGACGAAATCCTGGAGCCGTTCGTGGGGGATGTCCCTGCGCCGGGACATGAAGCGTCGGTAGAGGCTGTTTTCCGAGAGGGCGTAGAAGAAGTTCTTCAGCAGGGGCTCGTCGCTGATTTTAACGGGCCGGAAAAGGACGGGGTAGTCCGTTCGGGTGAGGCGGTACGATTCCAGGTGTTCCGGGTATTCCCCCTTCCGGCCGGGGATAAAGGCCTGGTCCCGGTAAATCAGGTCCCTTTTCCTGGCTTCTTCGATGAGCCAGGGCCGGAACTTGGGATGCGCGATCGCGATCAGACTCATGGCCCGTTCCCGGACGTTTTTCCCGTGGAGGTAGGCGATGCCGAACTCCGTGACGACGTAGCGGACGTCGCTCCGGTTCAGCGTGACGCCGGCCTGTTCCTTCAGCGCGGGGACAATGCGGGAGACCGCATCGTCCCGGGCCGTGGATTTCATGGCCAGGATGGTTTTCCCGTTGCGCGCCAGCAGGGCCCCTCTCATGAAGTCCTGATGGCCGCCCACGCCGCTGTAGAAGATCCCGCCGATGGATTCCGACGTGGCCTGTCCGGTCAAGTCGATCTCCAGGGCGCTGTTGATGGCCACCATGTTGTCATGCTGGGCGATGATCAGGGGGTCGTTGGTGTAGTTGATGGTCCGGAAGGAGATGGAAGGGTTGTCGTTCAGGTAATCGTAGGTCTCCTTGTGGCTCATGGCGAAGGATGCGACGGTCTTGCCCCGGTTCAGGGTTTTCCGGGAATTGTCGATCACGCCGGCCCGGATCAGGCTCACGATCCCGTCGCTGAGGAGCTCCGTATGCACGCCCAGGTGCTTCTTGCCGTAGAGGTTGGCCATGACCGCGTTGGGCAGGGAACCGAAGCCCACCTGGATGGTGTCGCCGTCCAGGACGAGGCGGGACACGTAGTTGCCGATCCGCTGCGCTGTTTCCGTCGGGACCGCTCCCTTGACTTCCAGCAGCGGTTCGTCATGGGGAACGATGAAATCGACATCCCCGATATGGATGAAACCGTCGCCGTGAATGCGCGGCATGAACCGGTTGACCTGAGCGATGATCACTTCGGCATTTTCCGCGGCCGCCTTGACGATGTCCACACTGACGCCGAGGCTCAGGTAACCGTTTTCGTCCGGAGGGGATGTCTGGATCAGGGCGACGTCGATCCGGACGGCGCCGCTTTTGAGCAGTGCGGGCACATTGGAGAGGGAAATCGGCGTGTAGTCCGCGGATCCCTGATTGACGGGGTTTCGCGTGTTGTTCCCGATGAAAAAGGAATTGTGCCGGAAGTTGCTTTTGAACTTGCTGTCCGTGTACGGGGCGATGCCGAAGGAATAGACATGAATGATCTCGGCGTCGAAAAAGGCCTTCGGGTTCGATTCCACGTAGCGGGTCATCGCCCGGACCAGGTATTGCGGCTCGCCGCAGCCGGAGGAGACGAAGATGTGGTCGCCCCGGCGGATGCGACGGAAAGCGACTTCCTCCGGTGCGAACTTCTCCGGATGCCGCTCTCTCCAGAAGTCGATTGATTTCATCGGCTCTCCCTATCCGGGAACATCACGCCACCCCGCTTTCGCCCGTCACGATAGTCGGGACGTCTTGCCCTGTCAAGAAAAAGTGACGGGGCCGGATCGGGCCCCTCACAGTCCGTACTTCAGGGAAGATTTCGCATATTCTTTGGCGACGAAGGGCTGGTCGCTGAACAACTGCCACAGCCCGGCGGAGAGGACGCCCTCTTGAATGTCCAGCAGGGCAAACGTCAGCGGGCATCCCCGGTGCTCGTCACAGCTCATATGGCCGGGGTTGATCAGGATCACCCCGTTCCGGCGCTTGATTTCCGCACGGTGCGTGTGGCCGTACAAAAAGATGTCCGTTTCGCCGCCGTGTATGACCCTTTCCGGTTTGATGTCGTCCGCGAGATCGTTGTAGTGGGATTCGGGCGTGTGGGACAGAAAAATCCGCCACCCGGCCACTTCGATGAATTTCCGGTTGGGGACATCCCGGTCATAATAGTGGGGGTCCCAGGTTCCCGGCACCTTGATCACGGCGTACCCCTCTTTTTCCAGGTAATCCGCATCGTTGTAGTAATCCCCCAGGTGGATCGTCAGGTCCACGCGGGCTTCGTCCAGGAACTCCGGGAGCATGCGGATGGTTGCCGTGTCCTCGTGCGTGTCGGAAATGACCATGAGTCTTTTTGTCGCCATACATTTCCCCGTACGAATACCGGGTCTTTTCTACGCCAGGATATCGAGGATATCTGCGGCGCGGTCCAGGAGAAAATCGGCGCCGGCCCGGTGCAGGGCCTCTGCCTGCGAATAGCCGGTGAGCACGCCGACGGTGTGAACGCCGGCGTCCCTTCCGGTCCGGATATCCATGGGATGGTCCCCGACCATGGCCGCCTGGTCCGGGGGGACGGCCAGCTGCTTCAGCATCCGGATCAGATGCTCCGGGTGGGGCTTGACGAAAGGCGTCCGTTCCCGCGTGATGACGGCATCCACGTAATCGTCGATGCGGGGAAACAGGGTCTCGACGGCGGCGAGGCAGTTCCGGGTCGCCACGCCCGTTCGAATGTTTCGCACCCTCAACTCCCGCAGCATTTCCGTCACACCGTCAAAAAGGGCCCCCCGGCGGGCCGCCCGCACCTCGATTTCCGCGATCCTCGCGTAGGCGCGCTTCGAGAATTCCGGTGCCTCCCCGGGCCGAAACCGGGAGACCCGGTTTTCTCCGGCGGCGATCATTTCCAGAACGAAGAGGTCCCGCAGCCCGTCCGGCGAAACGCCATAGCGGGACAGCAGCGCCAGCACATCCTGCCGCATCGCGGAAAAGTCGATATTCAGTTTTGCCAGCGTTCCGTCAAAGTCGAAAACGACGGCCTTCAGGTCGAGCTTTTTCATTTGTGCCCCGTCAGATAGCTCCGGTGGAGCGTCCGCCTGAGCACCGGTCCGGATTGAATGTCCGGCATTCGGAATGCGAAGACGATTTCCAGAAAGCGGAGGATGATGTGAAACGTGGCCCCCCAGAGGATTTCCGGCTCACGGCCTTCCTCCCGGTGAAGAAAACAGGGAAACTGCCACGAGTCCCGGTCCTCGCGCCGAATGGAATCCGACATGTCGATGAGGTAGTGTGCGTAATTTTCCGCCTGGAAGAAGGCCGTCAGGGGGATCTCCAGGACCCGTTCCACCTCGCTGTTGGGCTGGTAGGGGGAGGCCTTTTTCACCAGACCGACGAGTGGGAAGATGGTGCGCCGGAAGAGGATCAGGGAATGGCAGGGTAGGGGGCCGAGGAAGCGGATGTTGAAGGGATTCAACCGGATCTCCTCCCAGGATTCCCGCAGCGCGTTGGCCAGAAAAAGCGTCATCGCCTTCCGTGTGTTCACATCCGCGGTTCCGGGCAAGGATTTCGGATAGTCCCGCAGCGCGGGCACGATGCCTGCCGTCAGCAAAGACCTCAGCAGACCGTCCAGGCGGGGGTGCAGCATTCCCCCCGGGCAACTCAGGTCGCCGGGCTGGGCGACGTTGGCGGAGCGCTTGATGAGCTGGAAGCGGAAATCGCCCGGTGAATCGACGGCTTCGGGATGGGTTTCCCCGAAATGAAGGAGGAGCAGGACCCCCGCCGCGGAATAGGGATCCGGCGTCGCCCGCGAGGATTGAATGAAGGTCATTCTTTCCGGGAAATCGACGGGATGTTCCCCGAGCTTTCGGACCACGGTCTCGGGAAATCGTTCCCGGTCCGCGAGAATTGTCAAATCCATAAAGCGTGTTCCGTCCGAACCATGAAAAAAGCCTGACACAGGGCCAGGCTTTCTACGATTCAATGGTGGCGGTGCAGGCCATCAAACTGTTTCATCATCTCATTGATATGAAAGACGAAATGAAAAGCAGAATTTTTCCCGTACCCCCAAATATACCCCCAAATT
>CAYWTL010000114.1:0-5676 GCA_964460245.1 uncultured Syntrophaceae bacterium | reverse complement strand
TCAGCGCCCTTTTATGCAATATCATGAGTCATTCAGTGTGGTTGGAGCATTTTCAAGCGTTTGATGAAAGTGTAAAAAATTCCGACACGAAGCGGGAATTTTCACGATTTGGCGGTGATTTCAACGGAATGGATCGGGGAATGGCTCAGGATGGTTCCTTGCCGGCGGCGGCCAGTTCGGGATAGTGACGGTGAATTTCGATCACCAGTTGAAGGCGATCGGTGACGCCGACCTTCTTGAAGATCCTGTTGCAGTGGGATTTGACGGTCTGCTCGCTGATGTCCATGCGCTGGGCGACTTCCTTGTTCCGGAACCCCTGGCACAACAGGCTTGTGACCTCGCGCTCGCTTTTGGTCAGGCGGATGTCCCTTTTCCGGGAATTGCTGTTCTCAAGCGCCAGACCGGTCATGGTTCTGCGGTCAAACCACAACTCGCCCTTCGCGATGGCGGTGACGGCTTTCCTGAAAAGGGGAGCGGGGGTGAAATGGGGCACGATGCCGACAATGCCCCGGTCGATGAGATTTCGGATGTGCTCCTTTGCGGCATAGGGGAAATTGCTCCCGGTCAGCAGCAGGACCCTTTGGCCGTTGTCCGATTTGAGGATCTCCTCCATTTCCCGGAATACGGGGTAATCCAGCACCAGCAGATCGGGCGAAGCTTTCCTGATTTCGTGAAAATCGGCGCCCTCGGTGAAAACGCCGATCACCCGGACCGTGCTTTCGTCCGCCAGAATCGTCGAAAGCCCTTCGCCGAGGAGAAAATGGTGGCACCCGATGGCTACCTTGAAAGGGCTGATCCCTCCGTCAGCCTGGACTGGCATTCGGCCTCCCTGACGACTCGAACCGCTGTTTCCGTTTTTTCCGCAAAACGGCTACAGGCAAATACGGTTCGGATTTTACTGCAATTTCCATAAAAAACAAGAGAAAAATCAAAAAATCGACATTCCCCGATGGCAATGCACACCGGCCGCCGCGGCCGCGATTCACCGCGGCCCTTCCTCGGGGCTTCGATTCCCGCCACAATTCCCTTGACAGGCAAAAGCACATTTCCTATCTTTCGAAACACGACGGGAACGGAATGATCCGTCACGGGGAGGGGCATATGAAGATCGTGGAGCGCGCCAGGGCAATCATCCTGAAGCCGGCGCTCGTGACGCCGTGAAGGGCGGAAAACCGAAGCCCCGCCGGGACGGAACGGACCCGCGGCCGGGAACGCGGAATGCCCCGTCCGTCTCCCCCGTCCGGCCCCTGGTGTCCTGAAATGGCGGACTGCAGGCAGTTTTACGGATTCTCGAGAGACCCCTTCGAAATTTCCCCGGACCCGGACTTCTTTTTTCCCTCCGAAAGCCACCGCGAGGCGCTGGCCTCCGTATTGTACGGGATCAACGACCGCAAGGGGTTCGTGCTCGTCCTGGGAGAAGCGGGCGCCGGAAAGACCACGCTCCTTCGGCGCGCGATGCGCGAACTGGGGTCGAATGTGCGGACGGCCTTCATCCCGAAAAGCGGCATACCCTACGAACCGCTTTTGAAGGACATCCTCCTGCAACTCTCGTCGCCGCTGCGGCGCGAGGTCAAGGGGGCCATGCTCCACGATCTCTATTATCACCTGATCCGGTGCCTGGAGCGGGACGAGAACGCCGTGATCTTCCTCGACGAGGCCCACGACATCGGCCTGGACGTCATCGAAGAGGTGCGCCTGCTGGCCAATCTGGAAACCGGCAAAGCCAAGCTGCTCCAGCTCGTGCTGGCGGGCGGGCCGGAGCTGATGGAGAAGCTCCGCTCCGACGTGATCCGGCAGATCAGGCAGCGGATCGTCGTCAGTTGCCGCATCGGGGCCCTGACGGATGCGGAATCCCGGCAATACATCGACCACCGCCTGCGGATCGCCGGAAGCGGCAGCGCCGCGGTTTTCACGGAGGAGGCCGTGTCGCTGATCTGCCGGCTGGCGAAGGGGAATCCGCTGGCCCTCAACATCCTGTGCCGCAATGCCCTCGAGGCCGGATCGGCCCTGTCCGAGAAGCCCGTCTCCACCGCCGCCGTGAGACTGGTTCGGCATGAAAAGGATGCCCTGACGGGGGAGGCGGTTCAAGGGCTGATGGCGGCAGGAAAACACGGGCGGCGGCGCGGCACCGCGCTGGCCCTCCTGATCGGCGGCGCCGCGGCCCTGGCCTTCCTGATCGGCGCGGACGGGGTGAAACGGATTTTTCACCCATCCCGGCCCGCGGTGGTTGCCGAACAGAAGCCGTTCCCGGAGGCAGGAACGCCGCCCGCCCCGTCCGCGCCGCCCCGGGAGGCGGCTTCGCCGACCGCAGAGGAGGCCCCCGCGGATGCTGCGGCGGCGCCCGCATCGCCGTCTCCCGACGGGATCCGCATTCAGGATGTCATCGCCGTGAAGAGAGGGGCGAACCTCCACGTGCTGTCCCAGCGGTATTACGGCGAAGCAAACCTGCTGTTCA
The DNA here is from genome assembly GCA_964460245.1 of uncultured Syntrophaceae bacterium. Classification (GTDB taxonomy): domain Bacteria; phylum Desulfobacterota; class Syntrophia; order Syntrophales; family Fen-1087; genus JAXDBM01. The sequence goes on along the minus strand of CAYWTL010000114.1, from coordinate 3,221 downwards.
TGGACCGCATCCTCGAACTGAACCCGGACATCACGGACCCCAACTTGATCCGGGTCGACCAGAGCATTCGCATCCCGGAAATCACGGCATCCCTGCTGGTCATCGAGCCCTCGCAGAACGTTTTCAAAGTGCACATCGGGACATTCCCGAATCGCGTTGCGGCGCTCCAGTACAGGGACCGGGCGGCGGCGGGCGGCAAACCCGTCGAGGTGGTCGGGAGGAAAGTATCGGGAACGGAGACCTGGTACCGGGTGCTGGCCGGGCCGTTTGCCGGCCGGGAGGAAGGGCTGAACTTCCTGGAGGACCTGAAGAAAAGGAACCTTCTGCCGTTCTCCCATGCGATGTAGCAGCCATCGTGTTCGAGCCGCCGTACCGGCGCGCGGTGTCCCCCCTCGGGAAAACGCGGGAACGGCTCGGCGTCTCGACACCCGGCGATTCGTCTGTTGACTTCACGGATGAATGCTGATAAGCAATAGCCCGATTCCATTCATTCTTATTCGAAAAGGGGCGCCCGGGAAACATGGGAGAGAGCATCGGACAGATTCTGCTGAACAAGAAAATCATCACCGAGAGCCAGCTTCAGACCGCGCTGGACCGGCAGGCGCGGGACAAGAGAAAATATCTCGGGCAGATTCTTTGCGAGATGGGCGTCCCCCAGTCCAAGCTCATTCGGGCGATGCAGTTCAGCAACAAGCGGCAGCAGATCGGGCAGATCCTGGAAGACCTGAAGCTCGCCACGCCCGAACAGGTCCAGGCGGCGCTGGCGGAGCAGGCCAGACTGCTGAAGGAGAAAATCCGAAAACCGCTGGGCGCGGTCCTGGTCGGCATGGGGATCCTCGATGAGGACAGCTATGTCCATGCGCTCTCCGCCCATTACAGCATGCCCATCGTCTCCCTGAAGGGCTTCATGGTCGCCGAGTCGTTCCAGCGGGCGATCGGGGAGCAGTACGCCCTGCGCAACCGCATCGTCGTCGTGGAAAACAACCCCTACCGGATCATTGCCGCGATCGCCGAGCCGAACCTGCTCATCTTCGAGGAGATCGAGAAGGGCTTGCCGTCCGGAAAGAGCATCGTCTTCTGCATCGCGAAGGCGTCCGAAATCGAGCTGGCCCTGAACATGAAGTACGATCCCTACGTCACCAGCTCCTACAAATAGCCCGGCGCCGCGCCGGTCAGACTGTTTGGCTTTCCTTACCGTTGCAAATGCATCAGAACCCTTATCCAACCAACCTTGGAGGTGAATTATGAGCGAATCGTCAAAACGCTTCAAAGGCGTATCCAGACGGGATTTCATGAAATCGATGGGGGGCGCGGCGGCCGTGGCCGGAATGGCGATCGGGGGCATCGCCGTGACGGGACGGGATGCGGCCGCGGCGGGAGGTGACCTGCCCGCCAAATGGGACGCGGCCGCGGACGTGGTCGTCGTCGGCAGCGGGTTCGCCGGACTGGCCGCCGCCATCGAGGCGCGCAACGGCGGCGCGAGCGTGATCGTGATCGAAAAGATGCCGGTTCACGGCGGCAATTCGGTCATCAACGGCGGGGACTTTGCCGCCGCGGGGAACAAATTCCAGAAGGAGGCGGGAATCCGGGACTCCGCCGAACTCATGCTCGAGGACATGCTGAAGGCCGGCTCCTATCTGAATCATCCCGAGCTGGCCCGGCTGGTCGCCGACCAGTCGAACGCGACCCTCGAATGGTGCGAGAAATTCGTGGGCGCGAACTTCACGCGACTCAACTTTCACGGCGGCCACTCGGTGCGGCGGTCCGTGCAGACCGTCAATGCCTCCGGCTCCGAGCTGGTCAACAAGATGATGGCCAAGGCCCGGGCTCTCGGGGTCAAGTTCGAGATGCGCACCAAGCTCGTACGCCTGCTGTCGAACCGGGAGGGAAGGATCGCGGGCATGGAGGTGCTCAAGGGCTACCGCTTCCCCGATGAAAAGACCGGGAAGCCGGCGTTTATCAAGGCCGACAGGGCCGTGATCCTGGGTTCGGGCGGCTTCTCCCAGGATGTGGCGCTGCGCCAGGTGCACGACCCCCGCCTCACGGACAAGTTCGACTCCACCAACCACCCCGGCGCCACGGGCGAGGCGCTGCTGGCCGCCTGCATGGCGGGCGCCATGGACGTCCAGATGGACTGGATCCAGCTCGGCCCCTGGACCAGCCCCGACGAAAAGGGATTCGGCCAGGTCCCCCTCTTCTGCGAAAGGCTCGTCGGCTACGGGCCCATGATCGACCCCAAGACGGGCAAGCGCTTCTTCAAGGAGACGGGAAACCGGAAGGAGCGGGCAGACGCGATCATTCTCATCGCGCATCCGGTCATCATTTTCGGCGACTCCTACGCGGTCAACAAGCAGGTGTTCCCCAACGCCCTGAAGAAAGGCCTGGAGTCCGGGGCCATTCGGAAATTCGAAACCCTGGAGGAGATCGCGAAGAGCTACGGCATCCCCGAGGCCGCCTTCCTGGCGGAATTGAAGCGCTGGAACGCTTTTGTCGAGAAGAAGAAGGATGCCGACTTCGACTGCATGATCTTCCCAGAGGCCAAACCGACCGCGACCCCGCCTTTTTATGTCGCCCGGCTCTGGCCCCGCGTCCATCACACCATGGGCGGGCTGGTGATCGACAAGGATGCCCGGGTGATCGGCTTTGACATGAAACCGGTCCGGGGGCTGTACGCGGCCGGCGAGGTCACCGGCGGGGTTCACGGGGCCGTGCGCCTCGGCAGCGTGGCCATGACCGACTGCGTCGTCTTCGGGCGCATTGCCGGGACGAATGCGGCGAAAGAAAAGGCCTGGGGATAAATCCACGAAAGGGTCCGGAAATTCCGGGAGGTGAACGATGCGATCCAGAACAGGCGTAATGCGGATGATTTGCTTCCTGGGCCTGGCCGCCTGCTGCCTTTTTCTGCTGGCGGCTGTCCCGGGCGTTTGGGCGGCGCCGAAGCAGTTGCCCGGTGCGAAGGCCGGCGACTGCGGGGCCTGCCACGGGAAGGACAAGGTCCTGCCCGACAGCCATCCCGACACGAAGACGATGGACTGGAAGGGATGCAAGGCCTGCCACCAGGGCGATAAAATGGAGCTCTCCGGAAAGATGCCGGGAAGCCATGTGCATCAGCTCAACGGGGTGAACTGTGCCGGCTGCCACGGAAAGACGGAGAAGCCGGAAGCCCTGGAGATGGACAAATGCGTGGCCTGCCACGGCAGCACGGCCAAGCTGGCGGAAAA
>CAYWTL010000113.1:0-5858 GCA_964460245.1 uncultured Syntrophaceae bacterium | reverse complement strand
GACCGCGTAAAAGGATCTTTCACATGGCGGCACGCCGCCCAGAAGACCGTGGACGTCTACCGGGAAGCCATCGATGCTCACCGTTGAGCTGAACCGGCTTGATCTGAAGCCGGGGGACCGCGTGCTGGATGCCGGGTGCGGCACGGGACGTCATGTTTGCGAGGCCTTTCGCATTCGGGGCCTGGATGTGACCGGCATCGATCTCCTGTGGGAAGACCTCTGCAAGGCGGCGACCACCCTCTATCTGATGCGCGGGCAGATCGGCGAAGGTCACGGCCGGTGCCTGATCTCCCAGGCGGATGTAACCCGGCTGCCCTTTCGGGATGCGACGTTCGATGCGGTGATCTGCTCGGAGGTCCTCGAACACATTCCGGACGATCGGGCCGCCATTGCCGAACTGGTCCGGGTCCTCAAACCGGGCCGGGATCTCGTCGTCAGCGTGCCGCGATTCCTGCCGGAACGGATCTGCTGGACCCTGTCCGAAGCCTACCACCGGGAGCCCGGGGGGCATGTGCGGATCTTTCGGAAACGGGAATTGCGGGGCCTGCTCGAAGCCGCGGGTGCGCGCTGCGTCGATATCCGATACAAACACGCGCTGCATTCGCCTTACTGGTGGATGAAATGCCTGGTCGGCCACAAGAACGAACATTCGCGGCCGGTCAACCTGTACAGGAAGTTCCTGGAGTGGGATATCATTCGGCGCCCGAAGTGGACCAGAAGGCTGGAGGGGATGCTGGACCCCCTGATCGCAAAAAGCATCATCTTCTATCTCAAAAAGGAAAATAAAAACCGATGAAATGGGATCTATCGAGGGCCGCGGCGGAAGCGCGCCTGGATCTGGAGCAGATGGGCGAGTTCATTGCCTCGGTACAGAAGGACGACGGCGAGATTCCCTGGTCGGTCGGCGGAAAAACGGATCCCTGGGATCATGTAGAGGCCGCCATGGGACTGTCCGTTGCCGGATATTGGCGCGAGGCGGAACGGGCCTATGAATGGATGTGCGGGACGCAGCAGGAGGACGGCAGCTGGCCGGCCGCATACCGGGGCGGTGTGGCGGTAGACACCACCCGGGACACCAACATGTCTTCCTACATCGCCGTCGGCGTGTTTCATCATTACCTGATCACCGGCCGGCAGGGATTCCTCAGGCGGATGTGGCCGACCGTTCGCAGCGGCGTGGACTACGCAGTCAGCATGCAGGCGCCGACGGGAGAGATCCACTGGGCCAAGAACGGCAACGGCGTGGTCGATCCGATGGCGCTGCTCACCGGCTCCAGTTCCGTGTACATGAGCATCAAATGCGGCCTGGCCGTCGCCGAGCGCCTGGGCCGCAGCCGTCCAGACTGGGAGGCGGCGCTGCTGAAACTGGGTCATGCCATCCGTTTCCGTCCCAACCGGTTCAACATGATCAAATCGCGGTTCTCCATGGACTGGTATTATCCGATTCTCTGCGGCGCCGTCACCGGAGACGATGCCCGCCGCCGGATCGGCAAATACTGGGAAAAATTCGTCGTTCCGGACTGGGGGGTCCGTTGCGTGTCGGACCGGCCGTGGGTCACCATGGCGGAAACCTCGGAGCTCGTTCTGGCCCTTCACGCGATCGGGGAGGATGAAAAGGCCAGGATCGTCTTCAGCTGGCTTCTCGACAAGAAGTATGACGACGGTTCCTACTGGATGGGTGTGACCTTCCCCGATGCCGTCATCTGGCCGGAAGAAAAAACGGCTTGGACAACGGCGGCGATTCTCCTGGCCTGCGACGCGCTCTACCGTCTCACGCCGGCGGGCGTTCTTTTCAGTCACTCATACTGGAGAGACTCCGGGATGCCGTCTTCCTCTCCATTCCGACGGTTCTCCACGGACGGGCAAACAGGGCTGTCGTCGCGGCCGGACCCGCCCGGATTACCGAAGCAGCATTCATGAGAAGAGACCATCGACCCTACATCCTCAAGCGTCTCGATCAGGGATTGCAGCAGAAGTATGCCGGTTATTTTCTCGGTCCCCAACTGGAGCGACTCGGCCGGGGATGCACCTTCATGAAGCCCTGGTATGTGGAGATTTTCGGAGGGCCCATCCGGATCGGGGATTATACGCACGTCATCGCGACGCCGGACAAGCGCGTCCGGCTGACCGTCTGGTCCAACCTGGACGGAGAAGGCCGCATCGAAATCGGGGACTACTGTCTGATCTGTCCGGGCGTCCGGATCAGCGCGGGACGTGAAATCGTCATCGAGGAGTCCGTGATGATGGCGCAGGGCGCCTTCATCACGGACTCGGACTGGCACGGCGTCTACGACCGCAGTCTTTCCGTCGGCAACTCCGCGCCGGTGCGCATCGGGCGAAACGCCTGGATTGGAGACAGCGCCATCGTCACCAAGGGTGTGACCATCGGCCGGAACAGCATCATCGGCGCGGGGGCCGTTGTCGTCCGGGATGTTCCGTCCAACGTCGTGGTTGCCGGCAACCCCGCCGTCATCGTCAAGGAACTGGACCCGGACCGGCCCGTCGTCACCCGCGGCGACTGGATGGCCGACCCGGCGGAACTGGCATCGCGGTTCGCGGCCATCGACCGCGAGCGGATGAAAGACAACACTTGGCTGGGATGGCTGCGCGCGCTGATCCGTCCCGCCGCAGGAGACTGAAGAGCAATGAGAGTCGCGATTATCGCCCCCCCCTATCCGCTGGAAGAAGCGCCGGCGCCGCCACTGGGGATCACTTACGTGGCGGCGGCCTTTGAGGCGGCGGGGGCCGAGGTTCGGATCTTCGATTATATCGTGAACGGCTACCGGCCCGAAAAACTGCGGGAGGATCTCGACGCGTTCCAGCCGGACGCAGTGGGCGCCACCTCCGTGACGCTCAATTTTTACGGGGCGGCGGATATCGTGAGGACGGCAAAACGTCACAATCCCGATATCGTCACCATGATGGGCGGTCCGCATGTATCGTTTGACGCGGAGAACACGCTGAAGGCCTATCCGGAGATCGATCTGATCGTGAAAGGGGAGGGGGAAAGGACGATTGCCGAGCTGACGCCCCTGCTCAAGGATCGCGAATCCTGGCCCGGAATCCGGGGAATCGCCTTCCGCCGGGACGGCCGACTCGCCGTGACGGAAGACCGCGAGTTCATCGAGGACCTGGACACGCTGCCGCTGCCCGCACGACACCTGCTGCCGCTGTCGCGGTATCAGGCGCTGGGGTACCCCATCAGCATCATCACCAGCCGCGGCTGCCCCTATTCCTGCATCTTCTGCCAGGGCCGTCGCATGGTCGGAAAAAGGATTCGCAAACGGAGCGCCCGCCTGATCGTCGACGAGATTGCGCATATTCTCACTTACGGGATTGACCGGATCAACGTCGCCGACGATCTCTTTGCCTCCGACCGGGAGCGGGTGAGGGAAGTGTGCGGCGAAATCAGCCGAAGAGGTCTTTCCTTCACCTGGAGTGCCTTCGCCCGGGTCAACACCGTCGACCGCGAAACCCTGCAGATCATGCGGGAGACGGGATGCGACAGCGTCAGTTTCGGCGTCGAATCGGGCAATCCGGAGATGCTGAAGCGGATTCGAAAAAACATCACCCTGGAACAGGTCCGGGAAGCCGTGCGGCTCTGCAACGAAGCCGGCATGATCGCGCACACCTCGTTTATGGTCGGCCTGCCCGGTGAAACCGAGCAGACGCTGGAGGAGACGAAACGGTTCGCCAGCAGCCTGGGCTCCCTGTACGGTTACCACTTCCTCGCGCCTTTTCCCGGTACAACCGTCCGCGAAAATGTGGATCAGTACGACCTGGAGATCCTCACGAACGACTGGTCGCGATACGACGCCAACAGCGCCATCGTAAAAACATCCGCCCTTTCACCGGAGCGGATCGAGTCCTTCGTCGCCGAGTACGATCGGGAAATCCGTGAAGGCTGGGAAAGACAGGTCCGGGGCAGCCGGGAGAAAACCAACACGCCCTACGAGGACCTGCAGGTCGAGGGGTATTTCAAGACGCAGTTCGTTTATCGGCTGCTGTCCGAGGATCTGATCGAACGGCTGGGCCGCATTCCGCTCTCCGGCGATGCGCCGGCGAGGGACCGCGGTGGAGCAGGCAGGGGTGAAGAGGACGCATTCGAAGAACTCTGCCGGAGGCTGGAAGGGGCAACGGGAGCGGATTCCGCGCTGATCCGAAAGACCCTTCACGGCTTCATCGAGAAGGGTTACATCAGGGCGCGGAGAGATGGTTCGAACCTGACCTGGCATTGGACGCACAACAACCGGGTGGATGATGAACGGGATGTTTCCGTCTGTTCAGCGGGATCGCAGACCCGCGTGGCGGCCATGGAGCCGTGCAGCAATCCTTCCGCAGCGGGGGAGAACGTCCAATGAGGACCGGTGTGAAGGAAGCGGATTTGCAGAAAATCGGAAGATCGCAGACGGGGAACATTCGAAAGCTGGAGCGGCGCGACCGGGTCGGGATCGTGAAGATCCTCGCCGAAGTGGGAACGTTCAACCAAATGGAAATCCGAACAGCGCTGGAACTGGTCGACGAAGCCCTGGAGAAGGGGGAGTCAAGCGGATACTGCTTTGCCGTGATCGGGGATGTGAATGAGCGAGCGCGGCTCGGCGGCTATGCCTGTTACGGTCCGACGCCCCTGACACGCGGTGTGTACGATCTGTACTGGATCGTCATCGCACCGGATGCGCAGGGGAAGGGGCTGGGTCGAGCGCTGCTCGGACATGTCGAACGGGATGTCGTCGCGCGCGGCGGGCGCATGCTCCTCATCGAGACATCGTCCCAGGAGACTTACGCCCGCACCGTCGATTTTTACGTCCGGAACGGGTACGCACAAGAGGCGCGGGTCCGGGATTTTTACCGGCCGGGGGACGACAAGCTGATCTTCCGTAAGGAGCTGGCTCCGGAGCGGTGAGGCAGCCTCGCAGGCCGCCTCACCGCGCAATTCAAACTGCCCGCCCGAGGCGCGCCGGAACAGGATTCCGGGTGACGATGGAAATCCGGCCCGCGGAATCCGGACCGCGTCAACCCTATTTCGTGCAGGGACCGAGGTGCTTTCCCTTCATGGTGGTTTTGACGGTCATGTCCTTGCCGTCCTGCTTCATCGTCGTTTCCATCGCACCGTCATAGGTGGCGCCCGCGTAGGTGATCCGGCCCTTTATGGTCGAGTCCTTGCAGACCGTGGTCCACGTGACGGTGTCGCCCTCCGTTTTCACGTCCTTCATGGTGCAGTCGCTCGCCGCCTTCTCCTTCGGCACGTAATCCGTTTTGCTGAGGCAGGTGGTAACGGTCTGGGGCTTGATCATGCCCGCCGGGGCCCCCGTCATTTCGACCGTCGTGGTGATTTCCCAGAGACCTTCCTGCATGTTGATGGCCGGAGCCGAGGTGCTCGCCGGGGCCGGGGCGCCGGCCGACTTGGGCTTCTGTTCACAACCCGTCATGATCAACAGACAAGCCATCAGTGCCGCTGCCGTGATGAATCCCGCGTGTCTTTTCATTTCGGACTCCTTTCTTTGCCGGTTTCGACCGGCCGTCAAGTGCTTTTTTATTTGGATGCGAATCGCATAACGTAGAAAACCATATTCGTCCCCGAAACGCAATCCCGATGTGCTTCATGAAAACGGTTGACGGAATCCGCCGGGCCAAAATCCGGTCCGGTACGCGGGGAATGGCTTGATTTTTCGATGAAAGCAGGGCATGAAACATAAACGAACCGGAAGGCGGGGAAAGATGGCAAAGCAACGGCTTGTGATCATCGGCGGAGACGCGGCGGGGATGAGTGCGGCCGCGCAGGCAAAACGGCTGAAGCCCGGGCTGGACATCGTGGTCTTCGAGCAGGGGCCCCACACCTCCTACTCCGCCTGAAGCAT
>CAYWTL010000112.1:0-5880 GCA_964460245.1 uncultured Syntrophaceae bacterium | reverse complement strand
CGGGTGGGCGATCTCTACCGGGTCGCGGATGAAATCGGCGCGAGGTACGGCAAGCACAGCCTCCATCTGGGCGCGTCGCATGGGATCGAGGAAAGGGGCGCCGGAAAACGGGGGGCGCCGACGGCACGGGAACAGAAGCGCCTCTTCGGAGAGACTCGGCGGAAGCGCCTCGGCATCCCCATGCTGCACCTGAAGGTCGATGCGGCTTCCCCAGCGCCCCGTGGTGCGGGGAGCGAACAGCGAGTCCCGCGGCGTGGAGCGACCACGCCCGGATCGGAATCGCCGGCGGGCATCAGGCGTGGTTGCGGAGCCGGAGCTCGAGCGGGTGCGGATTGAGATAGATCTGCTCTTTCAGGTAGGCCTCGTCGTACTTCCGCACGTAATGGTTCATGAGCGTGACCGGCACGATCAGCGGCACGAGCTCCCGCCGGTACGCGCCGATGACCTCCAGAAGTTCCTGCTTTTCGGCGGCAGAGAGGTTCTTCTTGAAGTAGCCCATCATGTGGTGCAGGACATTGACGTGCTTCGCCGGCGTCGGCTTGATCGCCATGGCCTCCATGAGGAGGCGCTCGTACCGCTCGATGCGCTGGGCCGGGGACAGCTCCCCCGCATGGGCCACGATCTCCCCCATCCGCTTGAGATGCCCCGGGCTGTGCGCCATGAGCAGCAGCTTGTTCCGGCTGTGGAAATCCACGAGCGCGGTGATGCGTCTTTTGGTCGCCATGGCCTCGCAGTAGCGCCGGCAGGTGAAAATGCGTTCGATGAAATTCTCCCGCAGGACCGGATCGTGCAGCCGCCCCTCCTCCTCGACCGGCGTCAGCGGAAAATGCTCCATGAAGATCCGGGCAAAAACGCCGACGCCGACCTTTCTGGGCATGCCCTTGTCGTCGTACACCTTTACGCGCTCCATGCCGCTCGACGGGGAGTCGCTTTTGAAGACGAAACCGCAGAGGCCCTCCTTTTCCAGTTCGGCCACGCGGCTTCGCGCCCAGGACTCCATCCGTTCCGTGTGATCGACGCCGGTGCGGCCCGTCACCAGCCGGGGGCGCTGCGGGTCGCCGACGAGCCGGAGCGTATCCCGCGGTATGCCGAACCCGCACTCCACCTCGGGGCAAACGGGCCTGTACTCGACGTACCGGCCCAGGGTGTCGCGAAGAAAACGGTCCAGCGCGTGGCCGCCGTTGTAGCGGACATTCTCTCCCAGCAGACAGGTGCTGATGCCCAAGCGAATCTTTTCCATGTTCGACTCCGATCGCATTTTCTGAAATGACAAAAAGGATTTTTGAAAAACTCACCTCGGCGGCGGAAACGCCGGAACGGGTGGTCCGGCATCCCGAAGCGCCGCCTCATAAATTTCGGCGAGGACCCGCGCTTCCTCCGCGGGATCCGGACACGCCGACGCTCTTCGGCGGCTGCCCGCTGCCAGCGATTCCCGAAGCGCCCCATCCCCGGCAAGACGAAGAGCCTTTTGAATGAAATCCTTCCGGTTGCCCCGATTGAAAAGACATCCGCAGGGGCCGGTACCGCCTTCATCGTGGACCAGCCACCGGTTGCCCGGAATGTCGGAAGCTAGGATCGGCCGCCCCGCCGCGATGGATTCCAGGAGCGAATTGGAAAGCCCCTCCGAAACCGAGTGGTTCAGGACCACATTCGCGCCTTCGTAAGCGGAACGCATGGCCGCCGGCGCAATCCGCCGGACCCATCTTGCAAAGGACTGCGAACCGTCGATCTGTTCAGCAAACCGGACAGAGTATTCGCCGTCGAGGGCCGGTCCCGCGAAGACGGCCCGGATGCCGGGCGCCGCTTCGTGCGCCAAGGCGAGCGCCTGAAGGCATTCCAGGTTGCCTTTCACGGGACGGATGCCCGCGGGCATGAAGAACAGAACATCCCCGCTCCGGCAGCCCGCGGCAGCCCGCAGGTCGAACGATTCCGAGCCCAGCCACGAAAAAGCCTTGGGCGCGTAGACGATCTTTTCCCGCAGATGCGGCAGAAGATCCTGCAGGCAACGGGTGGTCGCCGGGTTCTGGGAAACGACGAAGCGGGCCCGGGCGCAGACCCTTTCCACCCTCTCCCGAGACTCCCCTCCCCCGCCGCAGAAATGGATGTCCGTCCCGGCGGGAGAAACGACGAGGGGCAGACCGCCGTATTTTTTCGCCACGGCGGGATGGAGCATCAGGGCGCCCGCGCGGGTCACGTGATGGGCGTGGATGAGATTGGGGTGAAAATCGTCCAGCCCCGCGACAAGCTGCCGCGGATCCGTCGACGCGGTTTCGATCACGAGGACGGCGGCGCCTTGCTGCGACAGATGCCTGCGCCACCGTTCGGCCGTCACGGCATTTCCCGTCACGCCGGGAAGGGCTGTCGGGGTCAGGATCGCCACACGCAGGAGCGTCTTCAAGAGCCCTCCCTTGAATAGGAAGTGAGCCGAATGCCGTACCGGTCCAGCGCTTCCCGAAACCGGCCGCCCGTGAGCGCCTCCAGCTCCCGCTCCCGATCCCGGTTTGAAAAGGAGGAAAAGGGACCCTGCCCGCCTTCGGCGGACGCCCGGCCGGGATGGACCATCAGCTCCGTGAGACCGGAAGGCAAGGCGCTCAGGGTTTTCTCGAAGCTTTCCGGCGTGAGCCGCCCTTTCAGATAAAGGCCTCGGAAATGATCAGTCGTCCTCAGGGCGGAGCGGCGGATCCGGCCGCGCACGTCCGATGCCAGACGGCTGAACATCCGCGCTTCCGCCGTGTCGACCGGGCCGCCGCGGTCCATGAAGACCGGCGCGGGCTCTTCGGGAAACCGGATCCAGGGTATCCCGAATGCCTCCGCGGCGCGGATGGCTGCCTCGATCACCGCCGGGAAAACGTGGATGTGCTGGTGACCATCCAGGTGATCGACCGGGATGCCGGCGTCGCGGAGCGCCCCGACCTGTGCGGCGAACTCCCGCCCGATGGCATCCTCCCGCTCGCGGTCGCCCGCGACCATGAGGCGCCGATGGGCCTCCGCCTTGCCCGGGAAACGGCCGACAGGATCGGTGAGGCAGGCCAGGCCCGGCATCAGGGGCATTCCCTCGGTCAGGTTCAGGTGGACGCCGAAGGAAACATGGCCGCCGGCCGTCGCGGCGATCCTGGTGAGGGCGTCCGGATAGGCAGGCCCGTTGACGAGGATGCTGACCGCCGTTACGGCGCCCGCTTCCACGGCCTCAAAGATGCCCGCATTCCGGGCTTCATCCGCCCCCAGGTCGTCGGCATTGACGATCAGTCTCTTCACGGCCTTTTTGCTCCCCTTGCACAGATGAAAAGATTTCGAAAGACGTATTTTCCCGCTCCCGCATCCCTGAAATCGGATCGTCCCGATGCGCGGAGTTCCAAGAGATAATCCAGGAGCCCGGCCTCCATGCCGTCGTACTCGCCGCCCGTGAAGGGACGCTCCGTCTCGCGGACCACCGTGACATGGCGGAAGCGCCCGCGCAACCGGCAGAGAAGCTCCTTCGGATCGGCCAGGGAAACGGCCATCAGCCAGAGCCTGCCGCCCGGCCGCTTCAGAAAGAAGGGGGCGCCCTGCAGAACGGCCGTCAGGTGCTTCAATCCGTCCGGCCCGCCGCTGCGGGGACCGAAGGGCCGGGGCCCCGGCGTCTGGGGAGGAGTGGCCGCAATCACGTCGAACCGCCCCGCGTCCTCCGGGGACAACCCCTGAAGCGCCTCGTACCATGCCCCTGCGCGGATCTCGATCCGGCCCGCGACGCGGTTTGCCGCTGCATTGCTTCGGGTCGCCTCGAGGGCTTCGGAGCGGATGTCCGTGGCGACGACGCGGCGGGCGCCGAGTTTCGCCATCGCGATGGCGAGAATGCCCGTCCCGCAGCCCAGATCCAGGGCGTCATCGCCGGCCCGAACATCCAGAAGACCGGCCAGCTCGAGCGTGGATGCCGGCGGCGGATGTACCCCCGCGGGAATATGCAGATCGACCGGCCCGGCGGGCAGGATCAAGCGCTTCTTTTTCTCCCGGACGAGGGGAACACGGCCGTAGCGCCGCTGGGCGGCGGAAAGCATCGCCGCCACCAGGGCCGGGTAGTCCATTCCGGCCCAGCGCGCCGAGAGCGCCAGGGCTTCCTGCGGCTCGAAGCTGGGCGTCGTATTGGCTTCGAGAAAATAGAAGGTCCCGCCGGCGGAGAGGCGCACGTCGAACCGGGCATAATCTCGCAACCCGAGGACACGGAAAGCGAGACGGGAAAATCCCTCGAGATCGGCCGCGAGACCGCCCGGGAGCGAAGCCTGCGAAGCGTCTTCCCGCCCTTCCCCGACTTCGGATTCCTTGAACGCCTCGGTCAGCAGGGCCGGCTCGCCGGATTGCATCCGCCACTCGAGCGGAGGCAGCACGTTCAGCCTTTCATCCTTCTCCAGCACCGAGACGGCCAATTCCCGGCCGGGTATGTAGGTTTCCGCAAGGACCGGCTGCCGGTAGCGGTCCAGGAGCACCGCAACGCCGTCCCGGATTTCAGCCATGCTGCCGGCAAGGCAAAGCCCGCGGCTCATGTGCTCGAAAGCCGGCTTCAGGACGACCGGCGGCCGGAGCCATTCCGGCCATTCCTGATTTTTCGAGGTCACTGCGATGCCCGGCGGGACGGGCAGGCCCGCATCCGCGAGACGCGTCCTGGCGGCGATCTTGTTGTCGGCAAGCATGCAGGCGCCGGCGCCGGAACCGACGATCCGCGCGCCATGGCTCTCCAGCAGCAGCCTGACAAAGGGCCGCATCAACCCGGACCCGCGGTAGGTGTCCGTGTGGTCGAACACCAGATCGCACCACTGTGCGATATCCCGGACCGCCGCTTCGATCGCTTCGGAGTCGACGAAACGAATCTCGTGACCAAGCGCCCGCAGCCCGCCCGCGACCGCCTCCGCGCAGCGGCAGGGCGAACCGGCCGTATGAACGACGGCAACACGCATCCTCAATCTGCCCGGTTCCTTCGCGCGCCCGGCACAGCCGACGTAAAGAGCTCGGCAGGCGGCAAAAGCCTTTTCACGTCTCCTCCATTGGATCGAACAGGCGGCGGCGACCGGCGTGCGGACGGGGGAATCATCTATGCAAGGCCTCGCAGGGCAGCCTCCGCCCGGCGGACGGCAAGGTGAACCGTGTCCCACACGCTCGAATAGGGAGGCGCATAACTTAAATCGAGATGGATCATTCCGCCGACATCAAACCCGGCATGCAGCGCCGTAGCGAAGACATCGATCCGCTTGGCCTCCCCCTCCATGCCGACGATCTGGGCGCCCAGATGCCCGGCACGCTCGTCTGCATCCGGTCATTGACGCGGATGGTCTTCCGCACGCCGAGGGCGATTCCCGCCCGCTCGGCCAGTTCCGTGTGGGGGCGGACTCCCATCCCCAGAATGACGATGTCGGCGGGCAGGGTCCGGCGGTCCGTCACGACGGCCCGGGCGCGGCCCGCAGAAACCTCCACGGCCTGAAAGGCTTCCCCTCGAAATAGCTTCACGCCGACCCGGATGAGGGCGTCGGACACGAGCGCCCCCATGTCCGGGTCAAGGGTATTCATGACCTCGCCGGCCTGCTCCACCATGGAGGCCGTAGATCCCCCGGGCATCCGATCCCGGGACGCCGGGGCAGAAGGGAACCGCTCCTGTAGCGATCAGCAGGTGTTCGAAGGCCTCCCGGAACTCCCTTTTTTTCCCTGCGGCACGGATACGGACGCGGCGGTTTTTCACGTCGATTTCGGTCGCCTTGTGGAGGACGCGGGCGTCAATCCCGTATTCATCGCGAAAGACCTCCGGCGTGACCGCCACCAGTTTGGAGAGATCGTCGACAACCCTGCCGACGCAGTAGGGGATGCTTCAGGCGGAGTAGGAGGTGTGGGGCCCCTGCTCGAAGACCACGATGTCCA
>CAYWTL010000111.1:0-6018 GCA_964460245.1 uncultured Syntrophaceae bacterium | reverse complement strand
CTGAACGTTTTTCGCGGGGATCTTTCCCTGGCCCTGGCCGCCTACAATGCCGGAGAGAAGGCGGTCGCCAAATACAACAACAGCATTCCGCCCTATCGGGAAACACAGCACTACGTGGAGCGCGTGCTGGCCTATTTCAATCAATACCGCAGCGAAACCCACTGATCCTCAGGGAGTTTGATCCGGTTTTCCGGAGGGCGCTTTGACGAAAAAGTACTGGCGCAGACGGGACAGCTTTTTTTCTTTGATGCCGGAAATTTTCTGAAGGTCTTCGACGGTCCGGAATCTTCCTTCGCCGTTTCGGAAGGAAAGGATCTTCTCGGCGGTGCGTTCCCCGATGCCCGATACCATCGTCAGCTCTTCCAGAGTGGCCCGGTTCAGATCGATCGGCATGTTGAGGGCCAGCCTTTCCGCCGCTTTCATCTCGCCGATCACAATCCGGTCGCCGGCATGCACGGAAATCGTCTGACCGGTCTGCAGCGTCCCTTCAAACAACACCGTGTCCGGGATTGTCGGCCTCTGGATTCCGGCAATCTGCAGAAAGCCGGCAAGCGTCTCCTTTTCGGGGAGAAAATAGACGCCGTTCTGCGCCACAGCTCCCGTCAGCTTCACCACAATGGGTCCGTTGCGGAAATCCCCATGCGGAATCTGAAAGTCACCATCGCACGGATAGGCGCCTGGAAAGCCCCGTTTGAGCAGGAAAACGGCAGCCGCGATCAGTACGACGACGACCAGGCCGACGGCCTGTCGCCTCATCAGCGCCGTCGACAATTTATGATTCCTTGTCCAGTCCGAAGGCGTCGTGAAGGACCATGACGGCGAGTTCGGTGTATTTCGACTGGATCACACAGGAAACCTTGATCTCGGAGGTGCTGATCATCAGGATGTTGATCCCTTCCCTGGCAAGCGTTGCAAACATCTTGGCGGCCACGCCGGAGTGGCTGATCATGCCGACGCCGACAATGGAGACTTTGGCGACATTCTCGTCCACTTCCACCTTCTGGGCTCCGATGTCCTTCGATATCTCCTCGACCAGCCGGGTGGCCTGCTTGATGTCCTTTCGGGACACGGTAAAGGTCAGATCGGTGAAGCCCTCGATGCTTGCGTTCTGGATGATCATGTCGACGACAATGTTATGCTCCGCCAGGGGCGTGAAAAGCCATGCCGCGATCCCGGGCCGGTCCGGAACGTGGACCACCGTGATCTTTGCCTGATCCCGATCGTACGTCACACCGGATATCACCTCTTTCTCCATCTCCTTGTCCTCCTTCGTGACCAGGGTCCCGCCATTGTCTGTAAAAGAGGACCGGACATACACGGGAACCTGAAATTTCTTCGCCATCTCGACGGACCGCGGCTGGAGCACTTTCGCACCCGAGCGGGCCATCTCGAGCATCTCGTCATAGGAAATCCGGTCCAGCCGGCGGGCCTTTCGGCAGATGTTGGGGTCCGTTGTGTAGACGCCGTCCACGTCCGTGTAGATATCGCACACATCCGCGCGCAAGGCCGCCGCCAGCGCGACTGCGCTGGTGTCGGAACCGCCCCGCCCGAGCGTCGTGATGTTGTTTTCGTCGTCCACGCCCTGGAAACCGGCCACAACGACAATATATCCTTCCCGGAGCGTATTCTTGATCGTTTTGCCGCTGATATTCAGAATCCTTGCCTTCTTGTAAGCCGAATCCGTGAGGATCTTTGCCTGAAATCCCAGATACGACTTTGCCTTGTAGCCGAGCCGGTTCAGCATCATCGCCAGCAGGGTGACGGTGACCTGTTCCCCTGTCGAGATCAGGGCGTCGTATTCCCTGCCGTCCGGGTCGTCGGCCACCTGATGAGCCAGGTTGATCAGCCGGTCCGTTTCACCGGCCATGGCCGAGAGAACCACCACCACCTGGTTCCCCTCCTCTTTTGTCCGGATCACCTTGCGGGCGACGTTCTCGATCTTGGCGATATTGGCTACGGATGTACCGCCGTATTTTTGCACCACCAGGGCCATGCTTCAAAAACCTCCCTCTTTCATTGTTTTTGAGATCACGGCCATTCGATCCTGTTGGCCGGTAATTTCAATGCTTCGCCGGTCCGGGTCCATGTAGGACATTGCAACCCATATGGACTGATCCGGAATCACATCCCCGATCTTTTCCGCCCACTCGATGACGGTTACCCCCCTGCCGAAGAAAAATTCCTCATACCCCAGATCCTGCAGGTCCCGTGAACCGGAAAGCCGGTACACGTCCAGATGAATCAGGTTCAACCGGCCGGGATATTCATTCGCAAGGGTAAAGGTCGGACTCGTGATCGGATAGGACTCCGGGACGCCCAGCCCCCTCGCAATGCCCTGAGTCAGACATGTTTTTCCCGCGCCCAGTTCACCGGTAAGCGCCACGATATCCCCTGTGACCAGAAGTCCGCCGAGGACCTGCCCCACGCGAAAAGTCGCCGCCGGACTTTCGGAAACGATTTGGAGTGATTTCATTTCTCCAGGATCACGACCGCCGCTGCATATTCGTTCGTATGGGTCAGACTCAACTGAAGATGCCGAATGCACCGCTGCGCGAGCATCGCCTCCGCCTCCCGATGAACGACCAGCTCCGGCCGGCCTTTCGGAGCGTTGACGACCTCGATGTCCCGCAATTGGACGCCCATACCGATCCCGATCCCGAGTGCCTTGAGAAAGGACTCTTTCGCCGCAAAGCGGGCCGAAAAATGAATGGCGGGAAAGGCCTTTTTGTAACAATAGTCCATTTCCCGCTGCGTGTAAACCCTGGCGGTGAAACGCCGGTCCCACCGGTCCAGGATTCTTTTCAGCCGCTCCACGCTCACCAGGTCCGTTCCGATTCCCGCGATCACGGTCACATCCTTGCGATGGCATCCGCCACGGCCGCCACGGCCTTCATTTCCCGGACATCGTGGACCCTGACGACCTGGCACCCGTTCATGATCGCAGCCGTCACGGCCGCTGCCGTCCTGGCCGTCAGCTCGCCGGCGCTCCGATCCATGGTCTGCCCCAAAAAGGACTTCCGCGACGGCCCGGTCAGAATCGGCCTTCCCAGGACCTTGAATTCGGACAGGCGCCTGATGAGCTTCATGCTGTCGCCTCCCGTTTTGCCGAATCCGATCCCGGGATCGATGATGACCTTCTCGGTCGGAATGCCCGCCGCCTGCGCCGCGATCAAACGCTCGCGGAAAAATTCGATGATCTCCCCCGGCAGCGAGGCATAGCGAAGATCGCCCTTCTGCATCGTCCGGGGAACGCCCCGCATGTGCATGAACACGACGCCGGCGCCGGATCGCGCCATGACTTCCGCCATTTTTTCGTCGAACCGCATGGCGCTGATGTCGTTGATGATTTCCGCTCCCGCGTCGAGTGCCCCCCGTGCCACCGCCGCTTTCGTGGTGTCGATGGATATGGGTATGTCGACCTTTCCGGACAGCCCCCGAATCACGGGGATGATTCGCCGAAGCTCCTCGTCCGGTGCGACCGGAAGAGCGCCCGGCCGGGTTGATTCCCCTCCGATATCCAGGATGTCCGCGCCGTCGGCCGCCATTTGGAGTCCGCAGGAGACCGCGTCTTCCGGCGAAGCGAAGCGGCCCCCGTCGGAGAAGGAATCGGGGGTGACGTTCAGGATTCCCATGACAAGGGTCCGGTCGCCCAGTAGCATGACGCGACGCCCCGTCGGGATCTCCCATCGCCCGGCCGACAGGTTTTCCAGCAACGCGCGGAGGGCGTCCGCCAATGCCGCCAGTCCGAAGGGCTGAAAAGCGATCTTTTCCGTGAAGCGCCGGACCTGTTTGCGCGTCCCGATCAGGATCAGATCGGTCTTTTCGACGCTGCATGAGACCGATCCGCGCGCCACGGCCGCGTCGCCGCCGATGGCCAGCATCTCCTGCTTGATGATATTGGCCACTTTGCAGGGGAGCCCCTGGACATGGATATTCACATTGACCATTTTGGGGAGCATGGCCTCGATCCCGTAAGGATCCACGTCGATCCCTTTGAGGATCTCGGCGGCCTCCGGCAGGGTTGTCCAGGGGAGAAACCTCAGGGGATAGCGCCCCCTCTGATTGCAGTCATCCATGGAAGAGACCGATTTCACTGCGGCGGGATTGGCGATGCCCCCCCATCGGCCGGGGAAGCGTCACCGCGGATGCCGATGATTTCATCCAGCTCCACGGTGTTCAACACCTCCTTTTCCAGAAGCTGCGATGCGATCTTGTTCAGCACGTCGATATGATCCAGAAGGAGCTGCCGGGCTTTGTCATAACTTTCCGAAACGATCCGAGTCACCTCCTCGTCGATCCGCTGCGCCGTGTCCTCGCTGTAGTCCTTGTGGGTCGCAAATTCCCGCCCGAGGAAGATCTGTTCCTCTTTTTTGCCGTAGGTCAGGGGTCCCATGGCTTCGCTCATGCCCCACTCGCAGACCATTTTCCGGGCAAGGTTCGTCGCTCTTTCAATATCATTTCCGGAGCCGGTGGTGAAGTCTTTCAGGATCAGCTCTTCCGCGGCCCGCCCGCCCAACAGGATGGCGATGTTGTTCAAGAGATAGCGCTTTGGATAGGTATGCTTCTCGTCCTCCGGGAGCTGCTGGGTAAGGCCCAGCGCCCGGCCGCGCGGAATGATCGTCACCTTGTGGATCGGATCCGTGCCCGGCAGCAGTCTGGCCACCAGCGCATGGCCGGATTCGTGATAGGCGGTGTTCCGCTTTTCCTCGTCGCTGATCACCATGCTTTTTCTTTCCACACCCATGAGGACCTTGTCCTTGGCGAACTCGAAATCCACCATGGCTACTTTCTCCTTGCCCAGCCGGGCGGCAAACAGAATGGCCTCATTCACGAGGTTTTCAATGTCCGCCCCGGAAAATCCCGGCGTCCCGCGGGCGATCACCCCGAAATTCACGTCGTCGGCGAGGGTCGTTTTCTTGGCATGCACCTCGAAGATCTTTTCCCTGCCCCTGACGTCGGGAAGCGGCACGACCACCTGCCGGTCGAAGCGCCCCGGCCTCAGCAGCGCCGGATCCAGGACATCCGGGCGGTTCGTCGCCGAAACCAGGATGACCCCCTCGTTGGATTCGAAGCCGTCCATTTCCACGAGCAGCTGGTTCAGGGTCTGCTCCCGTTCGTCATGCCCGCCGCCCAGTCCGGCCCCTCGGTGCCTGCCCACGGCGTCAATCTCGTCGATGAAAATGATGCAGGGGGCGTTTTTCTTTCCCTGGTTGAAAAGATCCCGAACCCGGGACGCCCCGACGCCGACGAACATTTCCACGAAATCCGAACCGCTGATGCTCAGGAAAGGAACATCCGCCTCCCCGGCGATCGCCCGGGCCAGCAGCGTCTTGCCCGTACCCGGCTGGCCGACCAACAGAAGGCCCTTGGGAATGCGCCCCCCCAGCCTCGTGAATTTCTTGGGGTCTCTCAGGAATTCGATCACCTCTTCCAGCTCAGCCTTCGCCTCGTCGACGCCGGCGACGTCTGCAAAGGTCACCTTTTTCGATTTGTCGGTGACGAGCCTCGCCCTGCTCTTTCCGAAGGCCATCGCCTTTCCTCCCCCCGACTGCATCTGGCGCATGAAAAAGATCCAGATGCCGATGAGCAGCAGCATGGGAAACCAGGAAATCAGGACATTCATATACCAGGGCGAATCCTCGGCCGGCTTGGCGGACACCCGCACGTTTTTTTCCCGAAGCAGGGGCATGAGCTGCGCATCTTTCGGCATGTAGGTCTTGAAGGTTTTGCCGTCGGCGAGCTTGCCCGTGATGTTCTCGCCCTGAATGGTCACCTCCGTGACCTGCCCCTTTTCCACCTGACCCACAAAGTCGCTGAAGATCAGTGTCCCCTGAACGCTCTTGGGCTGGTTGAAAAGATGATAGAGAAGAACAAAAACGAGGCTGATCACCAGCCAGAGAGCAATGTTTTTCTGCAGTGGGTTCAATGGAATCGTCTCCTAACGGAAAAGGCTTTGATAACGGGTTTTTCTCTACATGAACCGGAGCATTATTTCAAATTATTTCTATTTTCAGGATT
>CAYWTL010000110.1:0-6267 GCA_964460245.1 uncultured Syntrophaceae bacterium | reverse complement strand
GTCCGGCCTTGCCTTCAAGATAGAAACAGCGGTAACGGGAAAACCCTTCGCCATAGGGAATCTCATACATTGAACTCAGTCCCGAATCGTCATACCCCAAACGCTTGGAGATTTTGCCCGGCGGAACGGTCGCAATGCAGGCGCTCCGGATTGATTCGTCGGACAAACCGGATTCCCGAAGGTCGGTCAGGTGGGCAGGATGAAGGTTCAGCATTCAGGCTCCCCCTTAAAAACTGATTCGCTGACGTTCCATAAAAGCAATCACGTCCTCGGTTTTGTATCGCACTGATCGGGTTGATACTTTCAGATAGGGTATCCCCCGCCGCAGATGGCGGTCATTGCGCAGGGTAGACACTGCCCTGTTTGTCACGGCAGCCGCCTCTATTTCATTCAAGTAGGGTTTTTTTAGTAGTTCTGAGACGTTCTTGATCACTGTCTTTTCATCCGTGTGATCCATTTTACTGACCCCCTAAGTGTTATCAGCTGCGGGGAAAAAGCAAACCCGCAAACCGTGTGATTTGCGGGTATTGTAAGGCATTGAAATAATAAATAAAACTGGATAATTCCCAAAAAGAAGGTTTAAAAATGTCCTAATTGATTCTCACGCAATATCATATAGATATCTTGAAATAGGAACAAAATCAATGCAAAATTGTCCCAATTACTTTTTGGGTTTTCTCCCAGGCTTGCCAGGTTTGAATCCTAAGTATTTGATAATTCTTATTAA
The DNA here is from genome assembly GCA_964460245.1 of uncultured Syntrophaceae bacterium. Classification (GTDB taxonomy): domain Bacteria; phylum Desulfobacterota; class Syntrophia; order Syntrophales; family Fen-1087; genus JAXDBM01. The sequence continues at coordinate 5,540 of CAYWTL010000110.1, read as the reverse complement.
ATGCTTTTCGTTATATGTTTCAAGATCCCTGGCCATTAGTTCGTCGTTGATTTCTTTAGCCGCCTCTCGCTGTGTTAAATTCTTTTTGCTATTCTTTCTTTTCCATTTCGCGATTTCATGAACAACGGTTTTCCTGACGTTTATCTTTTCATCTGTTTGGGCCTCGTAGTCGTCCTCACGTGCTTTTATCACCTTTTCAATGTCATTTTGATCACAACAATCTTCGAGGGCATAAAACTTCACAATCTTGAGTAGTTCTTCCTTTGAACACGGGAAGGCCAATGCCGGCTTGGATAAATCACCTGTTGGATGTCTGGTGAGGACAGTTATCTCCTCACTGGAAAGAAGCCTATATTCACGAGGGTCTTTTACGTATAGCCCATCAGGCCGCAGTTCAAATCCCATTTGGTCCCAATTTTCGGGATTGTCCATACCAAAAATCTCTACAAACTCAGAATATCCGATTTTTTTCATTGCACTTACTTCTTTCAGCGCCATTGATCGATCCAGCGGCGTTTATGATTTGCCTCCCTCGGGTTCACTTCTGGAAAGTTACTGTTACGATTCCAAGGCCTCCTGTTGCTCCTCGCCATTTTCCCTTGCCGCATTTGCGATAATGTTCCCGGCTAAAGCAGATGCCCGCTTCATGGTTTCGTCCCGTAAGTGGGCATATCGTTGCGTCATGATGGGTGACTTGTGCGTCAACAGCTTCTGCAGGGTGTACATGTCCACCTCGCCGCTCGATGCCAGCATGGACGCGAACGCGTGGCGCAGGCCATGCAGCGCGCGGAAGTCGCCCGGAAGCCCGGCGGCGGTCTTGATGGGGTTGATGCGCCTTCGGATGTCCGTGAACGGCTTGCCGTCACCCCGGGTGAAAACATGATCAGCCATCCGGGGATGGTTCTTCAGGACCGCCCTCGCCTGGTCGTTCAGGGGGATTTTCTGGCTTGTGCCGCCCTTCGGATCACGGATCGTGATGAAACCCCGATCAAAGTCAATGTCAGTCCATTTCAATTTGAACAGCTCGCCGCGCCGCATGCCCGTGAACAGCGCCATGCGCATGATGTTCGCCGCTTCGGGGTCCGTTGATTCGTCTATGGCCTTCAGAAGGCTTTTCAGCTGGTCCGGTGAAAGGTCCTCCGTCGTGCAGTTGTCCACCTTCACGGTGTCCATGGGAAAGGGCAGCTCCCGGCAAAGCTCCCTTTTCGCCCCGAAACGGACGATGCGCTTCAACAACCCGAGGACGTGCTTGACGGTCTGAGGTTTCATCTTTTTGGAAAGTTTCAGCCGCAGGCGGTCAATGTCAAGGCGGATGATCTCATGCGGCTCCTTTTCGCCCAGTGCTGGCTTGATGTGCTTTATGAATCGGCCCTTGTCCGTCCGTATGGATTTGCTGTCCGGCTTGTGCTTATCGTATTCTTCCAACAGTTTTTCCAGCGTCCACTTTCCCGACTCCGCCAGTTTTGCCGCCCTTTCCGCCTCCCGTTTTTCCTTCCTCGATGCGCGCCGCCCCTCGATCCGGTCCGCCCTGATCCTTGCCGCCTTGGCCGGGGTCATATCGTCGGCATATTGGCGACCCACTTTTTCCTCGAACACATTTCCGTCCTTCTTGAAAACGACATAGTAGATCCTCTCGGTTCCCCTGCCGCCGATCCTCTGCGCCTCGCGGTAAAATACACCGGGATATTCCGTCCTGATCCGCTTCATGTTGGCCCTCTATTTCCAACCCTATTTCCAACCTTCAGCCTCAATATACGGGTATTTTCCGGTATGTCAAGGGAAATGAAATATAGTGTAAATATATGATATTAATAATTTATAATACGAATCGGTAAATTTGGGTAAATGGCTGCTTTCGGCCTCTCACGCCGGAAACCGGAGTTCAACTCTCCGTGGGACTACCATGGAAAAACAAGGGGTTAGCCTTTTGCGGCCAACCCCTTTTCTGTTTCGGTCACCTATGGCCGTTTACCGCATTTTCGTCAGACCGACTAATTTTTCAAGATCACCCGCTAAATTTTATTGACAATCGTTATAGGGTATTGATAGTTTTGCATCAGCGGTCCGGGAAGTAAAGCCAGGTTCATGAATCTCGTAAAAGGAGGTGTTCCGTTTATGAAAAGAATCTTCACAATTTTGATTGCATTGGTGTTCGTTTCCTCTTTCACTTTTTCCATCGCAGGTTGCAAGAAAGCTGAAGAAGCCGCAACTAAAGCAAAAGAAACCTCTCAAGAAGCTGCAAAAGAGGTGAAAGATGCCACGAAGGAAGCTGCAACCAAAGTCACAGAAGCAACCAAAGAAACCGTGAAAGAAGTGAAGAATGCCGCCAAGGAAGCTACAACCAAAGCAAAGGAAGTGACCAAAGAAACCGTGAAAGAGGTAAAAGACGCCACGAAGGAAGCTGCGACCAAAGCAAAGGAAGCGACAAAATAATTACTTTGAAGACAGTGGTAGAAAAATCGGACATTCCGGACGTGAATGTCCGATTTTTTTATCCCGCAATGAATGATTGCTATGCTGATGCGTTTCTTCGTACCGCTGGTCCATCCACAGGAAAGATCCTGGTTTGAACTACCGGAAACTCGGAAGCCCCTTTTCGCGACACGATCGCAGTTGGGAAAGCGTGCCTGCTTGCGCGGCACTCGGTTTCGTCACACCAGGATCTGTTGATCACTATAATCCTTTGCCCCGACTGTTTTTACGACGGTGATTCCCAGCCATTCAGTGGCTTTTAGCGAATTGAGGACATTTACAATATTGTAGAGCGTGGGCAACTCTTCCCAAGTCGCCTTGTGAAATTTTGCCGATCCGTCCCCAATCCGGAATTCGGCTGCTTTCTTGTAAGGATCATGGAACGGCGTTGACGTGACATATTCCGCATCAACCGTTCCCTACTCCCCCGTACGCGGCATGTATTTGTATGTGAGCATTCCTTTGCCAAAATTTGCCGTAGGGTTCGCACCCGCGGGTCGTTCTCTTTCACTCCATTTGAAAAATGCTTCACTTGGTAATTTTCCCAAAAGATATCAAAAACCTTTACCTACTTCGAATACACCCTGCCACAACATCCCCTCCGCCCCTTGACAATGTTTTCGCCTCGAATAAATTATGACCGTAGATGGGATGCTGCGATGCCCGTAATGAGTCAGTTGACTGGAGATGAATTGAGAAAAGAAGCGCAGGACCTTGATGGCGATTGGAATCGCCCGTTTGAAGGTCAAGACTTTCAGCACATTGACTCCAGCACAAGACAAGACGGCATCGGCGGCTCCCTTTGAAGACCCCTCAAGCGGAACAAGGCATCCCTTCGAGGGGTTTATATTTTCCCTCAAAGACCGGAAAGGGGGTGATTTCGCTTTCAAACCTAGATGCTTCGCAGATGTGTCAATCAGAATGCCGACATAGGGGGATTTCATCATGGAAAAGCGTAGGGAAGACAAATGCATCATCTTGAAAATACCCAGGAGCCAATGGGTCAATCGGAAAAGCAAACTCATGGGGGAAAAACTGCTGATGGCCGTCAATAGGGTTAAAGCCAAACGGGCAAGAAGCAGATCATGATGATAAAATAGACAATTCAAGCCGGATGTGATCCGGTTTTTCCTTTTCCGCCGTCTCCGGTCCCGACCCTTGCAAAAAGAAGGGTACTCAACCGTCCTTTCCTTTGCGCTCCTGCCGGAGTTCCGCCAGAAGATCCCATTTCCGAACCCCGTTTTTCCGGAAGATCCGAAAACGGATGGCAGCGGCCTTCGCCTCAATGAGGGAAAAAGACGCGCCGGCGGTAGAGCCGATGTACTGATCGCCGGGGTTGCAGAGGATGATCCCGTTCACCCGCTGAAGCACAGGGGTGTGGGCATGCCCGAAAAGGAGCGCATCCGCGCCTTTCTCCTTCACCCAGGCCGCCATGTCCCGAAGATCCTGCTCCCAGACGTCCTTCGGGTAGTAGGGGTTGATGTTCATTTGATGGCCGTGCGTCAGGAGGAGCCGCCAGCCTTCGGCTTCCAACAGAACCACTTCCGGTAGATCTGTCCCGTATTCCTCATTCCCACGCACGCCGTGAAAGTGGATCGCCGCCTCCCTTGCCACCATGCCTCCGTCGCGGACGCCGTCACCAAGGTGGACGATCTTATCCAGGGGCGAGAAGCGGACCACCGCTTCCCGCATGTCCTTGATGTTGCCGTGCGTGTCGGAAAAAACGGAGATGCGCAACAGTGTCCCTTTCATGCTTCCTCACGGATCGGTTCACTGATCCCCGCCCTGCGATTCGAATGAGGCCCACCCTGCGCGCGTGCGTCGGTGCGGCCCAGCTTATCTCAACCGCCGTACGTTCCGGTCCCTGATCGGAGGGATGCCAATGCATCCACGGCGCGCTACAAGGCGGTCGTGAGATCCCGGCCCAGGTAGCGCTGCAGGAAGAACAGCGGCGCCAGGACGGAGACGATGAGGATGGTGGCGTAGGCCGAGGCCGGGCCAAACTCGCCGCTTCCCATGCGCTGGAAAATCTCGACGGTCATCGTCGCCCAGGGCCCGTAGTAGAGGACGATCGTCGAGCTGAGCTCTGCGAGCGTCGTCACCCACATGATGATCGCCCCAGCGACGATCCCCGGTAGCATGGTAGGCACCACCACCTTCAGGAAGGACCGGAAGGGGGGGACGCCCAGGTTGATCGAGGCCTCCTCGACGGACTTGTCGATCTGCTCCAGGAGCGAGGACGTCGTCTTGATGGAGAAGGGGACCTTGCGGATGAAGTAGGCCAGGGCCAGGATCATCCAGGTGCCCGTGAGCACGATGAAGCCGGTGTTGTACGTCGCCGCGAGCGCGATCCCCTGCACCGTCCCCGCGATGGCCAGCGGCAGCATGACCAGGACGTCGAGCAGGTAGCTCATCTTCCCCCGCCGCCGCACCAGGAGGTAGCTCACCAGCAGGCCGAAGACGATCCCTACGAGTGTGGACACCGTGGCCAGGAAGAAGGAGTTGACGATGGGGCGCGGGGCAATGGTGAAGGCTCGGATGAAGTTGTCCAGGCTGAACTGGCCGTAGTACATGACGGGACCCGAGGTCTTCGTGACGGAGGAGATCATGACGACGGCGAAGGGGAACAGGGCCACGAAGACGATCCCGGCGCAGAAAAACCACATCAGGAACGTCGGCAGCCGCCTGGCGCGCACGACCTCGGGCCTTCGGACGGCGGACATGGCGTAGCTCTTGCGCTCCACCCAGTACTTCTGGAGGATCGTGAGGCCCATCGTGATAACCAGCAGCACCGTGCTCAGCGCACCCGCCATGGCGGGGTTGCCGCCCATCTCGCTGATGAACTCGTTGTAGGCCTGCACGGAGAGCACCCGGAAGTCCTCGCCAATCAGGATGGGCACGCCAAAGTTCTCGATGCAGAGGTAGAAGACGATGAGCGCCCCGGAGAGGACGGCTGGCGTGACTGCGGGGACGGTCACGGTGAAGAAGACCCGCAGCCGCCCGGCGCCCAGGTTGGTCGCTGCCTCCTCGAGGGAGCGGTCTATCGAGTTGATGGCCGCCGAGACCAT
>CAYWTL010000109.1:0-6576 GCA_964460245.1 uncultured Syntrophaceae bacterium | reverse complement strand
AATAGATGCGCGACTGAGCTGTGGGTATATTCTCTCCAACAATGTAAAAACCGCTCTCGGTGTGACAAATCCAAGTATATACTGCTGCATTAATCCCCCGGCTTTGGAAGACGCCGTGTATCGTCCTGCTTCCCGTGGGATATTGGCATTTCCAGCCTTCTCAGCCAGACTAATCTGAAAACGATCACAGTTTTCCTGTGTAAACCAGTGTCCACCGTCCTCCAACTGATGCATACTGATACCAGAATCTTTGAGTAAGGAACCTACATCGATACCGGGATAAAATTTTTTCAAATATTCGACGTAGGTTTTGATAATACGACTATTGTAGAGAGGGACTTTTTCCATGTCCAATTGATCCGGTAACTTAAACTATTCGTACTTCACACGAAATTTCTTCTGCACGTATTCCATGAATTGATTTGAATAGCGGACATTCAATATCCAAAGCTTGTAATGCTTTTCAAATGAGATAGCTGTGGTCTCAACAAACGAAGCGGGATAAAGGAGAAGCGTCACTTCGTCCAGACTATAAACTTTCCCCAATTCCGTAATCGCAATGGAAAGGATATCGAAGGGCAACCCGACGGGATCGACTACCAGAGCCATGATGCAATTCAAGAGGCCGGACATATTGATCGCCAGATCCGATTGGTTGACAATGAAAATCGCTTTGACTTTACCATTGTAAGTCAAAGAATACGTCCGCCACCGTCTCAAAAGGCCGAGACGTTTATAAACCTGCTCCAGTGAATTGCCCGAGTCAGAGTTTTCAGGTCGCAGGACTTTCATCAAAAGCCCTCCGGATTCGTGGTTGTAAAACTGCTCAACGGCCCACAAATCCGGCGGAGTGGCCTCCCCCAAGCGCCATTCCGGTGGAAGTTTATCCTCATCATTTGTTTTTCTTGTCAGATTCAGATAGGCAAATAAATCGAGGGAACAGGCTTGGGGATTATTGAGGTCTCTCGAAAATCCACCAAAAACCCTGTCGGGAAATTTGTTCTCCGGCCGGTAGCAACAAAGGACATAGTCCATGCACGCTGAGGTCAATTGGTACATGCCGTTTAAAAAAATCATCATCAGTTTCAATACCGCAAACCCCGGCAGCCGGCTTTCCAGGGGTCTGGCGGCATGATGCTGAACGAGCCAAGCCCTTTCATATGCCCTTAATGCGGACATGTGACCATAAATCCGTCCGCTCTTTTCATAAGTGATGTGACAAGCAATTTCAGGATTTTCCTGATAGAGCTTTCGGTAAGTTTCCATCAAACTCTTCCGGTGGGTCTCGCAAAAACCGTACTTTTTGGGATAAATGAACCCGCTCTGGAAGAAAAATTCCCAGAGCGCCTCCACATCCACTTTTTTAGATACTGCGATATATTGATCTGCATTGACGCCGACGATGTGATTGAGGCGGCTGTATGACGTTACATCCATGTCCAAAAGGGCAAGGCCGTAGCGCACGTTTCCCTCTCCGGCCCGCCGATAGATCACCTGTGCGGCACCGTGAGCAATGGCAACTCCGGCAAGCAGGATGGAAAGATGGGGGATGATCATTCCCGGCATCATCACATCATCATCCTGTGGATCGATGATGGAAAAGCCTGTTGTCGATAGGTCCACAATGTCTCTCTGGATTGTTTTTTTGAATAACGGATGCTCAAATACGGACATCAGCGGCGGTATTATCTGTCGGCGCGGATTGCGGATCGCTTTGACCGGGAAACGACTGATTCGATCATTTGCCGGTGAAAATATCATCTCCCTTGCAGAACGGCCGTCCTGACAGCGGATGCATCGACATAACTCCGCAAACACAAGTTTCTCGTTCGATATAAGCCGGACAGTGGTGGGCACGTCCGGATTGAACCATCCGTGATGTTTGAACGCCTCCAAGTCGGCTTGAATACGGAATGCGGTTGGACTGAAATCCACTAATTTGCCTTCCACCATGAATCCGCTCTGCATCACCTCCGCATCAACGTCCCGGCAGGCATATCGCCGAACTTGTCTGCGATTCACAATGAAGGCTTTCTCGGGAAGGAAGATCGAAATGCTTTTTCCGATGCCGGTCCGGATACTCACGGGCGCAATCACCAGGACCAGGCTGTCGATGAGCACCAGGTGCAGGATGTGATGCGATTCCAGTTTGTACTGGAAATAGGATTCATCCCACCGGCAGGTCAACGGGCTGCCCGTGCAGGGTTCGGGGTAGGCTTTCACGAGCACCTTTTCCCCGTATTCGGAATGCTCCAGGAGTAGGTAAAGCGGGCTTTCGGTGAAATGTAGGTAATTGATACGGTTGATCAGATCTGCCTGGGAGAGCGTCTTCGCCGAATCGAAGGACCGGATCAGATCCTCGTGTTGAAACACCAGCGGCGGGGAGGTGGAACGGTCACGTCCGGAGACATTGTCAGCGTTTTCGGGATCCATGGCAAATCGGCTCCGGTCTCAGCGCATCAGTGTTCGACCCGATCGATCGTCGGCCGAACATTATGGACCTCTGATTCTCCATCAGATCTTTCCTGTTCCGGAATTTACCGCATCCCGGTCCAAACCGTTCTGACCGAACAGAGCATCGACAAAGTCCTCTCCCTTGAACGGCCGCAGGTCCTCGATCGTTTCTCCGATCCCGATGTAGCGGATGGGAATATGAAGCTCACTGGCAATCCGGATCACGATGCCACCCTTCGATGTGCCGTCCATTTTGGTGAGGACGATTCCCGTCACCCCGATGTCCTCGTTGAACATCCTCGCCTGATTGATGGCATTCTGGCCGTTCGTCGCGTCAATGACGAGCAGGACTTCGTGGGGCGAACCCGGTATTTCCCGAGCCATGACCCGCTTGATTTTTTTCAGTTCCTCCATGAGGTTGACTTTGGTGTGAAGCCTGCCTGCCGTGTCGATAATGAGAAGATCGCCCCTTCCCGATTGCGCCGCCCTGATTGCGTCAAAAACAACCGCCGCCGGATCCGCATCGATCTGCTGTTTGATCAGGGGCACATCCACCCGCTGGCTCCACACGGCGAGTTGCTCGATGGCGGCCGCCCGGAAGGTGTCGGCCGCGGCCAGCAGCACCGACCTTCCCTCCTTTTTGAACTGATGAGCCATCTTGCCGATGGTGGTCGTCTTGCCGGTTCCGTTAACGCCCACCACCATGATTGTATACAATTGTTTTACGGGAATCGCAAGCGGTCTTTCGTTCTTCATCAGAATATCCGTCATCTGATTCCGCAACACCTTTTTCAGAAGCTCCGGGCGGTCCAGTTCCTTTCGTTTGACCTGCTCCTTCATTTTTCCGATCAGGTCATAGGTGAAGACGGGACCGACATCCGCCATGATCAGCGCTTCTTCGAGTTCGTCGAAGAGTCGCTGGTCGATGACCTTCTCGCCCAGGATGATGTCATCCACGTTTGTCAGCAGGAGTTTCCTGGTTTTTTCCAGGCCTGATTTCAGTCTCTCGAAAAAGCTTTTTTTCCGAATATCGCTGTTCATAGATTAGATGAAATTTTTTCAGTGGTCCGCTTCGCAACGCCGATTGGTTCGCCACGATCAAGCAAGGAAGCGGTCACGCTCAGTTCAGGCTCACGGAAACCATGGAAGAGATGCCCTGCTTCTGCATGGTGACGCCGAAGAGGTTGCTGGCCGCCTCCATGGTCCGTTTGTTGTGGGTTACCATAAGGACCTGAGACTTCTCCGAAATGTTCCTGACCAGGCTGTTGAACAGCTCGATATTGGCATCATCCAGCGCCGCATCGACCTCGTCCAGAACCAGGAACGGTGTCGGGCGGTACACGAGGATGGCAAAAATGAGCGCAATCGCCGCCAGGGATTTTTCGCCGCCGGAAAGCAGGCTCACGTTCTGGGCTTTTTTCCCGGGGATCTGAATGTCGATATCGACACCCGTCTCCAACATGTCGCTTTCATCGGTCAGCCTCAGTTCCCCTTTTCCCCCGGGGAATAATTTCGTGAACACCTGTTTGAAACACTCATTGACCATTTCGAAGGCTTCGGCAAAGCGCTTTCTGGATACGGCGTTGATCCGGCTGATCGTTTTCTGCAGCGTCTCGATCGAGTTGTTCAGGTCCGTCGCCTGCACCGTCAGGAATTCGTACCGCTTTTTCAGCTCTTCGTGTTCGGAAAGCGCCAGCAGATTGACTTCCCCGAACTGGCCCAGCGATTGCCTGTCTCTTTCCAGCCTTGACATCAGCGCCTCCTTTTCGGAATCGCCGATCTCCGTGAACGCGCTTCTCAGCGATTCGAAATCCAAATCATGCTTCGTCTGAATATGATCGCGAAGTCCGTCCATTTTGAATCGCACTTCCCGTATGGCCATTTCCAGCGCGTTGCTCTCCTGATCCGCTTCAGCCAGTCTTTTCTTCAATTCATGGCCTTCCGCTTCCATGCTCCGGAGGGACGCTTCCTTCTCCGCCTGCAGATTTTTCCCTTTCGTCAACGAATCCTCCCAGCCCGCGTACTCCCCATACAGGCGTCCGAGGGTTTCCCGGTCCTCGGCCATCTTTTGCGTCAACTCAAGGATCCGGCGCTCGCATTCTGCCTCGTTTTTCCTCTTGGCTTCGATCTCGGCGGCAAGAAGGTTCACCGCCTGGTCCAACCTCGAGAGGGTATTCAAATGGGCCGTTCTTTCCTGTTCCAGAGAGGCCAGTTCAACCTTTTCCCCCGTGAGCAGCGTCTCCTGCCCCTCCAGATCTCCACGCAGCGTCTCCCAACGATTATGCAGCGAAATGATCCGCTCATTGAGGGCCTGCTCCTTGCTTTCCGAAGACGCCAGATGCCCCCGAATGTCCGCGATCCTCGTCACGGCCTCATTTTCTTCGGTCCGCAGGCTCTCACGACTGAATTCCAGGGTCCTGATCCGCTGCTCATTGCGCTTCCGCTCATCCTCAAATCGTTCCAGGTCTTTCCTTCTGGCTGTGCTTTGCAGCTCCAACCGATGAATCTCCGCCTGCAACTGCTGCAATTCCTCCGCCCATTCCATCATCCGGGCATTTATCTTTTTCTTTTGGTCCGTTCCCTCGGCAAGTTTCCCGGTGAGATCCTCCATTTCCCCTTCCAGCTCGGCAATTTCCCGCTTGTTCCGAAGGAGGCTTCTCTCGTTGCCCGTCCCGTTGCCTCCGGTCAGGACCCCCTGGGGATTGATGATGTCACCATCCGGTGTGACGAAGGTCCCGCGGAATCCGTTCCGCTTCCATAACTCGATCCCGCCGGGCAGGCTGGAGATCAGCAGCACGTCCCCCAGGAGATAATCCGCGATCCCCCTGAAATCCTCCGGCACATGGACCTGATCGATCAGGCGGACCGCATCCTTCAGATGTTCATAAGGCCGATCCGAATCGTTCAAACCGTGATTGCGGACTTCCAGGGGGACAAAGCTCCCTCTTCCCAAGGAGTAGTTTTTCAGATAGTTGATGGCGTTCAAACCATCTTCCTGTTTCTTCACGATGATGTACTCGAGCTTTTCTCCAAGGACGGCTTCCACGGCTGTCTCATATTCCTTGGGAACGTCAATGTGTTCCGCGACAAGCCCGCAAAACACGTCATGCGAAAGGCCATCCAGGACATGATCCCGTCTGGCTGCCATGAGCGATTTTACGCCGTCGTGGCAACCTTCATAACGACACTGGAACTCCTTCAGGGATTGGAGCCTGGATGATTTGCTGCCCGTTTCCTCCTTGATCCGGGTAATTGCTTCGTCGATGGCCTGCAAATCGCTTTTCGAGCGATCACATTCTCCGGACGCCAGGACGGTTTTTCCCCTCAACTCCGAAAGCAACGCTTCATCCGACCCGAGATCTGCCCTCAGACCCTCCAGAATATCGTTCAGCTCATCGCGCCGTTTGCCCTGTTCTCCGATTTCCCTGAAATCCCGTTCATTCCGGTGGCGGATACCCTCGATGCTCTTCGTCAAACCGGCGATCATATTTCCCCACTTCGCCTTTTCAGCGGCAAGATCGACACAGGCAATCTTCTGCTCGTCCAGTTCCCGATAAACGGACCGCTGTGCGGTCTTCAGTTCCTCCACCCGTTGCTGTTTGTCCACGACGATTTTCCGCAATTCCCGGATTCTGTCTTCCGACGTTCCGGCCAGCGCCTTTAGACCGCTAAGCTCTTCAAGCGCATTTTCCCGCCTTGAACGCAGCTGGTTAAGATCCGCCTGGTCGCGCTCTTTTGCAGCAGCAAGATCGACAGAATTCTGCCGGGCATGTTCAATCCCCTGTTCCAGGATATTCGTGGCGTTCCGAAGCTTGTAGAGCCTTTCCTGCGTCTGGGCAAGCTGCGCTTCATTGTCGAGGATCTCGATCTTCAGTTGTCCGATGGACGCCTCACAGGACTGCGTCCTCGTCATCAGCGCGATTCGCCGTTGACGGACCCCCTCCATTTCTTTTTCCCGGCAGTGAATTTCCCTGGATAGATCGGCACAGGTCTGAAGGGCCAGCGTGACTTCCGCCTCTCTGACCGCATGCTTCAGGGCTTTGTACTGCTCAGCCTTCTTCGCCTGACGGGATATGGCATTGAGCTGGCTTTTGACCTCCCGAATGATGTCGTTGACCCGAA
>CAYWTL010000108.1:0-6591 GCA_964460245.1 uncultured Syntrophaceae bacterium | reverse complement strand
GTCCACGAGATCGCCGTGGGCCACCAGGGTCTTCCGGCCCTCCAGGTCGAAAACGGCCGACTCCCGGTACACCGTGAAGCCCGGGATTTCGGCGAAATAATCCTCTAGGAAAAAATCATGGTTCCCTTCACACAGGCTGATCTGCGCCCCGGCGTCCCTCAGGGTCATCAGCTTTTCAATGACCGGCATGAAGTCGGGGTAGACGCAGTCGCGTCTGCCGAACCAGAAATCGAAAAAATCGCCGGCAATGAAAAGGTGGTCGAGCTTCTCCGCGTAGAGCGAGTCAAGAAAACGCATCAGGTCCCGGTAGCTCTTGTCCCGTTCGCTTTTCAGGTGGGTGTCGGAAAGGAAAATGCATTTCATGGCGTGGCTCTCATTAGCACAAACCGGGCGCGGGCAAAAGACGAAATCGAACCTGCCGCGCCCGTGCGCGCATTCCGGAAAGGCGCCGAAAAGCCGTTGACAATACGGCGGATGTTCCGGTAGAAGGGGCTACCCATCGAGAAGGGAGCTTTCCGTATGAATGTATATTCGTTTTTTGAAGTCGAGAAACTGGCGGATCAGCAAACCGCCATTTTATACCTGAACCGGCCGGACAAACTGAACGCCATGAGCTGGCCCTTCTGGCGCGACCTCCCCCTCGTCGTGGGCGATCTGGAGAAGGACCCGGGGGTCCGCGTGGTGATCATCGCGGGCAGGGGAAAATCCTTCAGCGTCGGCATCGACGCCTTTGAGTTCTTCATGAACAACCAGGATGTTCTGGTCGGCGCGAAGCCGGAATTCCGGGAGCAGATGCACGAGTTGATCCTCCAGATGCAGCAGGGCTTCAGCCGCATGACCGAGGGGAACAACATCTATATCGCCGCGATCCACCGCCACTGCATCGGCGGCGGCCTGGACCTGATCGCCGCCTGCGACCTGCGCCTGGCCGCGAAGGACGCCGTCTTCTCGCTTCGGGAAACGAAGATCGCCATCGTTGCCGACATGGGCAGCCTGAACCGCCTGCCCGAAATCATCGGACAGGGCAACACCCGGATGCTGGCCTTGACCGGGCGGGACATCTCCGCGGCGGAAGCCCTGCGGATGGGCCTGATCAACGAAATCCATGAGGACCGGGAAGCCCTGATGAAAGGCGCCCTGAGCCTGGCCCGGGAAATCACGGGCAACGCCGACAACGCCGTCCGGGGAACCAAGAAAATCCTCAATTACATGCAGAGCCATAACGTCGACGACGGCCTGCGGTATGTGGCGGCCTGGAACTCGGCCTTCTTCAACACCGGCGAGGTTCAAAAAGCCTTTCTGCGCAGTATGGAAAGCAAGAAAAAATAGCGTCCGTTAAACCAGGGCTTTCAAATGCCGCTCGCCCAGGCGCATGGGCAGGATGACGGCCAGGAGACAGAGCAGGAGCACCAGCGAGAAAGAGAGAACCACCCCGGCCCACTGCACCGCGGAGAGGTTCTTGCCATGGACGCTCGCCATGAAGACGGCATAGACGGGCCCCGCCTCCAGGATGATCACCGCGCCGATAAAACCGGCACAGAGGATCATAAAGAGCAGCCCACCGAAGCTGGTCACCGCCTGGGCGGGGTTCTCCGACTGAAAATCGGGGTAGGCCGCACCCAGTCCCACACCCATGGCCACCACGCCGGGTACCATGACGAACACCGTTGCGGCGGACAGGACCATCATGAAGTCCGTCACCTGCAGCAGGATGTTCGTCGCCACGATCAAAATCTCCGTCAAGATCAGCAGGGGAACGAAATAAACGAAAAATTTCACCCGGAGGAGGGTCCGGATCGGAATGGGCGCGGCCCGGACAATCCAGAACGCGCTCCCCTCGGCGCTGACCGCCGGAAAAACGAACCGGGCGGCGATGGCCGCGAGGACAAAGGCGGCCAGACCCATGTTCAGGAATGAGAAAACATTCTGGAGATAAAACGCCTTGAAGGGCGTCTTGTCCAGAGGCAGTACGGAAAAATTGTAAAGATAGACGACGATGAGCGCGATGATGAGGAAGAGCTGCGGCCAGAGGGTCTGATCTCGCGTGAAGGTCTTGATTTCCTTGACGGCAAAGGCCCGCGTGGGCCCGGACAGCAGATTCAGCAGCCAGGCCGTTCCGCTCCCCCTCCCTTGCCGCGACGGCAGAAAGCGCTCCGCCGTGGTCTGCGCCTTCGAAAAACCGGGAAAGTACGCCGCCCCGGCCATCCAGACCACGAGATAAACCAGGGTGGCCGCGCAACTCCAAAGCAGCGCCAGGCTGAAGGTCGCTTTTTTGAAGACTCCGGCCAGTGCGCCATCCATGCCGTCGAAGATCCATGTCGTCGGCAGCCACGGCGCGCCGGGCGTCTCCATGGATCGCAAATAGGCAAGAACGGAGACAAAACTGTCCGGGTTGGTGAGCTGCTCCGGCCTCATCATCCGGAAAGCGACCACCAGGATCACGAACAGAACCAGGCCCAGGAAGACGAACACCGTCCGAATGCGGCCGGCGGGCAGAATCCGGGCGATGAGCATCACCGCCGCGGCGCTCAGGGCCGAACCGATCATGCAGAGGGGCAGCAGCGCGGCCGCCACCGTTGCATAAAAGAGAAGACCGGCTTGATAGACGATGCCGTAGGAGAGAAAGACCGGCAGACTGTAGACGATCACCATCCAGGAGCTGTCGATCGAGCTCTCGATCCACCGGGCCAGAAAGATCCGGGCGGGCGTCACGGGCATGGCGTGAACCAGGACCAGGTCCCGACTCAGGTAGAGCTTGGAAAGGGAAGTAATGATGCCGCTGAAAAGGAGGAGGGCGAAAAAAGTGACCAGCACCATGGACAGGAGCTTGTAGGCCAGGATGTCGCCAAAGCCTTCCACGCCCTGAAAATATCTCAGGACGCGGTAAAACGCGACGAAGATGCCCACCCAGAAGACGAGGCCGATCAACCCGAAGAGCAGCCATTTGATGTTCCTGGATTCCGCATCCCGCGACGCCCAGCCGTTTCGGAAGGACCAGAGGCGCGGCTTCAGGAGGGTGAACACGCCGTTCATGGCCGGTCCTGCTCCTCCGTGAGCCGCAGAAAAACCGCTTCCAGATCCGCTTCCTGGACCCGGGCCAGGCGCTTCAGCTCGCGTGTCGTTCCCGTCGCAATCAGGATTCCCCTGTGAATGATGCCGATCCGATCGCAGAGGTCCTCCGCGACGGAAAGGGTATGGGTGGACATGAATATCGCTGTCCCCTGGCGGGCCAGACCTTTCAGGATGTCCTTCACCATCTTGATGGCGGCCGGGTCGAGCCCCACCATGGGCTCGTCCACCACGATGACCCGGGGCTCGTGAAGCAGGGCGGCCGCAATGATCAGGCGCTGCTTCATGCCGTGGGAGTAGGCTTCGATGAGGTCGTCGGACCATTCCAGCAGACTGAACATCTTCAGGATGCCGCGGGCCCTTTTCAGGAACGTTCCGTCTCCCGCGCCATAGAGGTCGGCGGAAAACCGCATGAACTCCATGCCCGTCAGCTTCTCGTAGAGAAAGGGGCGGTCCGGGATGAAGCCGATCCGCTTTTTGGCCTCCTCCGGACGGTCAGCCATGTCGATCCCGTCGATGACGACCCGTCCTTCCGTGGGGGCCAGCGTCCCGCCCATCATGCGGATCGTGGTGGTTTTGCCGGCCCCGTTCGGACCGATGAATCCGAATATCTCGCCGCGGGGCACGGACAGGTTGAGCCGGTCCACGGCATGCGTCCGGCCGTAGCGCTTGGTCAAACCGATCAGTTCGATCATTTCTTCATGTCCACGATTTCCACCTGCAGCCGTCCGATCACGCCCATCAGGTCCATCTGGCGGTCCGCTTCTCCGCGGACGAGGCGGATGTGGGTGACATCGGCGGGCATGGCGCCCGTCACCGCATCGGCGGTAACCCAGCTCCCGACATACAGGGCATTCCAGGCATGGTAAAAGAACCGCCCCTTCAGATAGACCAGTCCCGCCTCGATCTGCGCCGGAATGCCCGCGGCGCGGGCCAACGCGGCCAGCAGCACGGCATGCTCGTTGCAGTCCCCCACGCGGTTGGCCAGCGTTTCCAGGGCATTGGGCACGGATAGCACCGGCTTCTTCTCCACATTCCGATGGACCCATGCGACCAGCTTTTCGGCCTTGACCGCATCGCTGTCGCCGGCAGACACGATCTGCGCGGCCTGCCTGCGAATATCCGGGTGGTCGGACTGTACCAGCGGGGTCGCCCGAAGATACTGCCCGTTTGCGAAGGAAAGCGCCCCGCCGGTCGCCGCGGCCGTGGGCGGCGCCTCCCGTTCGATGGTCAGCAGGCCGCTTCGGTACCGCTGCCGCCCGCCCGCAAGGAGGAGCTGTTCCGGATCCACGTTCGACAGCCGGACGGTCAGCTTCGTCAGGGCATCCGGGTTTTCGATCACGACATTGGATCGAATGGACGCCGCCTCCGTCAGATCGGCGCCCACCGCCAGTTCGATGCCGCCGAGCGCCTCCTCCTTTGCGACCCGCTCGAGCGTCATGCCCAGCAAGCCCTGCTCCTTCAGGACGCCGCCGTCCTCGCCCAGCCAGGCATACTGGCGACCCCCCATGAAATCCACCGCGACCTTGCGGGCCCTTTGCGGCCTCCCCATGATCACGATCGTCTCATCCCCCAGGCCGGTCAGCCGCACAGGGCGCTCGGCCAGGGAAGTGGGGTCAAAAACATGAACGGTCGTCTCCTGCCCGGCGGCGAGCGCTTGTCCCCGCAGGGAATCGAAGATATTGCCGGACAGGCGCGGTGCGGCTTGAAGCGCGATCTCGATCTTCCGCTCCTCCCCCGGCGGCCCATAATGAACCGTTTCCTGTCCGTCCCTAACCGCTCCGTGCGCGGTAAACCGGAAAAGGCTCGACCGGAGATCAAAGCGGAAAGCGGACAGGGTCATGTCCGGATTCATCTCGCCCGTCGTCCGCAGACGGATGTCCTGGACGACCCCCATGGTGTTGATCCGCATCAGCACGGCTTCATTGAAACGGTAGCCCCGGCCGGTTCCGGTCAGCTCACGGTGCGCGTAGCCGATCCTGTTCCGCCCCTGATAGATGGCCATCCACTGGTCCTCCTCCCGGGAAACGGACGCCGCGCCGGGCGCCTCCCCCTGCGGATGCCGGGCGAATTTCGGGAAAACATCGAGGCGAACCGCCAGAAGCAGGGTGAAAAGTAGCGCAAAGACCCCTCCCGCGACCCAATGCCCTCTGATCCTGATCTCCTTCACAGGCCGCCCCCGCCGGTGGAATGATCGCGGAGTATATGGAAAAGCGGTCAACGTGTCAATCAATAGGCCGGAATAATTTGAAAATCCATCTTGTCAGGGAAGTCTATTTTTGCTAACTTGCCCCGCAGATAACCGGCATCCTTCGGGGTGAAGAAACGAAAGGGACGGAAATGGAAGACAACCGGACAATGCAACAGGCCCGAGAGGTCCTGAAAATCGAGGCCGAGTCCATCCTTGCGCTGATGGATAAGATCGGAGAGCCGTTTGTCAGGACCGTCGACATTATCTACCAGTCCAAGGGCCGCGTGATCGTGACCGGCATCGGCAAATCCGGACTGATCGGCAAAAAAATCGTCGCCACCCTCACCAGCACCGGGACCCACGCGATCTTTCTCCACCCGGTGGAGGGAATGCACGGAGATCTGGGCATCCTGACGCGGGACGACGTGATGCTGGCCATATCCAACAGCGGGGAAACGGACGAACTCAACATGATCATCGGCAGCGTGCGCGAGATCGGCGCGCCGCTGATCGCTTTCACGGGGAACCCCTCGTCGACCCTTGCGCAGCACAGCGACGTGGTGATCGACGTGGGCGTGAAGCGGGAGGCCTGCCCCTTCGGCCTGGCCCCCACATCCAGCACCACGGCGGCGCTCGCCATGGGCGACGCGCTGGCCGTCGCGCTGATCGAAAGGCGGAGCTTCAACGAAAAGGACTTCTACAAATTCCATCCCGGCGGGAACCTGGGTCTGCGGTTGCGGGCAAAGGTCAGAGACGTCATGATCGGCGGGAAGGAGATTCCGAAAGTGACCGGGGGCACGGCCTTCGCCGAGGCCATTCGGGTCATGGATGAGAAAAACAAGGGGTTCGTCCTGGTGACGGATGCCAAACATCATCTGCTGGGCATCCTGACGGACGGAGACCTCCGCCGCCTGATCCGCCGGGGCGAAAGCCTGAAGGACAGGCGGATCGACGACATCATGACCCCCTCCCCCAAGACCATCACGGAAAACGCCTCCGTCGCCCAGACGATCGAAACCATGCAGCAGAAGGAAATCACGACGCTGGTCGTCGTCAACGGCCAGAACAAGCTGAAGGGGTATGTTCACCTTCACGATATCCTTGGGCGCGGGGGAACGCTGAAAATATCCGTGTCCTGAAACGGCGGCGCCTGCCACGCACCGGCCCTTCCGTCGATCCCCAATGGGCCGTGGCCTGCGGTAACGGCCGGTGTCTTTGCACGCCCGCCCGTGACGGTTCGCCGAAGGTCTGCACCCGGATTCTTCAAGGCCATGAAAAAGGGGTTACGCCATGACACGCAACCCCTTGATTTCATTGGTAGGCGGTACTGG
>CAYWTL010000107.1:0-6633 GCA_964460245.1 uncultured Syntrophaceae bacterium | reverse complement strand
GCTTGCCGTACCTCGCGCCGATTTCATCCGCGACCCGGTAGAGATCGCCCACCCGATCGGCCCGGACGGCGTCCTCGAAGAGGCCGTACTGGATGTTCCCGTCACCCGCGAGATCCATGAGCACGATCCCCGTCGCCCGGTAAATATCATGCGGTCTGTACATATCATCAAATAGGCCGCGCATCTCGAAAGTCAGCTCCATCGGATATGCGGAGGGCCGGTTCAGACGTATTTCACGGACCGTGTAGCCGAAGTCGTTCCGCTTCAGGAAGGCCGCGATCCGTCGGGCGGCAAGGCGGTATCGTCTGGCCTTGATGCAGGCCGACTCCAGATTCCGCATCAAATGAGCGAAAAGGTAGTCTGCGTCGCTGCCGGGGGGCGAAAAGGTCCTGGTCTTGCTGATGGAGGCGTAGACGCTCTTCTCCTCCGGGCAGACGGGATAGACCGACTCCCCCCGAAGTTCCTTCCAGATCTCGATACCCGGCTTGGTGAATCGTCTCCTGACCGTGTCCTCGGACAGCCGGGCGAATTCGAGTGCCGTCCGGACGCCCAGCTTGTTGAGATAGTTCGTCGTGGCGTGGCCGATGCCCCAGATTTTTTCCACGGGGAGATATTCCAGATGCTTCGCGATCATCCGGCCGGGGATGGGCGTGAGCCCGTCCGGTTTCCGGTGCTTGGAGGCGACCTTGGCCAGCACCTTGGTCAGGCTCAGGCCCACGGAGACCGTTATTCCCAGCTCTCTCGATATCTCGCTCTGGATGTTTGCCGCAATGGTCTCGTAGGAGCCGCGCAATGCCCGGCGCATCCCCGTAATGTCGGCGAAGGCCTCGTCGATGGAGTACTCCTCCACCTGCGGGGTGAACCGCCGCATGACGTTGAACATTCTGCGGGAGAAGAGGCTGTAGGTCTCATAGTCCGAAGGCAGGACCACCAGCTCCGGGCACTTTCTTTTTGCCTCATGGAGCGGAACGCCCCGCTTGATCCCGATGGCCTTGGCGGCGTAGCTGGCGCAGGCCACGATGCCGCGCTCGCCGCCGGTGATGACCGGTCTGCCCCGGAGTTCGGGGTGAATCACTTCTTCACAGGAGGTGAAGAAGGCGTCCCCGTCGACGTGCAGGATTGCCCGAGGCCAGGAATGGAGACTGAAC
Source organism: uncultured Syntrophaceae bacterium (assembly GCA_964460245.1). Lineage (GTDB taxonomy): Bacteria > Desulfobacterota > Syntrophia > Syntrophales > Fen-1087 > JAXDBM01. The sequence continues at coordinate 5,485 of CAYWTL010000107.1, read as the reverse complement.
AGGATGTCGCTCAAGGTCATGCCTCACCGGAAGGTTTGATCGATGGAGAGGCATTGTAGTAGAACGATCGTTCTATTGTCAAGGGGTAATCCGAAGCGCGCCGAAAACGGTCACTCCACCAGCCGGTAACCTTTCTCGCTGAAAAGCCTCAGGCAGGCGTCCACCGCATCCGCGTCGTAGAGAATGCCCCGGTTTGTCGCGATCTCGTCCAGCGCCGCCCGGATGCCCCGGCCGGGACGGTAGGGGCGATGGGAAGCCATCGCTTCGATCACGTCGGCCACGGAGAGGATCCGCGACTCGATCAGGATCTGGTCGCGCGTCAGGCCGTTCGGGTAACCCGAACCGTCCACCCGTTCATGGTGCTCCAGAACCATCCGGGCGATGGGCCAGGGGAAATCGATGTCCTTCAGGATATCGTAACCGGCTTGGGCGTGGGTCTTGATGAGGTCGAATTCGATTTTCGTCAGCCTTGTCGGCTTGGTGAGAAGCTCCACGGGCACGGAGATCTTGCCGAGGTCATGGATGGTTGCGGCCATGCGGATTCCGTCGATCTGGTCCCCCGGGAGCTGCATCTCCGTGGCAATGGAGCGGGCCAGGTCCGCGACCCTCCGCTGGTGGCCCGCCGTGTAGGGATCCCGCGTTTCAACGGTTACGGCCATGGCCTGAATGGTGGCCCCCAGGGATTTCCGGAGGTTCCGCATGCTTTCCTGCTTCGCTTCCTCGGCCTTCACCTGTTCCGTAATGTTCCGGGAAAGCCCCTGGAAGCCTGTGATATGGCCCTCCTCATCATGGACAAACGTCAAGGATATGTCAAACCAGCAGGTGGATCCGTTCTTGTGAAGATGTTCCACCCGCATTGACAGGAAGCGGTTGCGCAGGTCGTCGTGACCCCGATCCGCAAAGGTTTTCCGGACATCCTCATAGAGTCTGGTTGCCTCCCGGAATGATTCGGCCGTCATGGTTTTCGAAAGAGGCAGAGCGATGAATTCCTGCGGCGTGTAACCCAGGTGATGCGTGACGGAGGGGCTGATGTAGGTCAGGTTCATGTTCATATCCATGGTCCAGACCACGTCGCGTATGTTTTCCGTCAGCAGGCGGTATTGCGCTTCGCTCCGGATCAAGTGGCGTTCGGTCCGCTTGCGGTCGGTAATATCCAGGGCCGTGAAGGTCACGCCGGCCTCGGGATCGGAAGGGTCCAGCCAGGATGACCGGAGCAGGATTTCCAGGATCACGCCGTCCTTCCGGACCCAGCGGGTCTCGACAGCGCCGGTTCCTTTTTGTGCGAGCTGGGCATATTTTTCTCTGCCGACATATTCGTAGTCTTCGTCCGTCGGGTAAAGAATCCTCGCGCTTTTGCCGATGAGCTCTTCCCTGCTGTAGCCCAGTATTTCACAAAGTCGGTTGTTGGCCTCTTGGATGACCCGGTTCGACGTCAGCCCGATTCCCACAGGGGAGGCGAGAAAGATGCTCTTCAGCGTCGATTCGCTCCTGCGCAGGGCCTCCTCGGCAAACATGCGCTCGGTAATGTCGTTCAGAAAATTCAGAGTGGCCGGTCTTCCCTTCCAGGGTACAACCACGGCGCTGATTTCAACCCACCTGACGGCGCCATCCCGATCGACCACCCGGAAGGGATAGACGGGGGGGGCCTTCTCGCCGGCAAGTCTTCTGATGTGATTCGTGGCAACCAGGTCGCGGTCATCGGGGTGGATGAAATCCGTGAATGGCCGGGACTTTAAAACCTCTTCGGAATGGCCGATCATTTCCGTGGCGATCGGGTTGGCGAAGACCACCTTCAAATCCTGCGTGACGATAATGGCCTCCCGGGCGTTGTCCACGACCAGACGATACTTTTCTTCGCTTTCCCGCAGGGAGGATTCCGTCCGTATCCGTTCGGTGATGTCCCGGACAACGCTCCGGAAACCTGTCGGTTGACCGTTCCCGTCCCGGATCAGGGACGCGGATAGTTCGACGGTCCTTGTGGTCCCGTCTTTTCTGAGGATCTCCCAGGTGAAGCTCTTGATCGGCTTGCCCGTCCGGAAAACCCAGTTGTGCGCATCCCGAACTTTTTTTCTGCTTTCCTCGTCGATTGCACACTGGCGATAATTCATTCCCAAAAGTTCCCGGCGCGGATATCCCATCATCTCCTGGAAGGATCGGTTGAAGAACGTGAAATTTCCGGTCAGGTCCGCCTCATGATATCCCTCCTCCATATTCGCGAGGATCGTCTGGTACCGGTCCGTGGATGCCGGCAAAACGGTCTCGGCCTTTTCGTCCCGAATTTGTGCTGTCGGCATTTTCCCGGTTGGGTCCGTTGCCTCTGCCGGGATTTGCGGTTGAGGATCAAAAAGTTCCGCTTGGGGCCGGGCTTTATTTTTTTTCATTTGCGGCATATTCGGATTTCCTGGCTGTCGTTTCATTTCGCCGGACAATTCATGATCGCCGGAGTTCGGTTCAGGATATGCCAATTCCTGCTGTTTTGCAATGCGGAAGCATGCGGAAGCGGGTTCCCGCGCCCGAATGCCGGGGACAGGCCGGGGCTCAAGCCCGAAGGTCCGGCGCGGATGGCATCGCCGCCGCCCCTGTGGTGATCCTGCGGATCAAATCCGCTTCCAGCATTCGAGAGCCGTTTCCGTGATTTCCCCGCAGACCGTCCGCCTCAGGATACCCAGTGTCCCGACCATCGGCAGTTCCGAGAACAGTCCGGATGCCAGGGCAAGGTTGTAGACACAGCGGGGGGCCTGGCCGCCTTTTGCCGGGTCCGGGAAGATGTCGTGAATGACCAGAAATCCGCCGGGCATCAGATGGGTGACCCAACTGCTGTAATCGGTGAAGGCCGCCTCGAAGGTATGGCCGCCGTCGATGAAGACGAGGCTGAGCGGCGTGGACCATTTCCGGGCGACGGCGCCGGAGCCGGCGATGATGGGAATCACCGTGCCTTCCAGGCCGAGGTCGGAAATCGTTTTCCGGAAGAGGGGGAAGGTGTCGATCCGGCCGGTGGCCGGGTCGAGGAGTTCCGGGTCGAAATACTCCTCGCCGGGCTGCTGCTCCTCCGAACCCTCGTGGTGGTCGATGGAGAAAAGAACGCCGCCGCTTTCCCGGCAGCCCATGCCCAGATAGGCGGCGGATCGCCCGCAGTAGCTGCCGATCTCCAGGCAGGGGCCAAGGCGGCCGGCCTCTCGCGCCAGTTCGTAGAGCCGCCGCGCCTCGTCTTCGTCCATGAAGCCCTTGAAGGGGTATGTTTTCAGGTTCATCCGGTTCATTCGTAATGCTCTCCTGGCGGGAACTCGAGGAAGCGATGTAATTAACGGGTGAGTACGTCATCGGCATGACGGATAACATCTGCAATCCAGGCGTTGAGACTCTTGCCCGATGCTTTGGCCATTGTTGCCGCCTTGTCGTACACTTCCTGGGAAAGGCGAAGGTTCAATCTGCCGGATGTTTTCCGGTAGGGGGAAACCCCCTCTTCAGCGCACATCTCAAAAAACACCTTCAGTGAAGTTTCCCCTTCACGGCGCAATCCATCGATGTCGTTTGAGTAAAAATCGGCGCCGCCGTTCAACCCAACAAACTCACCCCGGAACATATTGATTTCGGGGTCGAAGGCGATAACAGCCTTGACACCGTTGATCTCCATAACGTTCATCATGGCTTCACCCCATTCTTTTCAAACCATCTGCGAATACTCGCTATTGCTCCTTTGTCGGCATCGGGCGACGGGTGGGGACGATGAAAAACTCTTCGCTCCCCAAACAGTCGGACACCGACGCGCGATCCTTCCCGTTCCGTCACTTCTGCACCCAAGTCGCGGAACAACGCTTCAATATCGCGCCATTTCACCTTTGCGCTGGGAGGATGTGAAAAGATCAGCTCAAGAGTTTTTCGGTGCTTGCGCGACATGGCGTAATGGTGCCAAATTATGGCGTCGTTGTCAAGGGAGATGTTTTGTTGTGCTTAGTGGGGGGCAGATTTATTTCAATGGCCAACCGCCATGCGTATCGATGACGCGGTCGATCTCGGCCATGAGGCGGATGGTTTCGCCCAGGGCGGCGCAGATGCGCTGATAGTGGGTGATGTCGTCGTAGGTGAGCTGCCTTCCCTTGCGGTCTTTGAGCCATTTCTGACAGACCTGGTACCCGCCCACATGGAAGGCCCAGATTTCCGGGGGGACGCCCTCGAAATACTGTGTCTTGTTGATCCAGACCCTGCCCGCGTCGCTGCCCTGGCCCGGCTCGGTGTAGCGGACGACGTCCACTGCGCTGTCGCCGGCGATCGGGAAACCGATTGCCGACGCAGGATGTTTTTCCATCAGGTGCAAAGACGTGAGTTCCCGGCCCAGTTCGCAGAGGCTGCGGAAAAGACCGACATCCGAGGTCAGGGGAAGGCGCGGAAAGTCGATCTTCAGAAATTCGGCGTAGCGGCTTCGATAGGACGGCGAATGAAAGACAGCGTACATGTAATGGAAAACATCTTCCGGTCCGAAGGTCTGGAGACGGTCGCCCCGGCCGTCGAGGATGAATGTTAAGCCTAATCTGGAAGAAAAAATATCGATAAAAGAGGAGGCTAAATTTGGACACCGGTTGCTGTTCTCATCATTAATCTTGTTTACGGTAAAAAGATCTACCTTTTCTTCATTAGGGTAGAGATACAAGGGAAAATGAAAACTGTTGTTGGATGTTTTTGCTGACAGCAGAATTTTTTCGGATGGATGTTGCGTCACGAAAGAATGTTGAAATAACTCGCCTTTTGTCATTCTGCTGGTCAAAATTGCAAGGTTGACCTTCATCATGTTAAGCATAACTTCTGGTCGAGGCCTACTATGAATTCCTCCAGAAACACCAGTATAATAAGTATATCTATTGTCGAAAGGGCGATAAGAAATTTCTATCAGATTTTTTTCCGCAAGATTTGTTTCCTTCAGATCGTCTTGAGCTTTACTGATTTTCCAATCCGTTGAATCATTACCAATTTTTAACTCTTGACGTGCTATTTCTGTCGGTAAAGAGATGAATCGTTTTAGAACATCTTTTGCTTCCTGACGTGTCATGTGGATGGAAAGGTGATCACGGGATGTGACAATACCAACCGAGTTTATCGGCATCATTTCATTTACTTTCCAACCCTGTTCATATTCCGGCAGATGTTCTCTGTCCTGCGGCACAAATAGATAATGAGGCGGTTGAGGCATTAGAGGTGTCCAGGTTGTCGTCTCAATCGCGTTCTCACGCAGCCACACATATTTGCCGCTGACAGGCGTTTTCTCTTTCTGGGCGTCATTACCGAAGACTTCCCGGATCCCCCACAGATGCGCATGGCGGACGACCGCCGTATCTTTTTCGGCAGATTGGCGTTTCACGAATATGCCGATGGCCACACCCTGCCGGATGTCGAAGACGTTTTCATCCCTTGACCCGTCGGGGCATTTCTCCTTTTTCTTGCTGTTGCCGTGAAGGTCAAGGATGTATATCTCGTCGAATGTCTGCATCAG
>CAYWTL010000106.1:0-6649 GCA_964460245.1 uncultured Syntrophaceae bacterium | reverse complement strand
AGATCCACGCGAGAGCCCCTCTCCCCAATCCCGGGAGCGGGGCTCTCGCGCTTTCCGACCATCCCGCTTCGCTGCCGGGAAGTTTCAAAATAATTTGAAAAAATTTGCGAATTGATGTTCAGTAGCGGCGGAGTCAACCGGTGGACGGAAAAGTCAAGCCATTCAGGACCCTGAGGAGCGCCACCATGACAGACGAACCCATCGATCGCTGGATTACGGTCAACGGCCTTCACTTGCACCTCCTCGAGTGGGGAAGCGAGAATGCCCCCGCGATGGTTCTCCTGCATGGGATCGGAGACACTGCCCATATCTGGGATGACCTTGCCGCATGGCTGCGGGACCGCATGCGGATCATCGCCCTGGACCAGCGCGGCCACGGCCGAAGCGAACGTCCCGTCCCGCCGGCTTACCGGTGTGAACATTATGTGGCGGATCTGGCTGCTGTGATGGAAACCCTCTCCCCGGATCCCGCTGTCGTGGGCGGTCACTCCATGGGCGCCCTGCACGCAACCGCTTACGCCGCGATGATGCCGGAGCGCGTTTCGGGGCTCATCCACGTGGACATCGAACCCTGCCCTCCGAACTGGAACCGCAAGTACCTCCTCAACCTCTACCGGGACCTTCCCCACGCCTATTCCACGCTTGCGGAATACGTCGACGAGATCGCGAAGAACAGTCCCCACGCCGAACCCTCCCGCATGGTGCGGTATGCCGCGCTGGCCCTGGACCGGGATGCGGATGGACGGCTCCGCTGCCAATACGACCGTGAGGTCCTCCGCGCCTTCGAGGGCTACGATCTGCGCCCCGGCCTCGGCAATATCGCCTGTCCGGCCCTGCTCGTCCGCGGGGCGGAGAGCCAGGTCATGACTCGTCCGGTCACCGAGGAAATGGCTCGCGCCATCCCGAAGGCGGAGATCGCCGAGATCCCCGACTCTGCCCACCCGGTGATGATGGAGAACCCTGCCGCCTTTCGGCGGATCGTCCTGGATTTTCTGCACCGGCATCGCCTGGCCTGAAAAAACAGAACCGGGAACGATGGCGGGCAATTCCGGATTTGACAGATCCGGGCAATTGCCTTAAATTTTCACTGTCGTTGTCTCACCCCGCAACCGCTAGGGAGCCGTTCCGGATGGCAGCAAGAAAGGCGCAGCACCCGAAAGGCAGAAGAGAGAATCTCCCGGAATCCGAGTGCCGCCGGGCGGACGAGCTCTTCAGCAGCGGCGAGCAGTATCTGCACAGTGTCGTCGGGAGCTCCCCCATTCCGGCATTTGTCATCGGGAGGGACCACCGGGTCATCTTCTGGAACCGGGCCCTGGCCGAGCTCAGCGGGATCCGCTCCGCAGACGTGGTCGGAACGCGCCAGCACTGGCGGGCCTTTTACAGCAGCGAGCGGCCATGTATGGCCGACCTGCTGGTCGATGAATCCCCGGAAACCGTTTCGCGCTGGTATGCCGGAAAGCACATCAAATCCACACTGATCGAAGACGCCTACGAGGCGACGGATTTCTTTCCCGACCTGGGCGACTGCGGAAAATGGCTCCGCTTCACGGCCGCCGTGATCCGGAATGCGTCAGGCGATCCGGTCGGCGCCGTGGAAACGCTGGAGGATATCACCGAGGCCAAGCGGGCGGAGGAAGCCCTTTTGAAGGCCCATGAAGAGCTGGAATCCAAGGTCCGAGAACGGACCCGGGATCTGGACCGGGCCAACCGGGCGCTTCAGGCCGAGCTGAGGGAGCGGGAACGGGCCGAAAAAGCCCTTCGGGAAACAACGGAGCAGCTTTCCCTGATCTTGAAATCCCTGCCCATCGTCTCCTTCACGTGCAGCGCCAACCGCCATTTCCGGACTACATTCGTCAGCAAAACCATCACCGAAATCACCGGCCATGACCCTGCAAGGTTCGCGGAAGAGCCCGCTTTCTGGAAGGATCACATCCATCCCGACGACCGCGAAAGGACCCTTGCCGAAGTCAAGAAAGCCATCCGCGGAGGAGCCGGCCAGTGCGAGTACCGGTTCCAGGCTTCCGACGGCTCGTACCGATGGTTTTCCGATTACCGGCGCCTCATCCGCCCCGGCGGCCTCTCCCGGAATTACATGGTCGGCGCCTGGCGGGACGTCACGGAGGACCGGCGCATCCGCCGTGAGGGGGAACTCCGCCTGCAGCAGATGATGCAGTCGCACAAGCTGAGCGCCCTGGGCGAAGTGGTGGCCGGCGTGGCCCACGAGATCAACAACCCCGTCAGCTTCATCGCCTACAACATTCCCCTGCTGGAGGAGATGTGGAATGTGATCGAACCGATCCTGGCCAGCGACGGCGCCTCCCATCCCGACTGGGGGAACAAGGGTGTCAGCTATGTGGAAGTCACCACGAACATGAGGGAAATCATCGAGGAGTTCAAGATTGCCTCCCAGCGGATCAAACGGGTCGTCTCGGGCCTGAAGGAATTTGCCCGCACCGATGAATCGGTGCAGAAAAAGCCCGTTCAGATCGCCGAAGTCATCCAGGGCGTGCTGATCATCGTGGGCGCGCAGGTCCGGAAAACCGTCTCCCGCCTGGACTGCTACATCGACAGCAACCTGCCGCCCGTTCAGGGGCATTTTCAGAAGCTCGAACAGGTCATCGCGAACCTCCTGATCAATGCCCACCAGTCCGTTCCCGCCGACCGGAAGGGACGGATCGTCATCACCGGAAGGTATCTCAAAAGACTGAAGGCGATCCTCGTCGAAATCGAGGACAACGGCGCCGGCATGGACCAGGAGACACAGGAGCATATTTTCGAACCCTTTTTCACCACCCGCAGGGACAAGGAAGGAACGGGGCTCGGGCTTTCCATCTCCTACGGCCTGATCAAGGATCATCACGGCCTGATCGGGGTTCTGTCCCGGCCGGGCCTGGGCAGCCGTTTCTCCGTTTTCCTCCCGGTGGACGGCGAAACCCGCATCGACCTTCATCCGGCCCTGCTCTGTCTGGATCACGACCGGACCTTTCTCAACGAGCTGAAGCTGAACTTCATCGATGCCGTTGAGCGCTTTTCAGGTCCGGAAGACAGTTCCGAAGCCGTCATTTCCTTCCTGGAGGACCACCCGGAGATCGACACGGTGGTTTCCGAAATCCGCCTTCCCGGCATGGACGGGTGGGCGCTTCTGAAGGAAATCCGCGAGCGTTTTCCCCTGCTGGCCGTCATCCTCTATTCGGAGGACCCCGAGGGCCTGAAGGCGGGCAGCCGAAAGCCCGTCCGGCCGGACCATCTCCTGCGGAAACCGTTCAGCATGTCTCTCCTGCAGGCATCGATTCGCGAACTGGGGAGGCAGAGAATATGAAGATCCTCATCGTCGATGACGAAGACGTTTCCCTGAGTTCCGTCCGAAGACTTCTGCGGTGGCGGGGCATCCGGGACGTGGAAACTTGCGCCAACGGGAGGGAGGCCATCTCACGCATACGGGAAACCGATTTCGACATTGTTCTGCTCGACCTGCTCATGCCGGAAGTGGACGGGCTTCAGGTGCTCGAAGCGGCAAAGCCCTTCCGCCCCCATACGGAGTTCATCATCCTCACCGCCGTCGACGACATCCCCACTACGGTCAGGGCCGTTCGCCTGGGCGCATATGACTACCTCGTCAAGCCGGTTGACAACGACCTCCTTTTCCTGGCCATCGAGCGGGCCTACGAGCGCCGGGGACTGCTCATCGGAATGTCCGCTCCGGCCCGGGACCCGCATTCGAAAGTGCCGGATGCCTTTGCGGAAATCGTCACCCGATCCCCCGGGATGCTGTCCCTGCTGTCCTACGCGCAGGTCATGGCCGGCAGCGGGAATCCCGTCATGATCACGGGCGAATCGGGGACCGGCAAGGAACTGGCCGCCCGGGGGATTCACCGGTCGGGCACCGCCCCCAAAGGCCCGTTCGTCGCCGTGAACGTTTCTGCGATCCCCGCCACGATGTTCGAAAGCCAGTTCTTCGGCCATGCCAAGGGGGCCTTCACCGGAGCGGAATCGCCCTACCGGGGCTATTTCGAGCAGGCCGACGGCGGGACGCTTTTTCTGGATGAAATTGGAGAGCTTCCCCTGTCCCTGCAATCGAAACTGCTTCGCGTTCTGGAGGAAAAATCATTCTTCCCGCTGGGATCGACCAAGCCGATCCGCGTGGATGTGCGGGTTATCTCGGCATCCAACAAAGACCTCGACCGGGCCTGCCAGGAGGGCAGCTTCCGACTGGATCTCCTGTACCGCCTGAAATCGGTCCACATTCACCTGCCCCCCCTGCGGGACCGGGCGGAAGACATCCCCCTGCTGGCATCGCACTTTCTGAAGAGGGCCGCCGAACGGCACGGAAAGAACACCCGGGATTTCCATCCCGAAGCAATGGACATCATGCGCGGCAGGGACTACCCGGGGAACATCCGCGAGCTGGCCCAGATCGTGGAAAATGCCGTGCTTCTGGCCGACGCGGAACTGGTATACCCGCAGCATCTGGGCGAACCGCCGGCGCAGCCGTCCCCTTCCGCACGCCGCCTCTGCACCCTCAAAGAAAACGACGACGCCCACGTTGCCTACGTCCTCGACCATACCCGGGGGGACCGGAAAGAGGCCGCCGGAATACTCGGCATCACCATCCGCCAGCTCCAGCGCAAGATTGCACAGATGAAGCAGGATCCCCTCCGCTCAAAAACCTTGAACAAGCCCTGAACGCGTCCTTGGGCGCCCATGCCGAGGCGACTTTTTTGTCGCCACGGCATGACATAAGGGTCGCTTTCCGCAAGTGCCCGTATCAAATGATGAATTGCCGGACGATCCTCATCGGGTGACCGCCGCCGGCCCAATCCGGATGACGCTTGTTTCGTCCGCCTGATCACGCCCTCGATTCACAGATCGTTAAATTCCGAACAAATACAAACGCTTGTAATTTAAGCAGTTCAGGCCCGCCCTGGCACGACCCTTGCTATTTCTCTTGTTCAAAGGCCGGCGATCATCAGCGCAGTGCCGGCATCACTCGGGAAGGAGGTAACCGTTCATGGTAACAGGGTCTATGCTGAAAGCTTTCCCTTTTTTCCAGGGATTCACCGATGTCCAGTTGAAGAAGCTCGCGGCGATTGCCGTGGAGGAAACCTGCGAAGCCGGAACGACGATGTACCAGAAGGGAGACCCGGCCAGAAGCCTCTTCTTTGTCCGGGAGGGAAAGATCATCCTGGTCATGGACAGCTACATGGGACCGCACCGGGCAGCCATGCAGATCACCGTCGACGTCATCGCGAAGGGAGAAACCATGGGCTGGTCCGCGCTTGTCGAGCCCCACATTTACACCCTGGGCGCCCTGTGCATCGATCGCGCGTCGCTCATCTCCCTGGATGCCGCGAAACTGCGGGCGCTGCTGAGCCGGGACGGACGGCTGGGCTATAAAGTGATGCAGGCCATCGCGAAGGTGGTCGCGCAGCGTTTGAACCATACCCGAATCATTCTCGTCGGGGAAAGGGGCCTCTCCCATCTGACGGAGTACTGACAGGCCGGTGCGTCATGAAAGCCTATGCGACCAAGCTGATCGATCTGACCGAGCGCCATGCCGAAAAAATCGCCCGGCAGTGGGCCCGGGACGTGAAGACAAACGTCCGGACGCCATCCTACCGCAACATCGCGGACGAGAAGATCGTCCATCAGGCGACGGAGTTCTATCATCAGTTCCGGGAGATGTTCTTCAACGACGAGCCCTATCAACAGGCGGAGAAGTTTTTCGAGGGCTACGCCGAACAGCGGTACCGGGAGGGAATTCCCCTCCACGAGGCCGTCTACGCCCTGATCCTGATGCGCCGCCATATCTGGCTCTACGCGGAGTTTCAGGCCATCTTCATCACGGCGGTGGAACACCGGCAGGCGGTGGAGAGCCTCAGCCGCACCATCCTGATGTTCGACTACGCCATGTACATCATCACCCGGAAGTACCGGGAGCTCATGAAGCTGGAATGGTTCGAGCCGCCGAACACATAGCAGCACAAATTGTGTGCGGCAGCCATGCGATTGGTCTTCAAACGCCCCGTATTCGCTCTTCGCATGGAAGAACTGAAAAAAGCGGAAGGCGGTACAGGACCCTGTCAACCTGAATCGGGAGGGAAGATGAACGTGGAGAATCAGCAAAATCAGGGAACCATCGTATCCGTGCGCGGGAGCGTGATCGATGCCCGCTTTCGGCGCGGCTGTCTGCCGGACATCGGAAACGTGCTTCTGGCCGGTGAAGACAGCCGGATGCGCATCGAGGTCATGGTCCAGCTCAACGATGAAATGGTCCGAGGGATCTCGCTGATGCCGACCCAGGGGCTGGCAAGGGGATCGTCGGTTTCGGACACCGGCCGCCCGTTCATGATTCCCGTGGGGAAGGAGCTGCTGGGACGGGTTTTCAACGTCTTCGGGGAACCCATCGACAACCTGGAAGCGCCGCCCACCGGCGAGACTCGGTCCATCCACGGCGTGCATATCCCCATCACCCAGCAATCGACCGTCTCCGAGATCTTCGATACGGGCATCAAGGCTGTGGACGTGCTCTGCCCCCTCGAGCGGGGCGGCAAGGCCGGCCTGTTCGGAGGGGCCGGCGTCGGCAAGACGGTCCTTCTCACGGAGATGATCCACAACATGGTGGGGCACCACCACGGCATCAGCATCTTCT
>CAYWTL010000105.1:0-6734 GCA_964460245.1 uncultured Syntrophaceae bacterium | reverse complement strand
CGCCCCCGTCCGGGCAGCGCACCCCCCTCATCATGCCGCCGATGTGCTCCGTGAAGACCGGTTGTTCCCCTTCGTCCAGGGCGTCGAAACGCAGGACTACCAGCGTGCCGGCTTTTCGGGGGAGGATGGCCGCCACCTTCCCCCGAATGAACAGGTGATCCCCCGGCCGCACGGGGCGGTAAAACTCCAGGTGCTCCGTGTAATGAACCTGGGTCAGCAGGACCTCTCGGGGGAAGTCCTCCGCCTGAAGGTAGTCCCAGATCCGCCCGGAGATCTGCCAGGTCAGGGCGACGGCCATCATGGGCGGCGCGATGACGCCTTCCGCCTGCGTGTCGTCGAAATAGCGGGGATTGATGTCGCCGGTGGCGGCGGCGTAATTCATGGTCTGCCGGGCCGTGACCGACGTTTCGAGCATGCGCAGGGGGGTTCCCACGAAGCGGGAGCTGAGTTCCATCAGAAAAACTCCTTGTCAGGGCTGTTGCCCGTTCCGGCAGCCTTCAAGGGCGCAGGCAAAGTCCTGCGCCCGTCCGACATCCGTTGCTCCTTGCGATCAATATGCATGATTCCAGCTGTTTCGGCAAAGGGTATTTTTTGCACGAAAGGATTAGCGTAAAAAAGTCTCTTGACTTCCGCGCTGGTTTGTATGACAGAAAAACCCATCGTCAAGAAACCTGCCGGAAGGAGGCACCATGAAAAGAACATTCATTTTGATGCTCGCCGCAGCCGTCGCTTTGATCGGCCTCGCATCCCCGCTGTTCGCCGCGGAGAAGCCTGCCAGCTACATCGCGATCAAGGGCGGCATCTATTCGCCGAGCGAGTCGTATGATCTTGACAATTTCAACGGTGGTAAAAGGACCGAACTGGACAGCAAGACCGGATTCAGCGGGGAGGTCGCGATCGGCCATTACTTTTTCCCCATGTTTGCCATGGAACTGGGGGTAGGATATTTCGAGAGCGAAGGATCCCCTGCCGCGGAACCGGGCGAAACGAAGCTCAAGGTTGTTCCGGTGCTTTTGACGGCCAAGGCTGTCCTGCCCCTTGTCTGGTTCGAGCCTTATGGCGAGTTCGGCATTGGCGCCTACTTTACGGATTTTGATGTCAGCGGGAATCTCGGAAGCTTTTCCGGTGAATCGGAAGTCACGTACGGGCTTCACGCCGGGATCGGGGTGAATTTCAACATCACGGAGGCCCTTTTCCTGGGTCTCGAGGGGAGATACCTCTGGGCCAAGCCCTCCATTGGCGGGCAGGACATCAAACTGGACGGGTTCACCACGATGGTCAATCTCGGCTTCCGTTTCTAGACGCCCCGAAAGGTGAATGCGGGGAGGAAGTGCTGTCTGCACCCAACGCCCTCCCGGTGAAGCCGGGCGATCTGCTGGAAGATATTCAGGCCAATGCTGTTTCCCGCGGCGGGAAGCGTAAATTGCGTCTTGACAAAAAGCGGTTTCTTTTCTAATTGTAGAGAACAAGATGAAGTTGTGACAGGTTTTGTCATGCCGATGGATGTGAGGAAGAGGGGTTAAAATCCCCCGCTGCCCCGCAGCCGTGAAGGGAACGAAAGCCCGAATCGCCACTGTCATGCACCTCTGTGATGGGAAGGCGGGTGAGTAGGCCGCCCGAAGCCGGAAGACCGATCCATCGGAGATCCTCGCGGGGGGAGTTTCATGTTCCGCTTTTCGAATCTTTTTTGGCTGTCGCTTTCGGCTTCCGTCGATGTCTTGGACCGGCAGTCTCCCGTCCGCCCGATCGTCACGCCGGCCCGTATCCTCCGCATGACCTTGTTCCTGTCCACCGTGTTCCTGGCGGTCTGTCTGATTGCCATGATGCTGGGGCCGGGCGAGGTGAATCCGCTTTCGCTGATCCGGCGCGAACTCGCCGTCGGACAGGGCGCCGGCCTCGATGCGCCGGAGGCCACGATCCTGTTCTCCATCCGGCTTCCCCGGATCCTCTTTGCGAGTGTGGTCGGAGCGTCCCTCGCCGCGGCCGGCACGATCTTCCAGTCCCTGCTCCGCAATCCTCTCGCCGATCCCTACATCCTGGGCATCTCCGGCGGTGCGGCGGTAGGCGCGATCATCGGCATCCTGGTCGGCGCCGGTGCGGTCCCGTTCGGAATCTCCGGTCTGGCCTTTCTGGGATCGCTGGCAACGATCGTCCTGGTGTTCGGCGTCTCGGGAACGAAGACCGACATTCAAACCAACACCCTGCTTCTGACCGGGGTCATCGTCAACGCATTCTTTTCGGCGGTCATCCTCTTTCTCGTTTCCACCAGCAGCGAAGCCCGACTGCACAGTGTGCTCTTCTGGCTGATGGGCGATCTGAGCTTTGCCGAGGGCCGGGAGGTCCTGCTCACCGGGCTCTTTCTGACGGCGGGATTCCTGGTCATGGTCGTCCATGCCCGGGACCTGAACCTGATCGTGACCGGAGAGGAGACCGCCATGCAACTCGGCGTGGACGTGGAGCGAACGAAAAAAATTCTCTTTGTCACCGCTTCGATGGTCACTGCCGTTGCCGTCTCGGTCAGCGGCACCATCGGGTTCGTCGGCCTGATCATTCCCCATGTCCTGCGAATGATCCTGGGGCCGGATCACCGGCTCCTGCTGCCCGCGTCCATCCTTTTTGGAGGGACCTTCCTGGTGGCGGCCGACACGATCGCGCGGACCGTCATGGCGCCCGTTGAACTGCCGGTGGGCGTCGTCACCGCCCTCTGCGGCGCCCCTTATTTCCTTTATCTTCTGCGCAGGAGGACCGTTTGACCCATGTTTATCCTGCAGGCGGAACAGATCGGCTTCTCCTATAACGGGGCCCGGGTCCTTCGGGACATCAATTTTGCGATCATGCCGGGGGAGTTTGTCGGCCTGATCGGTCCCAACGGGTCCGGCAAAACCACGCTGATCCGTCTGATCGACGACATTCTTCGGCCCCTGGAGGGAACGATCCGCGTTCACGGAATACCGGTCGGGCAGATGAAGCGCGGAAAGCTGGCCAGAATCATTGCCGTCGTTCCCCAGGAAACCCCGATGATTTTTCCCTTTCTGGCACAGGAGGTGGTGCTCATGGGGCGGGCGCCGCATCTGGGAAAGTGGCGCTTCGAGGGGGAGAAGGATTTCGCCATCGTGCGCAGAGCCATGGAAATGACGAATACCCTGGCGTTGGCCGGCCGGAGCATGAACCGCCTGAGTGGCGGCGAACGGCAGCGGGTCCTGATCGCCCGGGCGTTGGCTCAGGAGCCGGAACTGATGCTTCTCGATGAGCCGACCGCATTTCTGGACATCCGCCATCAGGTCGAATTTTTCAATCTTATCAAATCCTTGAACACCCGTCAGGGGCTGACGGTCATCGCCGTAACACATGACATCAATCTGGCATCCCTTTACTGTGACCGGATTATTCTTCTGAAGGAAGGTCGTGTCCGAATCATCGGCCGGCCTGAGGAGGTGATCACGGAGGAGCATATTCAAGCTGTTTACGACACCCCGGTGACGGTGGACCGGCATCCGGTCAACGGTTTGCCCCGGGTGACGCCCAGAAGAGAAAATCCGTCGGAAACCGGAAGCCGGTGCGAAGCCGGCGCTGCCCCGCAACTGTATGCGGAACGGAATCCGGAACAGGCCACTGATTTTAATAGTTAAAAAAATCGGGAAGGCGCTGAGAGCAGGATTCATGCCGCAAGCCAGAAAATGGACCGGGCGGATAAAATCATTCCATCCCCGCGGGGGGAGAAGGAGGAATACCCCATGAACTTCCATTCCGTTCGATTCAAAGTCTCTGTCCTGTTCCTTTCCACGTTGTTCCTGCCGCTGGCTGCCCCGGGCGAGGCGAAAGACCCGCCGGAGACCGCCGTCAGGCTGGAAGAAGTGGTCGTGACGGCTACCCGGGACCGGGAGGAGATCCGCCGGATTCCGGCGAACGTATCCGTCATCACCGCCCGGGAGATCGAACAGTCGGGTGCGACCACGATGGTGGAAATGCTCGAAAAGCTGGAAAGCGTCCAGTTTCGCGATTACAGCGGCAACGCCTCCCAGGCGTACATCGACATGCGCGGCATCGGGGGGGACAATCCCTTCGGGAAAACCCTGGTCATGCTGGACGGCCGGCGGCTGAACAACGCGGACATGCGGTCCATCAACTGGCTGCAGATTCCCCTGAACAACATCGAGAGGATCGAGGTCGTGCGCGGTGCGAGCAGCGTCCTGTACGGGGATGCGGCCATCGGCGGCGTCATCAACATCATCACCAAGAAGGGCAGCGGCGCGCCGAAATTCGGCGTCGGAGTCATCGCCGGAAGCGATGGCCTGCACAGCGAGCGTGCCGGCGTCACCGGCGCTACGGACAAGTGGTCCTATGCCCTGACCGGCGAAAACAAGTACAGCTCCGGGTACCGGGACCGGTCAAAGTCATCCACGCAGGGGGGAGGCTTCGATGTCGGTTACGACGCCAGCGAGTCCTTCCGGATTTCCATGGGCGCTTCCTTCAACCAGAACGATTACCAGATGCCCGGCGCGCTGACCCGGGCGCAGATGGAACAGGATCGGCGGCAGTATCAGCCGGCTACCGGCCCCTGGTTCCCCGCCCATGTGAACGATGACGAAAAGGATCGCTATGCGAACGTGAACCTGAAAATGGAGTACTTCCTCGGTTCCTTCGGCCGCTTCGATGCCGGTTTCCTGTATGGCTACAAGGACGAGCGGATGAACATGGATTCCCTGTCGACCTGGGTGGACCGGGGCGCCGATACCTTCGCGATCACTCCTAAATACATCCTGGAGCGGGACATTTTCGGCCATGCCAACAAGGCAATCCTGGGACTGGATTATTACCGCGAGCCCTTCACGCTGGAAAGATACGGCAGCCGGGAGCGGACCGTCAAAACGGGCTGGGCCGATCTGACGCGGGACAGCCTGGGCGTCTACATCCGGGATGAGTTCCATCTGCTGAAGAGCCTGATTCTGAGCGCCGGGTACCGGTCGGAACGGGCCACCATCGAGGGTTCCAACACGGACGCGGCGGCGCCGGCCAACAGCTTCACGGATCGGGAAAAGTCCTACGACGCGGAGGCCTTCGAAGCGGGCCTGACCTGGCTTGTGGGCGGGCAATCGAAGGTCTTCGCCAAGTACGGCACGGTCTACCGCATCCCCTTTCTCGATGAGCTTGCCTCCTACTACGGTTTCGGAGGAATCCCGTTTTTAGACAGTCTTGAAAAGGAAAAGGGGGCCAGCATGGAGGCGGGCGCCGAGTTCTACCCGCTGAACAACCTGAAAATCGGCCTGACCCTGTTCCGGATCGACATGGAGGACGAGATCCAGTATGTCGGGGTCTTCCCGACCGGTTACAATCAAAATGCCGGCAAGACGCGCCACGACGGCGCGGAAGCGTCCTTCTCCTGGCTGTGGGAGAAGCGGGCCCGGCTTTACGGCAACATCGCCTACCACAAGGCCACCTATGAAGACGGACCCTACAACAAAAAGGAATTGTGGCTCGTGCCCAACTGGATGGCAAACGCCGGGATCGAGATCCAACTGCCATGGAACTTCATGCTGCGTCCGGAAGTGCGCTATGTCGGCGACGCCTTCCTGTCGCAAGATTTCAACAACGTCGGAGAGAAACTGGAGGGCCGCACCCTTTACAGCCTCTATCTTTCCTACAAGACCAATTTCGCGAAAGTCGCCCTGTCGGCCTTTCTCGCCGCGGAAAACCTGAGCGACGAGAAATATTCGTCCTTCGGTATGTACGGCGCGCCCTGGAGCGAAAACACCTACTACCCCATGCCGGGCATCACCTTCAAGGGAGGGCTCTCCCTGGCGTTCTGAGGGTTCGCGGAACGGGGCGCTCCATCTTCCGCAACCCGGCCCCCCTGCCCGGCCGGTCAGTCGTCCACCCTCTCGGACCGGCCGGGCGGCGGGCTCCGTCCCCACTTTATGATTTCAGCAGCAGGACCCAGAAAATGACCAGAACCATCCGGTATATTCCGAACGGGATGAAGGTGTGCGTTTTGATGAACCGCAGCAGAAATTGGATGCTCAGCAGGGCAACCACGAAGGCCGTGATGAAACCGATCAGGAGATACTGGACCTGATCGAGTGAAAATTGCGAGCCGCTTTGGATCAGGTCGTAGCCGGTGGCCGCCAGCATGGTCGGGACGGCCAGCAGGAAGGTGAATTCGACGATGGTTTTTCTTTTCAGGCCGAGCAGCAGACCGCCCAGGATGGTGGCGGCGGAGCGGGACACGCCGGGGATCATGGCAATGGACTGGAAAAGGCCGACAATCAGGGCGTTCTTGTAAGACATGGCGCGGATGTCGCCGGTGGCGTTTTCCCCTTCCCGGTACCAGCGTTCAAAGGCAATGATCAGAATGCCGCCGATCAGCAGGGAGCAGAGCACGACAGTTTCCGATCCCAACAGATAGCCCTTGATCAGCCGGTACAGCGTCAGACCCAGCACCCCGGTCGGGAGAAAGGCCACGGCCAGCCGCTTGATCACCTCGAAATCCACCAGCAGGCCCCGCCAGTACAGCGCCACCACGGACAGGATCGTTCCCGCCTGGATGGCGATCTCAAAACTCTTCAGGAATTCCGTGTGGTTGAGTCCCATCAGGTGGGACGCCAGGATCAGGTGTCCCGTGGAGGAAATGGGCAGAAACTCCGAAACGCCCTGCACGATGCCCAGGATGAACGCGGTGATGAAATCCATGCGCCCCTATGGCTGCAATCGGAAGAAATTGTCAACGATATTTTTAG
>CAYWTL010000104.1:0-6739 GCA_964460245.1 uncultured Syntrophaceae bacterium | reverse complement strand
CGTGAGCGCCCCGGTCTGAATGTTCCGGAACCACAGCGGATCGGCCATGTTCGTGATACCGCCCGTCGTGTTCCCCTCCTGAAGCTTCTCGAATCCGATCGCCAGGACCGTGTCGTACAAGCCCGAAGCGACCAGGTTGTCGGCGGCGCAGACCATGGTCGCCCCGACGGTCCCGCCGGTCGTGATCCGGTACTCGTCCTTGCCGTAGGCGCCGCTGCCCAGAACATGCCACATGTCGGGCTGGAACTGCATCTCGAAGAGTTCCATGTTGCCGTGCACGACGCAGTCGATGTCGTCCAGCGTCAGGTTGGCGTCCGCCAGGGCCGCGCGGACCGCCTCGTGGATCATCTCCGGCTGGTTCTGGTCCTCTTTATGACTGGACAGGCTCGTCATCCCGATGCCGACGATGGCCACGTTCCGGTTCTTCTTGTGGGCTTTTGCTGGTTTTGCGTTCTGTTTCTTCATGGTCTGTCCCCCTATGCCTCGAGAATTAAAACCGAATGGAATTGCCCCGCCGGTCCGTTCGTGGATTGGGCGACGGCGCACTTCACATCGGGAACCTGCATGTCGCCGGCCTCGCCCCGGAGCTGCAGGGCGGCATTGGCGGCCCGATACAGTCCGGAGATGATGACGGGATCGCCGGCCAGCATGCCGCCGGAGAGGTTGACCTTGTATTTGCCCAGGCCGGCGTCGTCGATGAACTGGGCGCCCCGGCCGTCCTCGCAGAATCCCAGGCCTTCCAGCCACATCGGCTGCTGATAGGCGTAGGCATCCATCACTTCCACGAGGTCGACGCTCTTCTTCGGATTCCGGATGCCGGCCTTCTTGTAGGCGCGTTCGGCCGCGCCCTTCAGGGCAAAGTTGCCGGCCAGATCGCGATCGCCGAAGAAGAAACTGTCCATGCAGTTGGCGAAGCCCGTGAGCCAGACGGGTTTATCCGTGAATTCCTTCGCCCGCTCCTCCGAAGCGAGCAGCATCCCGACGGCGCCGTCGGAAACCGGATACGCATGAAGCGTGCGGATCGGATCGCAAAGCATCGGTGAAGCCTTCACCTTGCCGGCTTCGATGATTTCCCGGCAGTTCGCATAAGGATTCCGCGCCGCGCATTGCCTCGCCCGGACGACGATTCGAGCCAGATGGTCTTCCGTCAGGCCGGACCTGGCCATGTAGGCGCGCGCCTGCAAGGCCGCCGCATTGAGGTGATCCAGCCCCAGGGCCCGCCCGTAGAAGGGGTCGAATCCCATGTTGGAAATCAGGTAACGGCTTTCGGGCTGCGACTCCTTGCAGTGCCCCATGACCAGGACGAGGTCCTCATGGCCGGAGAGGATCTGCGCCATGGCGTACCCGATGGCGTTGAGTCCCTCCTGCGCCATCTTCTCCTCCGCGCGGTACTGCGCGCCCAGGACATCCGCGACGCCGTTGTTGGAAATGGTCCGGGCATCGAAGAAATCGTCGGAACAGCTGACGATGGATCGCACCCCCGTCTCCGAATCGAAATCGAATCCAACCTGGGCCTGCAGGTCTTCGAGAACATCGAGCAGCATGCCCTGAAATCGCTTGTACCAGAGATCCGAGTCACACTTGTGTTGGGCGACAGCGCAGATCGCCACTTTTTTTCCAGCCATAAACATCTCCTTCCTTTCAGCAGTTGTCTCCAAACAGCGGCATGAAATCCGTTTTCCGCCATTCCGGGATACGGATCTCAATCATGCAACGCCCTTCCGCCGGGCTACGCCAGTTGAATCCGGTTCAAACCGGACTGTTTCCGGTAAAATCCCCCTGCAAAACCGTTCTGAAAGTTGCCGTTGCGGATCGCCGCGAGGATGGCGTCCCGGTTTCTGCCGCTCTCGACTTCCACCCATCCCCGCCCGCAGGCGAGGCGGTCGTGGGAGTCGTCCGCGGCCACCTTCGGGCATCGGATTTCAGCGATATCGAACTGGGGGGTGTAGAATCCGTGATGGGTCACCTCCAGGGCATCCAGCGGATAGCGAGCGGCAACCTCCTGCATGCAGTCGATGGTTTTTTTCACGGGGAGATCGTAATCCGCCGGATGATTGAAAATGTGAAGAACCTCGCGGTCTCCCTCAATCCGGTTGACGTGCACGTACCCCCTACTGCAGAGGATGGTCAGTTCGATTCCGAAAAAGAGGACGAGGTCCGATTTCACCTGACGGATCATATCCGCGTAGGCGGGCTTCAGGAGGTGATCGTGATCCGTGAAGGCAAGAAAATCGAATCCGAGTGCGGCGTAGGCATCAGCCACCTCCTGGGGCGTCATCCTGCCGTCCGAAAAGGTCGTGTGGGTGTGAAGCTGGCCCTTCAGAATCATGGTCAATCTTTAAACGGATTTCGCCACGGCGCCGTGCAGGAAAACATTGAGAATCCCTTCGGTAAACCGTTTTTGCCTCGCTTCGTTCAGCTTTTCATTTCCGAGAATCATGACGGACAGGAAAGTGTCGATTGACCCCAGAAAAAGATAGGTCAGATAATTGGCGCGAATGTCCTTTCGAAGGACTCCCTGCTGCTGCCCGTCCAGCATGATGTCCTGGCAGAGGGAAAACAGCTTGTTGAATTTGTCCTTTCCCTTGGAATCGGCATGATACACGAATCCCCGGGAAACCTCCGTGACGTAAATCGAAATCTGGCTGGGTTTTTGCTCATAGACCTTCAGGATGTAGCGGATGATCTGGATCAGCTTTTCTTCCGTGGTCAGGTCGCTCTGTCTGAGCATCTCCAGTTCGCCGTAGTAACCCGTCCACCAGTCTTCCACGATGGCCTCAAAAAGTTTTTCCTTGTTTTCGAAGTAGTGGTAAACCAACCCGTAAGACATGTCGGCCTCTTTGGCAATATCGGCCATGCGGGTGCTGGCGTATCCCTTGGTGCTGAAGACCTTCAGGGCAGCCTCGATAATGACTTTTTCCCTTTCTGCTCTGTCCATGATGCACCGGGTAGCAGACATTGATTGACTTGTCAATCAATTTTTTCGAAAAAGATTCCCCTGACGGCGGCGGTCCGGGGAATGCAAGCGGAACGTGGAAATTAGCGGCCGGCTGAAGGCTGCTTCTTCCCTCCGTCTCCGATCAGAGGCAGGATCCTGTCGATGCGGAAATAGACCAGAAACCGCGATGCCGGTGAAGTCGACGCGTCCGTTTCGGGGCTTTTATGGCGCTTCAGCTCCGCGATGAGGGGGCTGTCTTTTTCCTCTCCGGTTTTGGTGAGATAGAGGCGCTTCCCGACGTACTTTCCCCCGTCCTCCTTGAACAGGTAAGCCGCGCTCGGATTGGACTGGAGGTTCCGGTGGGACAGGCGGTCCTGCATGATGAAGGCGACGGTTTCACCGTCGATGAAATGGGGCCGGCCGTAAACCGCGGCATTGACCCTGCCCTCGCCGTCCGCCGTGGCCAGAATGCCCAGCCCTTTCACTTGCCCGAAGTAATCGTCAAGATTCATATCGATGGACCTCCTTTTCGTCAGTTTCCGCTCCGCAGCGCCGGAAGGGTCGCCTCGTAGCCGCTGTCCGGCGGCAGATCCGGCTTCGCCGCCGACGCCCGGGCGAGCTGGTCGCAACGCTCGTTCTCCTCTGTTCCGGCATGCCCCCGCAGCCATGAAAACGTGACGTCATGCCGGTCGCAGAGATCCAGCAGCTGCTGCCAGAGATCGGGATTGAGTGCCCGGTCGGTCTTGTTCCGCTTCCAGCCGCTGGCCCGCCAGCGCTTTGCCCAGCCCTTGGTCATGGCGTTCGCCAGGTACTGGGAATCCGTATAAACCGTAACCGCGCAGCGGCCCTTGAGGGCGCGGAGTCCGGCGATGGCCGCCACGATCTCCATGCGGTTGTTGGTGGTCAACCGGAAACCGCCGGACAGCTCCTTTCGGTGGTCCCGGTAAATCAGAATAGCCCCGTATCCCCCCGGCCCGGGATTGCCCAGTGCCGCCCCATCGGTGTACAGGGTCACCGTTTTCGCATCTCCCGTCATGCAAAATCCGCCTGCGGAAAGCGTGCCAGCAGCGGTTTCAACCCCGGGAACCAGGCTTGATCGCCTTTCCATTCATACGTAATGGTGTCGATGCGGAGTTTTTGCAATTTCTCCTCGAGTGCCGGATCGGATTTTTCCGGAAGGACCAGGACGAGGCGCAGGGGCTGCGGCCGCCTGAGGCTGTTGAGCAGGAGCCGGGTCGCCCCGGAATAGACACTGGCCGGAGAGGCGAAGGGCCTGACCTGGAAGACGGTCGTGATTTCCTCCCGGGCATTGGTGATGAAAAGATCGTGAAAGTCGTCATTTCCGACCTTGAAGCCCTGGCACCGCAGAGATTCCGACAGATCCCCGACAACCAGACCGTGGTCACACTCGGTGCTTTTGTCCGTCTCGATGTCGCAGAACCGCTCCCCTACGAGGTTTTCCCGGAATTCGATCTGGTGGAAGGGCATTTCCATCTGCGGGGACCGCGCCGAGGCCATGAACTTGATCCTGTCCACCTTGCGGATGAACTGGGTCACCTGCCGGACGAGACGGGGCGACTGCACGGCGCCGATCACGGCCACCGGCGTTTCCGCGTCGCCCTCCTCCATTACGTCCCAGACCCCCCGGTAATGGTCCGCGAAGAGGGACTTTCCCACCCCCTTCCGGCTGCCCCCGAGTTTGCCGCGATGGACCACGAAAATCCGCCCGGCAAGATCCCTGGCCAGAGCGCCGCCCATGCGACGGTCTATGCCCCGCACGGGGAAATTGATTTCACAAGTGATCGGAATCGTGGAATCCCGCTTCGGCTGAAGGGTGCCGAAGGCGTTCCAGTAGCGGCCTTCCTCCGTTTTCCTGGAGAGGAACCAGATGCCGAGGCGGCCCGACCAGAGCACCCGGGCTTTCACGCTGGCTCCGGGATGGCCCAGAGAAACCGGGATCTTGTCATCCGCAAACGGACGGAAGCTTTTGACAAACTGCCGCTGGCACCTCCGGATGATTTGCTCATCCTGGATGATTTTCAGCATCATGGACCCCCTGGGACCCGTTCTTACCAGAAAACCGCTTCTTAATCCAGCCGCTTCCGGAATCTACCGATTGCCCCGGCAAAAACGAACAGGCCGAGGACCGTCAGGAAGACATACTGGGGCCAGAGCACGTCCATGCCCACCCCTTTGAGGAAAATGCCGCGGATGATGATCAGAAAGTACCGCAAGGGGTTCAGATAAGTCAACCACTGAACGGCCTCGGGCATATTCGCGATGGGGAAGACAAAGCCGCTGAGCATGAAGAAGGGAAGGATGAAAAAAAACGTGGTCATCATGGCCTGCTGCTGGGTCGATGAAATCGTGGAGATGAAGAGCCCGATCCCCAGCGTGCTGAGCAGAAACAGGCAGGCGGCCAGGAAGAGCAGCGCGGCGCTGCCCGCCAGGGGGACCTCAAACCAGAGGATCGCCAGGGTGGTGACCAGGATCATCTGGCCCAGGGAGATGAGGATGTAGGGGATGGTCTTCCCCACGATGAGTTCGACGGGCCGCAGGGGCGTCACGATGAGCTGCTCCATGGTCCCCGCCTCCTTTTCCTTGATGATGGCCATGGAGGTGAAGAGAAGCGAGGTGAGCATGATCAGAAAGGCGACGATGCCGGGAACGAAGAAGTTCTGGCTGTCCAGGTTCGGGTTGTACCAGGCGCGGATGCGGGCGTCGGCCCTGCCGTAGTCCAGGCGCCGCGGATAGAGCTCGCGCATGATCTGGCGGTTCAGCCGGTCGAGAACGGAGACCGCGTAGGCAATGCGGACGGAGGCCATGTTGCTCATACTGCCGTCGGCCAGGACCTGAATGTCGGCCGTTTCCCCCCGGCGGATTCTCTCCCCGTAGTCGGGCCCCACCTTGACGGCCAGGTCGATCTTGCCCTGGAGAAGGAGCCGGTCCGGCTCCCGCGGATCCGCGGTATGATGGGTGATCCGGAAAATCCGGTTGGCTTGAAAGGATTCCGCGAGCATCCGGCTTTCCCGCGTTCGGGACTGGTCCAGCAGGGCCACGCGGATGTCCCGAATGTCGTAGTTGACCACGTAACCGAAAACCAGCAGTTGGAGGATGGGCGCAATGATCAGAATGGGCCTGTTTTTTCTGTCCCGGAAGAGCTGAATGAATTCCTTGCGCACCAGTTCGCGGATCCGGATCCGGTTCATCTCAGAACCCCTCCCGCTTCATCACCATGACGTTCGCCGCCGCCAGCAGCAGCATCATTCCGGCCAGGACCAGATAATTCGGCCACATCTGGGCCAGGGCGAGGTTCTTGAGATAGATGCCGTTCAGGATCTCGATATAATAGGTCGCCGGCACGATGCCCGTCAGGAGCTGGAGCGCCTTGGGCATGTTGACCACCGGAAACACGAAGTTGGACAGGAGCAGCGAAGGGAGGTAAGTGATCATGACCGCCATCTGGTTGGCCACGAGCTGCGATTTCGTGACCGCGGAAATCAGCAGGCCCAGCATCAGCGCGACCAGGATATAGACGGACGAGGCCAGGATCATGAGCCAGAAGCCGGCCTTCATGACGACGCCGAAGAGCGCCTGCCCCATGAGGACGGCGATGAGCACGTCCGCCAGCGCGATGAAAAAGTAGGGGATCGCCTTACCGATCAGGAGCTCGTTCCCCGTGACGGGCAGGGAGCGGATCGTCTCCATAGTCCCGTTCTCGTATTCCCGGGCGATGACCAGCGAGGTCAGCATGGCGCCGACGATCATGATGATGACGGCGATGATGCCGGGGATGATGAA
>CAYWTL010000103.1:0-6805 GCA_964460245.1 uncultured Syntrophaceae bacterium | reverse complement strand
GTTAAATCTTCCATACTGATCCCTTTCTGTCTGACTGAAGAACTACATAACTCAATCCAGTAGATTTTCAAATACCAGCGTGACAAGCTTCAATGGAGCCGGATTTTCAATCCGGATGTTACGTGGATACACCAAAGATGAAATGCACGATGCTCTGCTTCAATGGAGCCGGATGATTACATCCGGATGTAACAACTTCTACACCGACGCGAAGATCACCAAGTGGCTGCTTCAATGGAACCGGGAAATTGGAGAAAGGATCTTGCCATGAAGCAACGAAGAAGATTCAGCATTGACACATATACGGGTGTGGCTTTCAAATGGCCAAGCGAAGTGCCTCAGTTTCGTTTGGAGACTGGGTCATGCTCTGCGCGATATTCGCGACGATGCCTGTCCTTCCATCCACTGCCTGATTCGATTGGCATCGCCGAAGCGGGTCAGCTTGCCTGGCGCGTCGAGGAGTACGATTAAAACGGGACGCTGGGATACATGTGCCTGCATCACCAGACATCGACCCGCCTCATCGATAAAACCCGTCTTGGAGAGACCAATCTGCCAGCGAGAACTTCGGATCAATCGATTAGTGTTCCGGAAGAGTAGTTTACGGTGACGCGATTGGATTATCGCCTCTTCACAAGTGGTGAATTTCCGTATGAGTGGATAACTGTAAGAAGCATCCGCCAGTCGCGCCAAGTCGCAAGCTGAAGAGACATTACCACTGGAAATCCCCGCGGGATCCGTAAAGCGAGTATCAATCAGTCCCAGCGACTGGGCTTTGGTGTTCATGGCGGCAACAAAGGCGTTCCTACCACCTGGATATGTTCGACTCAAGGCGTAAGCCGCCCGGTTTTCGGAAGCCATTAAAGCCAGCAGCAGGGCTTCCTGTCGCGTGAGACGCGTACCCACAGGCAGGCGGGAACGGCTGTGTCGCAGGGTGTCAACGTCTTCATGTTCGATAACGAGGGATTCACGCAGATCCATTTTGGTATCCAGCATTACCATTGCGCTCATTAGCTTCGTAATGGATGCAATAGGCACAATGGTTTTTGCATTTTTCTGAACGAGAAATTCACCGGTCCGCTGGTCCTCGACCAAGGCAGAAGAAGCTCGCAAAATCAACTTTTGGGGTTCCCTATGTATGCCTCCCAATGCGTGGTGCCCATGGGAAGCTCGAGATCTTGATTTTGAGAATCCTGAAGCGTGCTGGACCGTCACACACATGCACATCATCAGGATTCCCAGGATGAGGAGGGTATGTTTTTGTACCATAATTCCTTTGGAAGAAAGCATTTTGACCTTTCCACTGACTGTTACCACATATTAAATTAGATTTCTGTAGTTTTTAAGTACTTCCGATTGAATACTTGTAAAATTTGGGGAATAAGAAGAACAATTTTCAGGAAGGAGCGGCCACATACACGATCCCTGAAAAGCAAGCTCATAAATCTGCACGCATATAGGTGGTCTGGGTTGTTAGGGGAACGATTTACGGATGGTTGAAACAGCCGGAGTTTCAAAGTGGTTTATAACTTTTCAACCGCCGTCCCGGCGAGATTCCCGATGGCTTCTTCGTCCAACTCGTATCCCTTATTCCCGCTATTCCCGCTTGACTGGAAGCGGAAGCTGTGCATCGATTAACCATAGTCCGGGATGAAAACATCGATACGCTTTCTAAGGCTTGCAATCCGAACTTCGATATGATTTTAAAGATGTGGGAAAAAGGGAGTGCGCCATTCGGCATCGATAAAGGATATCGTCAATTATGGGACTGTTACAGCTTCTGATCCGAGATCCGCTGACGTTTGCCCTGCTGGCCGTTCCGCTGCTCTATTCCATCATCATTCACGAACTGGCTCATGGCTGGGTGGCTTATCGCCTGGGCGATCCGACGGCAAAGTGGCAGGGTCGGCTGACCCTCAACCCCCTCAACCATCTTGATCCCGTCGGGACGATCCTGCTTTTCCTGGTCGGCTTTGGCTGGGCCAGGCCGGTGCCCGTCAACCTCGCGAATATCGGAGACTCCCGGAAGGGTTTTGTCCTGGTTTCTTCGGCCGGCATCATTGCGAACACGCTGCTGGCGTTTTTGGCCGTTCTCCTGTTCCAGGTCATCTCTCCCGCTCCGGGAGGAACGGCGGCGACGCTGCTCTACTATCTGGCGCAGATCAACATCATGCTGGCCGCCTTCAATTTGATCCCGATCCCTCCCCTGGACGGGTCGAAAATCCTCATGGGATTTATGTCGGAAAGATACCAGCACGCTTTCTCCAGGCTCGAACCATACGGACTGTTTATCATCGTCGGTCTGCTTTACGTGGGGGCGCTGAACCCGCTGATCGCTTTCTTCCGCTGGATGATCCTGTCCGTGATCCGGATTCTGCTGCCATGAGGTGAGCAATGAATCGCTTTTTCCTGCTGAGATCAGTCAATTAAGCTTGACCCGTTTCAGGCATCTTATCGGAGGTTTTTATGGACGCAGTGCTGCTTGCCCGGCTTCAGTTTGCCATGACCGTGGGGTTTCACTTTCTCTTTCCCGCCATGACCCTGGGAACCTCCCTGGTCATCCTGATTTCCGAAACGCTTTATCTGAGAACCGACAACGTCATGCACAAGAAGATCACGGACTTCCTGGTGAAGCTCCTCGGACTGATCTTCGTCGTCGGGACGGCGACGGGCCTGACGATGGAATTTTCCTTCGGCACGAACTGGTCCGGCTATTCCCGGGTGGTGGGCGACGTCTTCGGCCCTCTCCTGGCGGCGGAGGGCGTCATCGCCTTTTTCCTGGAATCCGTCTTTCTCGGCGTCCTTCTCTTCGCCAGGAACCGGGTCTCCCGCCGCGTCTATTGGCTCTCGGCCCTTCTCGTCTTCGTCGGGGGGCACCTGTCCGCCTTCTGGATTATCGCAGCCAACTCGTGGATGCAGACTCCCGCCGGCCATGAAATCAGCGCCGCGGGAAAGATCGTTCTCAACAGTTTCTACGACGCCGTCTTCAATCCGTCTACGATCGTCCGCTATTTTCACACGGTCATGGCCAGTTGGATGACATGTGCCATCATGGTCGCCGGGATTGCGGGGTACTACGTCAAAAAGGGCCTGCACGGCGAAACGGCCCGCATGATGCTGAAGACGGGAATCATCCTTTTTGCGATCACCCCAATCCTGCAGTTGGGATTCGGCCACATGCACGCGGTCGAAGTCATCGACCGGCAGCCGGTGAAAGCCGCCGCCATCGAGGGCCTCTACGAAACGGTCAACGGGGCTCCGCTTTACGCCCTGGGGTGGGTGGACGAGAAAAATGAAAGGACGTACGGAATATACATGCCCAAATTCCTGAGCTTCCTATACAACTTCGATTTCAACTCGGAGATCAAGGGCCTGAAGGCCTTTCCCCGGGAACACTGGCCTCCGGTCAATTTTACGTTCCAGGTTTACCATGTCATGGTGGGGGTGGGCATGCTCGCCATCGCCGTCGGGCTGTTCGGCGCGTGGCTCCTCTGGAAAGGCAAGCTCTACGCAACAGGCTGGTTTCTGGGAATGCTCCCCTTCCTCATTCCCCTGCCCCATCTCGCGCACGAGACGGGCTGGATGGCGGCGGAAGTGGGACGGCAGCCCTGGATCATCCAGGGGCTCATGAAAACGGCCGACGCGGCCTCGGTCGTCGTGTCCGCCGGAGAGATCCTTTTCAGTCTGGCGATGTTCACGCTGATCTACACGCTCCTCTTTGCCGTGTTCCTGCTGATCTTTCTGAAGATCGTGAAGAAAGGGCCGGCGGCGGCATAGGATGATGGAACGGGTCAACCGGATTCTCGCGGCAAGACCGCAGGCCGATGCGGGAGCCGATCGACCTTCCATGAACAGGCTCATCCGGACAGATAACGACTGGCAAAGAGAGATCGCCTTTTGGACGGCGGTTTGCCTTGAAATGCATCGACCGCCAAAACAGAAAAACCGGGAGGATGGATGTGATGGATAACATCGAGTATTTTCAAATCCTTTGGTATGCACTCCTTTTCGTTTTGCTGATGGGTTACGCCCTGCTCGATGGTTTCGACCTGGGTGTCGGGGCGCTGCTTCCCTTCCTCGCCCGCGGCAAAACGGAAAAGGACACCCTGATCAACGCGATCGGCCCCGTGTGGGACGGCAATGAGGTCTGGCTCATCACGGGGGGAGGCGCCCTCTTCGCAGCCTTTCCCCATGCCTACGCCACGGCCTTTTCCGGTTTTTACCTGGCTATGATGCTGGTGTTGTTCGCACTCATCTTTCGTGCCGTCTCGATGGAATTCCGGGCCAACGACGAGCCGCGCGCCGGCTTGTGGGAAAAGGCCCTTGCCGGCGGCAGTGCGCTTGCCGCCCTTCTGTTCGGCGTTGCCCTGGGCAATGTAATCTACGGCGTTCCCCTGGACGCGAAAATGGAATACACGGGGAGCTTCTTCACGCTTCTGAGACCCGTGCCGCTTATTTTCGGCATCGCCGGATTCGCCGCCGTCCTTCTGCAGGGCGCCACCTGGGCCGTCCTGAAGACGCAGGGGACGCTGCAGGAGCGGTGTTTCAAGATGGCCCGAACGCTGACGGGGCTGAATGTCGCAACGGCGATCGTCTATTTTGCCGTTCTGGTCATCACGTTCCCGGGGCTCTTGGGGAGCGCCGTGTTTTATGCGGGCCTGCTCTTCAGCGTCCTGGGGCTTTCCGGGTTGTGGATGTCGCTCGCAAAGAAGAACGACCGGGCCCCGTTCTGGGAGTCGTCGTTTTACTTTATCGGCCTTTGGCTGGCCGCCGGGGCAGCCCAGTATCCCAACCTCATCCGGGCCTCCAACGATCCGGGGCTGAGCCTGACCATTTTCAACAGCTCGACGGGACTCCACGCCCTGCAGGTCATGAGCGTGATTGCCCTTGTCGGCATGCCCATCGTCATCGGCTATACGATTTTTGTCTACCGGATATTCAAGGGGAAGGCCACGGCGGACCATTATTGAGAAAAGTCGTGACCATCACGACCGGTCCGGACTCCAGAGGGCGGTGAACCCTGGACAGGGGAAGGGCTCCTCACGCATTCATATTTGCCCGCAATCGGCATGGACGGAAACGGTTGCCGGACCGATGAGGCTAGGCGGCTTTACCCGTCCCGAAATAATTGGCCCAGGCGATCTCGAGCAATTTCACCGACAGCGCGTCGGCGAGTTTTTCGTACCGGCAGATGTCCAGGCACCGCTGCACCAGGTCCCGCGGCTCACAGCACCGCATGGGACGCCGCTCCTTCTCGTATTTGCGCATCAGGAATTCCAGCAGCTCCGGGTCGTACTCCAGCCCGCGGGACTGAACGACTTTGCGGAAAATCGTGCCGTACCGCTCCCTGTCCGGGGGGCCGATGTAAAGCCGGTAGCCCATCCGGCGAAGAAAAGCGTCATCCACCAATCCCTTGAGATCGAGGTTGGTGGAAAAAATGAGCAGTTGCTCGAACGGCACCTCGATCTTCTTGCCGGTGTGCAAAGTCAAGTAATCGGTCTGCCGCTCCAGCGGAATGATCCAGCGGTTCAGGAGGTCGATGGAGTCGACCCGCTGCCGGCCGAAGTCGTCGATCACCAGCGTTCCGCCGTTGGCCTTCATCTGGAACGGCGCCTCGTAGTAGCGAACCGTACGGCTGAAAATCAGATCCATGGTCTCGATCGTCATCTCCCCGCCTACGATCACCAGGGGGCGCTTGATTTTAATCCATCGCCGGTCGTAACCGTTGTTGTCGGGAGCTTCGACGGGAAAGTGGCTGTGCGGATCGAAAACCTTGATGATCTGGCCGTCCACCTCGATGGCATAGGGGATCCAGATCTCCCCGGTCTGGGAGGAATGGAGCGCGGCCGCGGTGGATGTCTTGCCGTTCCCGGGCTCTCCGTACATGAAGAGGCTGCGGCGGGAATTCGCCACGAGCCCCAGCGTCTGCAGGGCGCCCTTCGGCAAGACCAGATCGGAGAGGGCATTTTTGATCGCTTTGGGAGTCACCGGTTCCCGCGTCATATTTTGCCGTGAAATCGTTTCCGTGTAGGCCCGGAGTGAAACCGGGGCCGGCCCGATGTAGCCACTCAGGTCCAGGAGCCGACCTGCCTGCTGCCAGCCCCTTTCGAGCAGGGCGTAGCGGTGGTTCTGGAAGCTTTCGATGCCTCGGATTTCAACCAGTTTTTCACGGTAGAGATGCTGCAGCAGCGCTTCCGTGATCGACATCTTGAGGCACATCTTCTCGGAAACGCCCGCCGTGGTGCAGTTGGTGTCGGAATAAACCGTCTTCAGGGCCAGATCGGCCAGAAAGCCGAAATTGAGGTCGGCTTCTTCAAGCGTCGTCGGGACGGCCGGACAACAATCACCCTTTTCAATTGACGGTCTTGAATCGTACATTGAACCCCTTTCCATCGTCGGAACCCGATCCCGACAACGTGATCATTGAACTGCGATCCCCGATTTCCGCGCCGTCCGGTCCTTCACCCGGTTTCTTCGGCCCAGAGGATGAAGCTCTTGTTGACCATCACGGCTTTTTTGCTTTTTTCCCGGTCCGACAGGATCACGATAAAACGGTCGTCCGTGGCGCGAAGGTAATCGGAAAGCCGCTTGAATCCGCGCACATTGACTTCTCCCCCGAAAACCGACCCGTCGGCCATTTTGATGATCACCTGCTTGAGATTGACCTCCCATGACTCATCCATCGCCATACCCCCCCCTGAATGAATCTTTGTTCCGCCTTCCGTAAATATTCAGAAACCGTACGAAATGTTTGCCCCGGCGGACCACTGGTTGGTGTACTGGCCTTCGATTTCGATGTTCAGGC
>CAYWTL010000102.1:0-6874 GCA_964460245.1 uncultured Syntrophaceae bacterium | reverse complement strand
GCGCAACACCTCATCGCCAAGGACATCCTGAAACCCCACGGCATCTACTGGCCGACGATGCTCAAGGCGGCCGGGATCGAACCCTACCGCCACCTGAACGTCCACGGTTACTGGAACGTGGACCAGAGCAAGATGTCCAAGAGCCTGGGAAACGTCGTCAAGCCCCTGGACCTGAAGGACAAATACGGACTCGATCCCTTTCGATACTTCCTGCTTCGGGACATGGTGTTCGGGCTCGATTCCAGCTTCAGCGAAGAGAGTTTCGTCCAGCGGATCAACGCCGACCTGGCCAACGATCTGGGCAATCTGGTGAGCCGCAGCCTCACGATGGCCCTCAAATACGGAGACGGAAAGGCGCCCGCGCCGAAAGCCCCCGCCGAAGAGGACCGAATCCTGACGGAAACGGCGCAGCGGGTGCTCGCGGAGGTGGAAAACTGCTTCAGCGAACTGGGCCTCCACAAGGCGCTCATGGCCGTGTGGGAGTTCATCAACGTCACCAACAAATACATCGTGGAGCGGGAGCCCTGGACGCTGGCCAAAGACCCGGCCAACCGGGAAAGGCTGGAAACCATTCTCTACAACCTTCTGGAGTCCCTGCGGATCATTGCCGTCTTCATCGCCCCGTTCATGCCGGGATCGTCGCAAAAGATCATGGAGCAGATCGGAATTGCCGACGCGACGGGACAGAATTTCGACACCATCCGGAATTGGGGCGGCCTGCGGCCGGGCTGCGCACTATCGCGCGGAGAGGCCCTGTTCCCCCGGGTGGAATTCAAGAAGGAAGAAAAAATGGAAGAGAAAAAACCGGAAATGGCCGCCGCGAAGGCGGAGATCAGCTACGAGGACTTCGAGAAGATCGACCTTCGGGTGGCAAAGGTCCTGGCCGCCGAGGCCGTGCCGAAATCGAACAAGCTCCTGAAACTGAAGATCGACGTGGGCGAGGAGCGGACCATCGTCGCCGGGATGGGCAAGGACTACAAGCCGGAGGAGATCGTCGGGAAAAGCATCGTCGTTGTCGTCAACCTGAAACCGACGAAGCTGATGGGCGTGGAGTCCCACGGCATGCTGCTGGCCACGGACACGGAAGCGGGCCTGACGCTGGTCTCCTTCGACCGCGACCCCAAAACCGGCGCCAAGGTCCGGTAGGGGCGATCCCGACCTTCCTACAGCCCCGCCGGTTTTTTCAGGGGCACGTCCACGGGCCGGACGAACCGGGCCGTGATGTCCGCGGTGTTGTTGACGTTCAGCTTTTCGAAGAGAAAGGCGAACTGGCTCTCCAGCTCCCGGCCGATGGCCTCCAGGTTTGCCGCCGGCAGTTCCCAGAGTTCCCTCTTGAAAGGCCCGAAGCCCTTCTTGCGCGTCTTGTAGAGGAACTGCTCCTCCGTATCGGATTCCTTCCGTTCGCCGGCCATATTGGTTTTCAGATAATCGTAAATCTTCTTTCGAAGGTCTTCCGGCAGGTTCGGGCTGTCGTAGACGATGTTCTGAAACCCCGTGGCCAGGTGGATCTCGGCGGTCCCGATTTTGGGGAACCGGTCGAAGGCCTCGTTCGGCAGCGTCGACGCGCCGTGCTGGACGGCGCCGGACAGCCCGTATTCCGCCCGGGCCGCCTCGGACAGCTTTTCCAGCGTCTCGAAATCCAGTTTGACCTGGGCCACCGTCCCGTCCGCCAGCGGCACGCCGCCGTGGGTGGTCCCCGTCTGCACGCTCATCTTGCTGATGCCCTTGATGCGTTCACCGTCCTTTTCCAGCTCCCCCAGATAGCCGTCCATGAAGGCGCGAAGCTCCTCCACGGTGCTGTTCTTGCCGCCCACCTCGCCGATCTCGCCGCCCACGGAGATCGTCACGCCGGCGGGCTCCAGGTCCCGGATCATGACGGTTAACTCCGCCGCCAGGCTGTAGTTGAGCTTCTGCTGCTCCCGCACCGTGGGCTTGCCCAAGTCCACGAGCGTGGAGGTGTCCACGTCGATATTGTAGAAGCCGGCGTCGATCGCCTCCCAGATCAGGTCCTTGACCGCCTTGATCTCCGCGGCCGCATCGGCGGCGTATTTTTTTGCGTTCACCTGGAAGTGGTCGCCCTGGAGAAACAGCGGCCCCCGGTATCCCGTCCGGATGGCGGCCGCCGTCACCGCCGCCGTGTATTCCTCCGGACGCTGACGGGTGTAATCGATCTCGGAACGGGCGATTTCGAAGATCACGGGCCCGACCGCCCCTTTCAGGACGGCCCGCAGAACGGACTGGGCCGTGTGGTAGGTGAAGGCGCGGATGTTGATGGCCGGGACGGTGAAGCCCTTCGCCTCTATGCGGCCCATCGCCTCGTACAGCGGCTGGATCGAAGCGGACAGGATGCCGAGTCCGGCGCCGGCCCGCCGGATGAGCCAGCGGGCGGCCCCGCGGACCTCTTCCCGCGGGCTGAAGACCGCGGTATAAATCAGGTCATCGACAAGCGACTGCCGAAGACGGCTTTCATCCCGCACGCGCACGTCATCCCCCCTGATCTCGAGCACGCCGTCCAAACCCTTCCGCAACTGATCCATGGTCTCGAATATCATCGCTTCCTCCTCATTCCTGTCCGACGGGGAAACCACGCCCGTAGGTGTGCAGCATGACGGACTGAAGCCTCAAGCTTCCAGAAATTCCTTCGCTTTTGCCACCTCGAAGCGGCTGCCGATGTAGATGGCGCTCCGCTGGCCGATGTCTTCGACGGAAATGTCGAGGATGTTCGTTTTCCCGTCCGTGGCGGAACCGCCGGCCTGCTCGATCAGGAACGCCATGGGCTGCAACTCGAAGAGAAGCCGGAGCTTCCCCTTGGGGTTCTTCTTCAGGGCCGGATAGGTGAAAACTCCGCCGTTCTTGATCAGGACCTGGTTGATGTCCGGCACGAACCCGCCGCTGTAGCGGAGCTTGTAGCCGCCCGCCTCGAGAAATTCGACGAAACGGAGGTGGCCCGGCGTCCAGTCCTTCCGCAGGCCGCCCAAACTGTAGATGTCGCCCTTTTCCCTCAGCCGGATGTTTTCCTGGGAGAGCACGTACTCCCCCTCGCGGTTCAGGACGAACTCGTGGGTTCCCTTGCCCGCCGAGTAGACCATCGTGATCAGGGGACCGTAGGTGATGTAGAGGGCCGCCACCATCGTTGTGCGGCCATCCCCCAGGATGGCGCCATTGTGGATGCCGATGATGGTCCCGATCGCCAGGTTGGTTTCCACCAGGGACGAACCGTCCAGAGGATCGGCTGTGACAAAATATTTCTCCGTGCCCTTGCCGATCTCCACCACGGCATCCTGCTCCTCCGAGGCGTACTCCCGCACGAAGCCGGAAAATTGAAGCTGGTTCTTCAGGATGACATCGGCGCTGCGGTCCAGGGATAGCTGATCCTCCCCGTAGATGTTCTTGAACCCGGCGAGTTTCCGGTTGGATTCGTGAATCTTCGCGGAGATGTACTTCCCGGTAACGGCGATCTGCCAGATCAGCCGGCGCAGTTCCGTCTCCACTCCGGCCATCCACATGTGCCGCCGAAGGTCTACGCAGAATTTCGTGTAATCGGAAATGCCCTCGCCCATGACGCGTCCTTTCCGTTGGGTTTTCTGGAAGGTTTTTCCTAACAATTTTCCCGGCGTTTGACAAGCCTCTTTTTGGCTGCATCGGGCCGGCCGCAGTCCGCGCCATCGCTGCTTTCGCGGGAACAAACCGATTGACAGCATGCGCCTTCTGTGTCTTATTGGCATCGCTCCGCGGCATACTGCGGAGCGGCTGCGGCCGGATCGGCCCTCTGATCTGCCAGGAGCTGAAAGCCGATCAGACGGATTTCGTCGTCATCGAAAAGGGCGACAAGCGGATTGCCACGGGCGAAGATGAAAACGTCAGGCGGTTCACGGCGTGTGCATCGCCGGACCGGAAAGGGGAAGGGTCGGACCGATGAAAATCAAGTTCATGGGCGCGGCGCGGACGGTCACCGGATCGTGCTTTGTCCTGGAGACCGGCGGTCACCGCTTTGCCGTGGACTGCGGCATGCACCAGGGCAACGCGGAGATCGAAAGGAGAAACTGGGACGTGGACCTTTACCGTCCCGATCAGATCGATTTTTTCCTGATCACCCACGCCCACATCGATCACTCCGGACTGCTGCCGCGCATGGTCCAGAAGGGCTTCCACGGAAAGGTCTACACGACCCCGCCGACGCGGGACCTGCTGGAGATCATGCTGCAGGACAGCGCCCATATCCAGGAGATGGAAGCGCAGTGGAAAAGCAAGAAGAATCTTCGCCGGGGAGATCCGCGCACGACGCCGCTTTACACCCGGAAAGACGTGGACAAGACGGTGCCACTGATTGAGGTCCGCTCCTACGAGCAGCCCTTTTCGCCCCTGCCGGGCCTGACCGTCAACTTCCGGGACGCCGGCCATATCCTGGGGGCTTCCCTCATCGAGATTCGGGCGGAGGAAAACGGCGCCCCCTTCAAGATGGTCTTCTCCGGCGACATCGGAAGGCCGGCGCAACTGATCATCAAGGACCCCGGCGTCGTCACGGAAGCCGACTATCTCTTTCTGGAATCGACCTACGGAAACCGCAACCACAAGGACGAAGCGGCCAGCCTGGACGAACTGGCCGAGGCGATCCGGTACAGCTACGAACGCGGGGAAAAGGTGATCATCCCCGCCTTCGCGGTGGAAAGGACGCAGGAGGTCATCTATTCGCTCCACCTCCTGGCGAAGGATGGAAGGCTCCCCGGGGACATGCCGGTGTATGTGGACAGCCCCCTGGCCATTCGAGCGACGGAGATCTTTCGCCGGCACGCCGACTACTTCGACGCGGAAGCCCGAAACCTTCTGAGCCGGGGTGAAGACCCCCTGACGCTGAAACAGCTCCGCTTTACCGAGACGACCGAAGCCTCCATGGCGATCAACGAAGCTCGTAGCCCGGCGGTGGTCATCTCGGCCAGCGGCATGGCGGACGCAGGGCGGATCAAGCATCACCTGCGCCACAACCTCTGGCGCGAGGGCGCCAGCATCGTGATCGTCGGCTTCCAGGCGCAGGGGACCACGGGCCGCAAGATTGTCGAAGGCGCCGAAAAAGTCCGCCTCTTCAACGAGGACGTGGCGGTGCGGGCGCGGGTGTTCACCATCAACGGCTTTTCCGCCCATGCCGGTCAGAGCCAGATTCTGAAATGGCTGGACCATTTCCGGAACCGGTCCATGCAGGTCTTTCTGGTTCACGGCGAGTACGCCGCCCAGCAGGTCCTGGCGAACCTCATCCGGGAAAAGTTCGGGTTCCCGGTGCTCATCCCGGACTATCTGGAGGAAAGCATCCTGAAGCCGGGCGTGGAGCTCACGCGCATCGAATATCCGGAGAAAGCGGCTCCCCGGATCGACTGGGCCTCCCTGGTGGGCGAAATGGAATCTCGGCTGACCCGGATCCGGGACCGAAGGCCGGCCCTGGAGGCGCGGACCTGGATGGAGCAGACGGAGATCCGGGACCGGCTGATGGAACTGAACCGCGCCATGGCGGAGATCATCTCCGAGATCTGACCGCGGCGCTTTTCACGGATCCATTCGGTATTTGAACGTGGCCACGACGTGCAGCCGAAGCAGGTCCATCTCCCGGGGAAATGGATCGTAGGGGGCCGCCGCGTCGATCACCTCCATCGCCCCCAGGTCCAGGAAGGCCGAGCCCGACGACGTCACGACGAGGGATTTTTCCAGACCTCCGTTCCGGTTCAGGGAGAAACGGACCACCACGTCGCCCTCCTCCCTCCGTTCGTAGGCCTGCCTGGGGTACCCCCAGAGGCCGGCAATCTTTTTCTTGAGCTTCTTCAGATAGGGAATGTAGGGGCTGTCCGAATCGCCCAGATCGACGGTATCCTCCAACCGGGTCTGCGCGGTCGCTCCCTCCTGCCCGCCCTTACGATCAGGTCCCGCTTCGCCAGGCTTCGAATCCGGTCGGCGGTCCCCCGCGACATCGTCCGGATCCTTGAACTCCACGGACAGGAAGGGGGTCTGGTCGTTCGCCGCGCCGGGCATCATCAGGCCCGTCACCACCAGCATCACGAGGTGTCCGGTCAGGGAAAGGACAACGGCCAGAACCAGGATTTTCTGCGACGCGCGATGCGTGATCTCTTCCATGCCGGCCTTTATAGGCCGGGGGATGAAAAAAAAGCAACTTTTATGAGTCCCTCGCCCGGCCCGTCCGGTATTCTCCGCGAGGGGGCGATGCCTGCCCGAAATTTCATCCGTCTTCCTCGGATTGACTTCATCGGGCTTCATTTGACTTGACAAAACCCCAAAAGTATTTGATCTTTCTTAAAAACATTCCTGCGTTGCGGGTTTTCCGGCATCACCCCATGAAAACGGACGACACTTTCATTCACCTGGCCATCGAACAGGCCCGCCTCGCCCTCGCGCGGGGGGAGGTGCCCGTCGGCGCCGTGGTGACGCGCGGCGACGAGATCCTTTCGGCGGCGCACAACGGTCCGATCACACTCAAGGATCCGTCGGCCCACGCGGAGATGCTGGCGATCCGCCGGGCGGCGGAAAAAACGGGGAACTACCGGCTCGCCGGCTCCACCCTGTACGTCACCCTGGAACCCTGCATCATGTGTGCCGGTGCGATCCTGCAGGCCCGGATCGGGCGGGTCGTCTACGGGGCCGACGACCCGAAAAACGGGGGCGTCGTGTCGCTGTACCGCCTTTTCGAAGACCGCAGGCTGAATCATACGGTGGAGGTAACCCGCGGGATTCAAAAAGAGATCTGTGCGGAAATTTTAAGTGGATTTTTCAGGGAAAAGCGGATATCATCCGCCGCCCTTTCGGAGTGACAGCGCTTCGCGGAGAGATACCGAAGTGGTCGTAACGGGATCGACTCGAAATCGATTTGGGGGCC
>CAYWTL010000101.1:0-7055 GCA_964460245.1 uncultured Syntrophaceae bacterium | reverse complement strand
TGGGGAACGGCGTCATGTACAAGTGCGACCTCTGCAACGACCGGCTCGAAGCGGGAAAGCTGCCGGGATGTGTTGAATCCTGCCCTCAGAGGGCCCTCCTTATCGGCCCGAGAAGGGATATCGAAGCCATGGCGGAGGAGCGGGCAAAGCGGATGAGCGGCCACATCTACGGAAAAGCGGAAAATGGCGGTACCGCGACGCTTTATGTAGCCCCAGTGCCGTTCGAGGAGATCAACCGGACCATGCAGAAGAAACCGGGACAGCCGGACATGCAGCCCGGCGTCAAACGGGGCATGGCCGGAACGGACACGCTGGGGAAGGCGGTTCTGGCGGCGCCTGCCCTGGGAATCGCCGCCGGCGCGGCCGGGGCCTTCCAGTGGCTTTCGCGGAGAAAGGCGAAGATGAAGCAAGCGTGGGAGAAAAATGGCTGACCGGGTCGTCGAGGAAAAGGGGCTGGTCGTCCGCCACAGCGTGGTGGAACTGATCGAGCATTGGGCCGTTGCAGTCTCGGGACTGGTTCTCCTGTTGTCGGGTTTCTTTCAGATGCCAACGGCCAACCGGTACTACATCACCTCCGTTCCGGGACTGGGCTGGTCGGGCGATTTTATCGTCTCCCTTTCTGTGCACTATGCCGCATCGGTCGTCTTCATCACCGCGGCGGTTTTCCACCTAGTCTACCACGGGATGCGGGGCGACAGGGGCATGATTCCGCAAAAAGGGGATTTCAAGACATCCATCGCCGTCATCAAGAGTTTTTTCGGCAAGGGAGAGGAACCGCCCTTTCATAAATATCTGCCCGAACAGCGACTGGCCTATGCCGGAATGGCGTTCATCATTGTCATGCTGATCCTCTCCGGACTGGTGAAGACGTACAAGAACATTTATGCCCCCGATCTGTCGCTGGCGGTCGTGCTGACGGCGACGTGGGTCCATAATATCTTTTTCGCCCTGTTCCTGCTCGCCTTTCTCGCACACATGGCGGCCATCGCCCTGAAGCCGAACCGGCCCATGGTGCGGGGGATCCTGACCGGCGCCGTCGGCCTGGAATACGCCCGGCATCGTCATCCCCTGTGGATCGGCGAGCTGGAAAAGGAGGATTCGCCGCCTGCTCCCGCGGCGCACCCGCCTGCAGGTGAAATGCAGTGCACAACGGAAGAAGGCGTCGTCGCGGATGGGGATCAAGTCCCGAAGGAGGTTCATCGGGAAACCGCCGAACCGGTTACAGGCAACGAATCAGCAAAAAACGAATAAGGAGGCAACGAACGTTATGAAATGCAATGTGGGTGGAACCGATCGCATGATCCGGATCGTAGCGGGTGTCATCATCATCCTGCTGGGTTTCTATTTCCAGAGCTGGTGGGGCGTGGTGGGCATTGTTCCCATTCTCACCGGCGCGCTCCGGTGGTGTCCGGCTTACATACCTTTTGGATTTTCTACATGCGAAACGGCCAGAAAATGAGCGAAAACGTTTTCCGGATGCGGTGTTTCGCCCCGGATTCCGGAAATTCGAAAATCCGGCGAAAGCCTGTCAATATCGGAATGGAAAACAATAAAAATTGAGGAGGTCGTGTTTTATGAAGAAGATGAGATGGTTCAAAGCGATTCTGGTTGCGGTGCTGCTGCTGCCTTTGGCGGCCATGGCAAAGGACGTCGCCCCCGCGCAGGCGGCGGCGAGGGCGGCGGGTCCCATTGTATCTACGGACTGGCTCGAGAAAAACCTGCAAAACCCGGACCTGGTCATTGTCGATCTGCGCAAGGTCGAGGAGTACAAGGCCGGTCACATCCCGGGCGCCGTGAACGTATTTTACGGGTCCTGGGCGATCAAGAAAGGGGATCTGCTCAATGAGCTGCCGCCCATGGATGACCTGGCGGAGACCATCGGCAATGCCGGAATCGGGGCGGACTCCCTGGTCGTTCTCGTCGGCAAGACGGAGAAGGTTCCCGATCAGTTCGACATGACCCGTGTCGCCTGGACACTGAAGTATGCCGGCGTCAAGAATGTGGCCATTTTGAGCGGCGGGCAGGATCAGTGGGCCAGGGAAAAGAAACCCCTGTCGCAGGATATGGTGAAGGCCAAGGCAAAGCCGTTCAAGGCCGAGTGGAACAAGGGCCTCTTCGTGGACAAGGCCTACGTGCTCGGCAAGCTGGGCAAGGCCGCCATTGTGGACACCCGTGCGCCGAACTTCTATGCTGGGAAGGAGAAGCTTCCTTTTGTGCCGAAGCCGGGCCGGATCAAGGGGGCCGTGAATCTTCCCGTGGGTCAGCTTTACACGCCCGAAGGGCTTTACAAGGGTAAGGCGGACCTGGCCGCCCTGGCCGAGAAGGCCGTCGGCAATGACCTGGGAAAGGAACTCATTCTCTATTGTGATACCGGAAAGACCTGTACCTCCTGGGCCTTCGTATTGACAGAAATGCTGGGTTACAAGGATGTGAAGATCTATGACGGGTCATCCATGGAATGGCTGGCCGATCCAAGCGCCCCGATGGAGCCCTGAATGAAACCGTAAAAGAAGGCCATTGAAAATGGCTTCTTAGCGTGTAATCCCTGAAGGCAGTCTAAAAAAGCCCGGCGGTCGATCCGCCGGGCTTTTTTGGGTGTGATTAAAGTATGCCCAGTTCCTTCGCGCTGAAGCCGAAGGCGATTGCGGCGGGCACGCAGAGGATGTCCTCTTTCGTCAGGCCGACTGTCCACCCGTAGACCCGGGCCATGGTCACGGCCTGACAGATGGCCACCCGTTTCCCGAGCGCCACGGACGGCCGGCGGGTCTTCTCGGGAAAATCCTTATTGTCCTTGAGGAACTTCACCGCCACGGGAAAAGTCTTCAGCCTCAGACTGTTTCGAATCAAATCCGCCGCCTCCGCCAAATTCTGACCTGCCATGATGATTCCCTCCCTTTATGCTTATGTTCGAAGAATTGCGTTCCTGCCGCATTCCCTTGAAACCCTGGGTACTGTGTATTCGGTGCAGCAGGCCAAGGTGAAAGAAGCGAAAACAGACGCAAAGCATCATTTTAGACAAGACCAAATCAATTTTCAACCGCAAAGCGAAAACGCAAAACGACACCGCTAACGAAAACGCAAATGAAAAGAGTCTTCTGCATGGGTCTGAAAAAAATAAAACGACAATGCCTTTGAAAGAAATACGTCAAAAAAGGCAGTAAACACCATCCACGATGAAGCCTGACAAGCACTGTAGCAGGCTGCCAAAATTATTCGTTGACATAATCAACCATATGTGCGAGAGGGGCTTCGCGGGTATCATCCAACTGTACAATTTTTCTACACGCAAAAGGGAGAGGATTTGATGAATGCGCAAAGCAGAAGACTTGCGGGACTCTTGCAAGATTTGTTGTTCCATTTTGGTGCGCAGGAGATGGAGGATGAGTGTTGCGGGGAAAAAATATCCCCCGGCGAATACCGCGCCCTACACACAGCAATGCGGATGGATGTCTGCACCATGCAGGATATTGCCAGGAGCTTATCTATCACGAAAGGAGGAGCTACCCGCATCCTCGCTCGCTTGGAAGACAAGGGCCTGGCTCATCGCGAAAAAGATCAAAAAGATGGAAGGGTTTGTTGCGTCACTTTGACCGAAGAAGGCAAATCTCTTTTGGACCGAATTGAAGACCGACTTATGAATAAGATGGCGGCGATGCTGGAAGCGATGGACCCGGCTTTGCGGGACATCTTGATAATCAGCCTGAATTCTTTTCTTCAGACGGCACGGCGGCAGATTGCGGGCAAATAAAGTTGATATTGTAAACAACAATGGAGGATTTGTAAGTGTTTAATCTCAATAATCTCATTGACGCAGGTAAATATTTTCTGGTGATTGCCGGTGAACTGATCCTGATCTTTGTGGCCGTTTCCTTTCTGATCGGTTTGCTGACGGAATACCTTCCGCCGTCCCGCATCCGGGATTTTCTCTCCAACAAACTGATGTGGGTGCAATATCTTCTGGGTGCCGGTCTGGGTGCTCTGACGCCTTTCTGCTCCTGTTCTACCGTGCCCATCACAGCGGGGTTGTTGAAGGGCGGCGTCCCATTCGGTCCGACCATGGCGTTTCTTTTTTCTTCTCCGGTCCTGAATCCGGTGATTATCGCGCTTTTGCTCTCACTCCTGGGCCTTCAAGTAACATTGGTTTATGTGGGTGTAACCTTTTTCGGTTCCATGGTTGCAGCGGGCCTTCTTGCAAAATTTGGAATGGAACGTCAGGTAAAGCCTTTAGTAAATTTTCAGAACGCCTGTTGTGCGGATGAGATAACAAAAAATGATGCCAGCCTTGTAATGATCCAGCCGGTTGCCACCGGCTGCTGTTCTGCCGGGAGCGATCAAAAAGTAAACTTG
Source organism: uncultured Syntrophaceae bacterium (assembly GCA_964460245.1). Lineage (GTDB taxonomy): Bacteria > Desulfobacterota > Syntrophia > Syntrophales > Fen-1087 > JAXDBM01. The sequence goes on along the minus strand of CAYWTL010000101.1, from coordinate 2,708 downwards.
TCGATCTTGCCGGCCTTTCCGGTACCAAGCGTCTGTTGTGCAGGTGAAATGGAGATGCTTGCAGGGCATTCGGCACATGCGTCATGTTGCACGCTCAGTCTTGATGCAAGCGACTCAGCCCGGGTACCTTTTAAAGAAAAGATGAAAAACGCATCCTCCTCAGCTGTCGAAACATTCAAGGGAGTGTTCTGGTATCTTCTTCTCGGAGCCGGGATCGGGGCATTTATCTACGGTTTTTTCCCTCAGGATCTGGTTGTCAGATTGGCGGGACCAGGCAATTCCTGGTCCATTCCGGTTGCCGCATTGATCGGAGTACCCATGTACATCCGGGCAGAAACCGTTATCCCGATTAGTGCGGCGTTGGTCGGAAAGGGCATGGGGGTAGGGACGGTTCTGGCCCTGATCATCGGCGGTGCAGGGGCAAGCATTCCAGAGATGCTCATCCTTGGCTCCATGTTCAAGAAAAAGCTGATCTTCGCTTTTGCACTGAACGTTTTTCTGGTAGCCGTTGCAGCCGGGTACCTTGTCGATATTCTGGTATATTGAGAAGGAACAGCGCCAAATCTGGAATTCCTGTCAGCCGGCTTCGTAATTCCCGGGTACAGGTTGACGGGGGGATAGATGGAGCAAGAGCGAGTCTGACACGGTTGCATTTACGAGCAATCTGGACGAGGGCGCCATTTTCAACTCGAAGGAACGGATTTCGTTTCGCCAATCTGAATCAAGTCGTTTTTACGGTCGCAGGCGAGTTCATTGCGATCGTCGCGGTAGAAAATGCAGGCTGTCGACAGTTCCTTTTTCAGCCTTATTCGGGCGCGGTGCAGCCGCACCTTGGCGGCCTGGAGGCTCAATCCGAGGATGTCGGCAACCTCGCTGTCCTTCATTCCTTCCATCTCACTCAGCACGATGACTGTCCGGTAGTTTTCGGGGAGCGTTGCGATGATCTCCCGAATGCAGCCGTTCATTTCCTGGCGGATGAGCCGCTGCTCGGTGGAAGCCTTCCGCTCGCCCGTCCAGATGTCCTTGTCCGCCTCGCTTTCGGCGATGGCTTCCACCGGAAGCCCCTGTTCGTTTTCCTGACGGGCGGAGGGGCGGCGCAGCCTGTCCAGGGCGGCATGGGTGGCGATCTGGTATACCCACGTGGACAGTTGCGCTTCGCCGCGAAAGGCTTTCAGCGCCCGGCTGACTTTTGCAAACACCTCCTGGGTCAGGTCTTCCGCATCATTCTCGCCGACCATGCGCGCCAGGTAGCGGAGAATCCTGCCGCGGAATTCCCTGTGGATTTTCTGGAAACTGATTTCGTCGCCGGTCATGCCTGGTTACACTCGATGGTTTGATCGAACAGCCCTGTTATGAACAGCACTCGCATTTTTCCTCTACTCCTGATGTCAGAGGCAGGCGATCCCGCACAAGATGAAGGGCCAGCCTGTCCATGCTGGCGGCGGCGCCCCGCCGCACGTTTTTCGCAATGTCGACGGCCTCCATGATCTCATCGCGGTCGACTCCGGATTCCAGGGCTTTGCCGACATGATATTCCAGGCAGGGGTGGCAGTTGGCCCCCACCGACGCGCCCACGGCAATCAGTTTTCTCGTTTGTTCGTTCATGTTCATGCCCCTCATTTCCCCCTTGTTTTTCCGATTTCTTCCCGCAGCGCAGTGATTTCTTTTTTCATCTCTTCAAGGTCCTTAAAACGGGCGCTATCCCGGCCACAACAATGCCAGCCGGTTGTCCTGGACCTGAAAAAGAGGCACATGAGGATACACAGGGTCATGCCGATCAGGGGAATCACCCACCAGCCCCACATGGGCCAGGACGCATTGCCATACCACCAGCACATTTCTTTGTTCCCTCCGTTTAATGATTCTTGTCAAGTTGTTCCGGGATATGAGCAAAATCCTTATTTCCCAAAAACGGCGCACTTCGCAAAAGAGGACATCATTTCCATCTTGTTGCCGCAGAAAGACTTCATCATGTCCATCATTTTCCCCTTGTCCTCTTCAGACATGCCCTTCCAGTTACTGCATGGGCATTTCGCAGCCATCGAATCCAAGCAGGTATTCATCTTCTGTTTATCCTCTTCGGACATGCCTTTCAGGAACTCCTCCATCATCGGACCAAACATCTTTTTCATTTCACGTCTCCTTTTCATCCATTTTGATATTGACCGTCCTAACGATCGCCATTTGATCCTGTAGACGGGTGGAGTGGGGAAAAGGATACACCTTTAAGAAAGATAAAAATAACTTTTTTCAAAGTACATGTTCGTACTCCCTTCAGTTGCAGTGGTTGCAGTGCTCCATGTCCCCGGCCGAGAAAGGCAGAATCTGCAGGGTGGTGTGATTGATCCCGTATTTGTGCATGAGCATCTCCTGGGCCTGCCGGATGATCGATTCGCTGTCCGATGCTTCCTTCATCATGCGGAGATGCGCGGAAAGGAGTTTGCGGTCCGCGCCCGTCCGCCAGACATGAAGATCGCTGACCTCGGCCACCCCGGGGATGGAGAGCAGATCGCTTCGGACCTGAATAAAATCGATGCCCGGCGGCACGGCATCGAGCAGCGAATCGACAGTCTGCCGGACGATCTTGTAGATTTCCCGAAGAATGAACAAACTGATTGCGATGGAAAGCAGCGGGTCGATGACGTTCCAGCCGAACAGCATGATCAGGGCGGCGCCGACGATGACTCCGAGGGAAAACAGGGCGTCCT